>CAIZGR010000237.1 GCA_903932535.1 uncultured Hyphomicrobiales bacterium | reverse complement strand
GTAGAGGCAGAGCCGGTCGCAGAACGGCACATGCAGGTAGAGCGAAAGCGGCGTCTCGGCGGGCAATTGCGCGAGCCAGCGCGCGTAGACGCCCGCGCCGACCGCCGGCGTGAAATGCGGCGCCGTCGGATAGCTCGTGTACCGCGGCACCCGCCCGTCGTAGCGGGCGATGAGACGGTCGGCCTCTGACCCCTCGACGTTTCGCGAGTCCTCTGTTGGTTTCATCCGAGGCGCCTCCGCCAAGGGCCTTCGCCCGCACCAAACGAACAGCCGGACCGAACAGAAAACATTCCGGCAACGCAGCGGTCTAGCGCCGCGCTCGACGCCACAAAACCCGCCGCCCGCCAGCGTTCCCGCTTCGCCTCCCCGCCCACATCGGCCTTAGCCGCTGCGCCCCTGCGACAGCACGAACTTCAGACTGTGAACGCCATCCCAGGCGCCCGCCTCGATAACCGGCGCGGAACGCCGAGTCCGCTGCAAAGTCAAATCAGCAGCGGCAGTTTAAACTTTGACGAAAGGGAGGCCGCATTGTCGATCAAGACCGGCAATCCAACGCTTGCCGACAGCGACTCCCCATTCTCGATCAACACCGGCAGTCCAACCGCCGCCGATGCCGGCGCCCCCTCGTCACTCAACACCGGTATGGAGAACAGGCCGGACAGCGGTGTCCGATTCGGGCCCGGCGCGCGAGCAGGCATTGGGCTTAGGAGCCACGACCCGTTGCCGAACGGCAATCCCAGGCTCGCAGAAAACGACGCATTGCTGTCCATCAGAACCGGCATGCCAAAGGCCGAGGACGCCGGCGTCACGTCGTCGCTCAAAACCCCCATGGAAAGCGCGCTCGACAGCGGGGCCGCCGAATTGAACAGCATCGGGTAGCGAAGCCAAGCCGACAGCGACTCTGTGCTGAACGGCAGAAGAGTCGCCAGATTCCAGAAATTCGAGAACGGCGTCGGGTCCGAAGACAGGACGGGCAAATGCAACGCGGAAGACAACGGGGTGGCTTCATCGTAAACGAGGCGCGGATACACCGGCCCGTCAACCCCGGAGGAGATCGGATGATGCCGATCGAGGATGACCGTCGCCTTGAAAGCAGAGCCGAACGGGGCATGCACCGTCACAAGGACCCCACCCTCCGCCACCTTCTTCGCGTGCTCCACCGCATGGTGCTTGACCACATAGCCCAGCACGATGAGATCGACGATATCGTCAAGGATCGGCTGGTTGCCGGTGTCGGAGGCGCCGGCCGCCGCTTCGGGAGCTCCGACAACGAAGACTTCTTCTTCCCCGACAAAGCCGTGCTCTGCAAGGTCCTCAACCGCCGCGTCGGCGTCGGCCTTGTTTGCGTACATGCGCGATATCGTGTGTGTCATGGTGCCCTGCTCGAGTTTTGCCGATCGTTGTACGCTTGCGGTGTTTTTCCTTCGTTGGACTGCTTACGCGTAGGCTTGGGCTCGTCGGATAAGCGGCGACATCAAGACCAAAGTCACAAGCAGCAAGACGATTTCGATCGCGTACACAATATCATATGCGCTTGCGGCGCCAAGCGCCGTCGCCGAGACGTAGCTCGCGACCGAGTCGCGGATGACCCCGCCGAGCGCAATCGCAAGGCCCGCCGCCGAAGCCTGAACGGCGCCCCATGCGCCGAGCGCCAAGCCGCTCTGACCTTCCGGCGCCAGATTCATGGTCGCCGTCAGCGTTCCGTGTCCGAACAGCCCCGCCCCAAAGCCGATCAACAGCGTGCCCAGACCGAACAGCCACTGAGAGTGGGCCGGCGCCGACAGAATCACAAGCACGAAGGCCGGGAGCCCAACCAGCGCGCCGAAACTCGCCATCCGGAAAGGATCCGCCCCGCGGCTGAGAATCCGCGACGCGAGCCAGAATCCCAGCAAACCGCCCACCGCAAGCGCAGCCGTCAGCTTGGTGGTGTCGCCGACCGCAAGCCGCAGCACCTGCCCGCCATACGGCTCGAGCAGAACGTCCTCCATGCTGAACGCCATGGTCCCGAGGCCAACGGCCGCAAGCCGGCGGATCACGCGATCGCCCGCCGTGAAGCTCTCCCAGGATTCGGCAAAGCTCGGTTCTCGCCGCGGCGACGCTTTACGAGCTTGGCCGCGCGTCTCCTGCTTCCACAGCGAAATCCCATTCAAGACAATGGTCGCGACCGCAGCCGCCTGGATCACCTGGACAAGCCGGCCCGGGCTGAAGTCCGCGAGGAACGCCCCGAACCCGAGGGCGCTTACGATCATGCCGAACAGCAGCATGACGTACATCAAGCCCACCACTTTCGGCTGCGATTCGACGGGCGCCAAGTCCGTCGCCAGCGCCAATCCCACAGTCTGTACAGTGTGAAGCCCGGCGCCGACCAGAAGGAACGCCACGGCCGCGCCGAGATACCCGATCCATACCGGCGCATGGACGGCGTCCCCCTGACGCGCCAGGACCAACAGCGCAAACGGCATGAGCGCCAAGCCGCCGAACTGAACCATGGTGCCGCGATACATGAACGGCACGCGCTTCCAGCCGAGCACGGACTTGTGCATGTCCGAACGGAACCCGATCAACGCCCGGAACGGCGCAAAAAGGAGAGGAAGAGAAATCATGACGCCGACAAGAGAAGCCGGAACATTCAGTTCGACGATCATGACCCTGTTCAGGGTTCCAATCAGCAGAACCAGCGCCATGCCCACGGTGAACTGGAACAACGACAGCCGAAGCAGTCGTGACAGAGGCAGTTCCGGTGTCGCGGCGTCGGCGAACGGAAGATAGCGGGGCCCGAGACCCAGCCAAAACCTCACCGCTTTTTGACCGAGTTGGTTCATATGCAGCTCACGCGCCAAGCAACTCGCAGCGCCAGCCTCTCGGCTTAATCGGGGCCACTGCCGCCCGCACTCTCTCTTCTGTCTTGCGACGCCAATTCCGCTCTGCGCGAAGCCGCCACCGCCATCCTCGCGCCACCACACGCACGAGCCGTCCACTCAACGCCTACCTGCTGCGCCTTTCCAGGCGTCGCTCTTTGTCGCAACCGCGACATCGAGCGACGTCCGGGCGCCACCGGCGAAGAGCACTTGTTACGGCGCTCTCGGGGCGTTTCGCCGGCGAACACGGTATCGTCAGTTCTGCTTCGTCTAACCGGTGATGCTGACCGTGTAGGCCGGCGTCCCCAGGGACACGGGCGCCGATGTATCCATCGCCACCTTATGGGTTCCGCCCTGGAAGAAGGCCGGGAACCATGTGGTATGCGAAAGAATCGCAAAGTGGACAAGCAGCGAAGTCACTGCAACGGTTCCGAGGAACAGCGGCAGTCCAACCGTCGGGCTAACAACGGTCCACAGTCTACCTTGATTCATGACTCAACTCCTCTCAGTGCAGCCAGGGCGAATAAACATACGCCAGAAGATGCGCAAAGAGCGCAATGACGAAGAACACACGAGCGCCGTCGATGACGTGCTTGTGAAGTTCCTCGGACTCTGCGATCGTCAGGCCAGTCGGCCAGACTTTGTTCGGATCGTCGACCATTTAGAGCTTCTCCTTCCATTGATTGAACGCTTTGCGCGGGACTCGCGCACTGCGCTCGCCTAGCCCGGGATCGTCGATGATTGCCCCACCATCGCCTTTCCAGGACCAAGTTTTCTAGAGCGCCGCCTCGCCGGCGCCCGGGTCACCCCGAGGCCGAAGCCCCGGAACTCCCGAGCCCGCCCCAGAACCCTGGGGCGACCGGCTCGCCTAACACCGAGTGTCACTTTAGGTTGTCACTGTGTAGTGTCAAGACAGATTGACGGTCCTTGCGCCGTTTTGTCGCACCGCCGTCAAGATTTCGACGGCCTTCGAAGCGACGATCACAACGCTCACAATCGTACATCGCGCGCTCTCACAACCTCAAAAACGTCGATCCGCCTGGACGCTTACGTCGCAAGAAGCAGCGAAAAGTCGAGCGGCAGAGTTACGTACGATTTAGGTAAGGCATCGACTTGCTATTGGTCAGTCAATGCCTCGCCGTCCGTTCGGTTTCCGAATCAAGGCTCGCCGCTACTCGGCAGCCTTGCGCATCTCGGGGTACACGCAATCGACCACCGGCGCTTTCCGCCGCAGCGGCAGAATGCGGGCGCTGGTGAACGGCAGTTCAAGCGTCTTCCACACGTCAACCAACGCCTCCACCAGATATGACACATGGGCCTCGGTGTGGCGCGGGGTCGGCGTGATTCGCAGCCGCTCCGTCCCGATGGCGACCGTCGGAAAGTTGATCGGCTGGATGTAGATGTCGTGGCGGCGCAGCAGGAGATCGCTCGCGGCCTTGCAGCGCTCCGCATTGCCGATCATGACCGGCACGATATGGGACGGGTTGTCCTTGACCGGGATGCCGGCGGCCTCGAGCGCATGCTTGGTGACCGAGGCCATGTACTGATGGCCATCGCGCTCGACCTGGGATTCCTTGAGGTGGCGAATCGCCGCGCAAGCGCTCGCGACCACCATCGGCGGCAGGGTCGTGGTGAAGATGAACTGGGGCGCGTAGCTGCGCACGGCGTCGACGACCACCGAGTCTCCGGCGATATAGCCGCCGAGCGATCCGAAGCCCTTGGCGAGCGTGCCCTCGATCACATCGATGCGATGGGCGAGGCCGTCGCGCTCGGAGATTCCGCCGCCGCGCGCGCCGTACATGCCCACGGCATGGACTTCGTCGATGTAGGTCATGGCGTTGTGACGCTCGGCGACGTCGACGATCTGGCCGATCGGCGCGATGTCGCCGTCCATCGAGTAGAGGCTCTCGAAAACGACGAGCTTCGGGCGGCTCGGGTCGGCCGCCTTCAAGAGCTCTTCGAGATGGGCGACGTCGTTGTGCCGCCAGACCTGCTTCTCGCATCCGGCCCGGCGAACGCCCTCGATCATCGAATTGTGGTTGAGCGCATCCGAGAGAATGAGGCAGTTGGGCATCAGCGATGCGATGGTCGAGATGCCCGCCAAGTTCGATATCCACCCCGACGTGAAGACGAGCCCAGCCTCCTTACCATGAAGATCGGCGACCTCCTCCTCGAGCTCGACGATACGATGGTGGGTGCCGGAGATGTTGCGCGTGCCGCCCGCGCCCGCCCCGTGCCGGTCCGCCGCCGAAGTCGCCGCGGCGCGGACCGCCGGGTGTCCGCCCATGCCCAGATAGTCGTTCGAGCACCAGATCGTCACGTCGCGTGGCGCTTCGCCGTCGTCCGGGCGCCAGAGCGCCGTCGGGAAGCGCGATGCGTCGCGCTCGAGGTCGATGAAGACGCGGTAGCGGCGCTCGTCCTTGAGGCGCTGTACAGCCCTCGCGAAGTGGCCGTTCCGTTCATTCTTATGCGTTTTCAGCATGACGTCCTCCATACCGTTCGTTCACGCGGCGGCGGCGCAACCGTCGAACGCGGCCTTGAGCCTCGCTCGGTCGAACCCCCGCCCTTTCGCGATCACCAATGGCTTCCTCAGCATTCGGGGGCCGAACGCCGCCATCCGCGCCCGTCCCTCCCTCAACTCGAAACAGATCCAGTCCGCCTCGGTCCTGACGAGGCCGTGGACGCAGTCGACCGCGCCGAAGTGTCCCTCCGCGATCGACTGGAGCAGACGCTGGATGTCGGCCGCGTCGCAGACAAGCGGGGGGTCGGCGCGGAAAGCGCCGCCGAGGCTGAGGTCCTTGCCGAGTCCCGCTTCCGGGTAACGGGCGCCCGCGAGCGCCCGCTCGACCCTGATCGCAGTCGCAGCCGAACCATCGGCCCGGTTGCGCCGGAAGGCGCGCCACAGGGCGTTGCCGTCGAGGGGAACGACCAGGAACCAGTGCTCGACCACCGCCAGCGCCATCAGCGAGCCGAGCATCGCGAATCCCGCGACGTCGAGAGCGCTCGCGCCGCTGCGGCAAGCCGCCAGGAAAAACAGCACCGAGCCGGCAGTTCCCGCCGTCACCGACAGCGGAAAGAGCGCGTTCATCGGCCGCCGGGCCATGAAGCTCGTCAGGAACGCCAAGTGACCGGGCAGCATCTCGGCCCCGAGATTGGGAACGCCGAGGAACAGGTTGAGCTTCGCGCTCGCGTGCATCACCCAGAGAACGCCGTAGGCCCACAGAGCGAACCGGTTGGGTTGATCATGGGTCAGCGCGAACAGCGCCACGGCGCCGAGGATCGCGGCCAGCTCATGATAGACGCTTGCCCGAATGGCCTGAGCGAACCGTGAAACCGCGCTCGACCCGGGCGCGCATGCCGCCTTGTTCGGGCCCGTGACGAAGCCCGTGTAGAAGGCCAGAAGCTGCCAGCCCCAGACCACGAGGCCGCATGCGAAGGCGACATAAGCCGACAGCGCCGTCGTCTCGCCCGCCGTGATCGCGATCAACCAAAGCGCGAACGCAAGGACGGCGCTCGCGCCGACCATGCTGGGGAGATACGTCCGCCGATCCTGGCTGTCCAACAGCAGGATGACGCCGGTCGCGCTCCACCAGAGCGCGACGGTCGCCAGGAACGGGATCGTGTAGGGACACATCGCAGCGCGCTCACCAAGCCGGCGCGAGCCGGATCGCGGCCGGCAGCGCGTTCGCCAAGCTCGGCATCAGGTAGAGCCGCGCGAAGGTCAGGGCCGCCGCCGCAGGCAGCACGGCCCGCTTGAGCCTGCCGCTGAAACCGCCTTGCGTCTTCGCGTCCTCGATCGCTTGCGCGATCACGCAGAGCTTCTCGAGTCCCTGCTTGAAGCGCGGATTGTCGACGTCGAGCGTGATCGGAAAGGTCTGACGCGAAATCTCGGTGGTCAGGCGGAAGACGGCGAAATCATAGTCGGTCGGATCCATTCCCATCGCTTGATAGAACGCCGGCCGACAGTGATCGCGCACATACATCGTCGCGAACACCGCGAGCAGGAAGAACTTGATCCAGTAGACGTTGAGGCCGGTGATCAGCCTGGGGTTCGCCCGCATCAGCAGCGCGAAGGCCTCGCCGTGCCGGAACTCGTCGTTGCACCACTGCTCGAACCATTTGAAGATCGGATGGAACCGACGATCGGGATGGCGTTCGAGTTGCCGGAAAATCGTGATGTACCGCGCATAGCCGATCTTCTCGGACAGGTAGGTGGCGTAGAAGATGAACTTCGGCCGGAAGTAGGTATATTTCTTGGCCTTGGTCAGGAACCCGAGATCGACGCCGATGCCGAAATCCTTGAGCGTGTCGTTGATGAAGGCGGCGTGGCGGGCCTCGTCCCGGCTCATGAAGGTGAAGAGTTCCTTCATGTCCTTGTTCTTCGCCCGCTTCTTCATCTCGGCGTAGAGCACGCAACCGGAGAATTCCGCGGTGATCGAGCTGACCAGGAAGTCGCGAAACTCTTTGGCGAGTTCGGGCGGCAGACTGGAAAAATCATGATCGAACTCGCCGGTGCGATGGAAATGGCGCTTGTTCGGATCGGAACGCATTTCGGCGAGGAGCTGGTCCCATTCCGCTCTCACGGGCTCGACATCCGTCTTATCGAGCTCGGCGAAGTCGGTCGTGTAGAAGCGCGGGCTCAGAAGGGTGTTTTCTTGCGCCGCGCGCGTGGCGTCGAAGGTCTCCGGCCGGGGGGAAGCGTTCACAAGGTTCTCCTGTCGGTGAAGCTGACGTCGTAGAGCTCGCCGAGCTCGAAATTGCCTGCGAAACGGGTCCACACGCGTTCGGGGAGACCGGCTCGGGTGATCGTCGCCACGCGCCTGACGACGATCCGCTCGCCGAACGGCGCGTCGGTCGGCGGGTTCTGCACGAGCACCTCGTCGCCGGGACGGATGTCGTATTCGCTGTCGATGACCACATGGGCTTCGAACGTCTCCGCGGAGCGCTCGATCTCCACGATGCAGGGCGCCTCGAAGGTCTGCCTGCGCAGAGAGGAGAGAAGGCTCATCGAACGCCTCCCGAGGCTCGGAAGAGTTGGGCGAAGGCGCCCGCATTCGTTTCCCCGAAGGCTTCGAGCGAAATGCGCCGGCCTGTCGCCGGATCGTCGAGCGACAGGCTGCCGTCGCTCCAGTGTGTGAGAACGAACGGAGACTGCCCGCCGAGGCCGGAGAGGCGGCGCTCGCGCACGAGACCGCGCAGCGTCCCGCGCATGAACCCGTTCGTCTCGGGAGCGATGCGATAGATCGCCGCGCCGTCGTCCGAGCGGCGCACGACGACCGCGCCGTCCGGCTGATCGTCGAAGCGGAGCGTCAAGCTCTGAACAGCGTGAGCCACGGGCGGCGCGGCGCGTCCGAAACCGGACAGCCGCGCAGTCCACGACCCGGCGACCGTTATCGCGATCAGAAAGGCGGCGAAAATCAGAACTTCCCTCGGCACGCCGTTCTTCGATCTTCTGACGGCAACATCGGTCATCGTCGTCTCCTCACGCCGCCCGGCCGGCGAGCGTCAGCGCCTCGGCGCGGGTTTCGCCCTTCGTCTCGCGCGAGGCCGCCGCCGCGGTTGGCGATTGCCCCGAAGCGTCCCGCAGGGCTGCGCCCAGCGTCTCCGCCACGACGGCCGCGTCGGCGACGCAACGCAGACAGGGCTTCGGGTTGAGGACATGGAACGGACGGGCATGCGGCCACAGGACCCAGAAGCCGATCCGCCGGCCCTTGGCGAGCGTGAGCGGAATGTCTCCGGTTCCGTCGCCGAAGGTGCGGGCGGCCGCCGAGGCGATGTCCTTGAATGGAATATTGATGAAGATCGGCAGTGCGATGCCGACTTTGAACACCACCCTTCTGGACGTCACCACGTAAAGTGTGGTCCGCGCGGAGAGGAAGCTGAGCAACGCGATGAGGACGAGCGCCGCCGCTCCCAGACCGAGCGTCTTGCCGCCGGCGATCACCGCAGCGCTCAATCCTGCTTCACTCGCCGACCAGATGCTCCACGCCGTCAAGGCGACGAAGTAGGCGGCGATGAAGTCCGCGCGAAAAGCCCGCCTGGCGAGGCTGACCCACTGGGGCCGGCCATGCCAGAGGACCCGCTCCCCGGGCGGAATGTCCGCGGGGAGCAGTTTTTCGAGGTTGACCGCCTTCATATAAGCGGCTCCACCCGATCTGGCGTTGCGTAGAGCGTTCCCGCTCCGTAGTACGCCGAGACCTTGTCTTCTTCGAGCAGCGTCACCTTGTCGGGATTCTTGGTTCCCGGGATGCCGGCGAACTGGGACGCCTTGAGGGCGTTCACGGTCACGCGCCGCTGCTTTGTGTCGACATCAGCGAAATAGACCGGAAGCAGGACCGACCTTCCGCCCGTGAGCGTCACCTCGTAATAGCGCAGGATCGATTCCGCCCGGTCGACCCAGAGATCACGAATGACGCCCGCCTGCACGCGGTCCGTGCCGAAGACTGCGAAGCCAGAAGGGTTCGCGCTGCCGGGCGGCACCGCGTAATTCGTCGCCACGCGAAGCGGCGCCAGTAGGTCGTGACCATCGGCGGTCTTGTAGGTCTCGTCCGCGCGCTCGGCGTAGCTGCCGGGTCCGACGTTCGCGAGCAGCGGGTCGCCGGTGGGGGTCAGCGGCGCGCCGGGCCACGGCTCGGTCTTGGTCGCGCTGACCGGCCGCGTGTCGGGCTTGTAGTTCGGAGCCTTGACCTTCCGGCCGTCCGGGCGAAGGAACGTCTTCGGCTCCGGAATCCAGATCAAGTTCCGCGGCTTGAAGCCGCGCTGGCCCTCGCTCTCGAGCGGGTAGCCTTCCCGGCGGTCCTCCCGCCGCAGATAGAATATCAAGCCGGCGAAGAAAAACCAGAATGCGTAGAGAACCAACTGCGCGACATCCAGATTGCCAATTGCGCCTCTCATGACCTTACACCTCCAGATTGAAGACCGCGGGCGACCACAGGAGCGAGGTTTGAAGTCTGCGCGCTGCGGAAATCGCTGAGCGGCCGAACAAGCGGCCCGATGGCGACAAGGGTCGCAAGCAAGAGAATGATTTCGACGCCGTAGACCAGCGTATATCCGGTGACGGGACTCGCCACGGCCTCGCCGAAAGTCCCGGCCACCGCAAGCGACGAGCCGACGTCGTTGACGACGCCGCTGAACGCCACGGCGAGCCCTGCGGCGGTCGCCTGCGAAGCGCTCCACGCGCCGAGCGCCAGACCGCGGTCTTCGGGTTTGGCGAGCGCCATCGAGGCCGTCAGCGTTCCATGCGCGAACAGCCCGCCGCCGAAACCGATGAGCGCGACCCCGAGCCCGAAGAGCGGCCCGGTTTCGAGAGGCGCAGACAGGATCACGCAAGCGAACGCGATCACGCCGGCGAGCGCGCCGTAGCCGGCGACCCGGTGCGGATCGGCGCCGTGGGCGAGGCGACGCGCGGCCAGCAGCAGACCTGCGCCGCCGCCGAGCGCGAGCATCGCAGTCAGCGACGTGGTCACGCCGACCGGCAGGTGAAGGATCTTGCCGCCGTAGGGCTCGAGCAGGATGTCCTGCATGCTGAAGCCCGCGGTGCCGAGCGCGGTCGCCACCAAACGCCGGCGCGTGCGCTGGGCGCCGGCGAAATCGGTCCAGGCGTCGCGGAATCGGATCGCCCGCGACGACCCGGCGGTCAGCGCCGAATTCCGCGGCTCCTGCTTCCACAGCGCGACGCAGTTCAGCACCATAGTTGTGACGGCGGCGCCCTGCACCACCTGTATCAGCCGGACTTCGCTGAAGTGACTGAGCAGCAGTCCGAACACTACGGCGCTGACCGCCATGCCGAGCAGGAGCATCGCGCAAAGGAGCGCGACCACTCGCGGACGGGCGCGCTCCGGCGCGAGGTCCGTGGCGAGCGCAAGCCCGATCGTCTGAACCGTGTGCAGCCCGGCCCCGACGAGCAGGAATGCGAGCCCCGCCGCCGCCTGCCCGACCCAAGCCGGTCCGATGGTGTCGCCCGACAGGATGACCAGCGCGAACGGCATGATCGCGAAACCGCCGAACTGGAGCAACGTCCCGAACCAGATGTAGGGCACCCGCCGCCAGCCGAGCACCGACCTGTGATGGTCCGAGCGGAAGCCGATCAGCGCGCGCAACGGCGCGAAGAGGAGCGGCAGCGCCAGCATGCAGGCGACGATCCACGACGGGACGCCGAGCTCGACGATCATCACGCGGTTCAGAGTGCCGATCAGGAGGACCACCGCCATACCCACTGTCACCTGGAAGAGCGACAGCCGCAGCAGTCGTCCCATCGGCAGCTCCGGCGTGGCCGCGTCCGCGAACGGCAGGAATCGCGGCCCGAGGCTCAGGAACCCTTTGACGATCGCGGTGCCGGGGCCCTTCATGGCCGTGCGAGCTCCAACGCCTCGGAGATGTAGAAGCCCCTCACGATTCGCGCGCTGCGCGCGATGCGCCACCGCTCGCCGGCCAGCGCCGAGCCGAGGCGACCGTCCAGTTCGCGTCGCGAGATCGGCGCGATCGAGGGCGCGCGGTCGGCGCGCGGCAGGAAGCGCCCGACCGCGTGCATGAGCGTCAGAAGCGCGGTGCGCGGCGCGACGGTGAAGACGACCCCCTTCTCGGCGCGCGCCGCCAGAGCGGAAACCATGCGGGCGATATCCGCGCCTTCGTAGTGGATGAGGCTGTCCATAGCGACGACGTAGTCGAAGCGCCCATGCGCCGAATCGAGCATGTCCCCGACGGCAAACGTCGCCGAGCCCGGCGCGAGATCGCGCGGCGCGCGTTCGTTTGCGAGCGCCACAAGCGTGGGCGACACGTCGACGCCCCGCACTTCCGCGCCCCGGCGCGCGAGCAGCACCGACAACGCCCCCGTGCCGCATCCCGCATCCAGCACGCGCGCGCCTCGAAGATCCTCCGGGAGCCAGGAAGCGATGGTGTCGCGCATCGCGTCGCGTCCGGCGCGCACCGTAGCGCGCACGCGGCTCACCGGAGCGTCGGACGTCAGCCGCGTCCAGGCGTCGACTGCGGTGCGGTCGAAATAGCGCTCGAGTTCATCGCGCCGGGCGTTGTACGTCCCGCTGGTCATCAGTCGAACCCCAGGAATTCAAAGAGGTCGCGATCCTTCATCGGCTTGGCCGGAAGGGGCTCGACTCCGGCCCACAGCCGCTCGGCGAGACCGAGATATTCGTTCTGCACCGCCTCGAGTTCGGGCGACGCCTCCATCTCGAACAGCGTCGACTTCTTGAGGCGGCTGCGCCGGACGACGTCGAGATCGCGGAAATGCGCAAGCCGCTTGAGCCCGACCGCCGCGTTGTAGCGGTCGATCTCGTCGGCGGCGGCGCTGCGGTTGGCGATCACGCCGCCGAGGCGGACGTCGTAGTTCTTTCCCTTGGCGTGGATCGCCGCAACGATCCGGTTCATCGCGAAGATCGAATCGAAATCGTTCGCCGTGACGATCAGCGCCCGCTCGGCGTGCTGGAGCGGCGACGCGAAACCGCCGCATACGACGTCGCCGAGCACATCGAAGATCACCACGTCGGTGTCCTCGAGCAGCCGGTGCTCCTTGAGCAGCTTGACGGTCTGCCCAACCACGTAGCCGCCGCAGCCGGTTCCGGCCGGCGGCCCGCCGGCTTCGACGCACATCACCCCGGCGTATCCGGTCGCGACGAAGTCCTCGACGCGGAGTTCCTCGCTATGGAAGTTGACCGATTCCAGAACGTCGATGACGGTCGGAACGAGGCGCTTGGTCAGGGTGAAGGTCGAGTCGTGCTTCGGATCGCAGCCGATTTGCAGCACCCGCTTGCCGAGCTTGGCGAAGGCGACGGACAGGTTGGACGAGGTCGTGCTCTTGCCGATACCGCCCTTGCCGTAAACAGCGAACACCTTCGCAGTGCCGATGTTGAGGGTCGGGTCGACTTCGACCTGACAGGAGCCTTCCGGCACTTGCGCCCTGATTGCGAGATTCATGCGGCTACCCCCGGGCTAACGCCCTCAAGTCGATCTTCGAATTCATCGCCGGCCTCCATCAGCTCGGCGAGCGTCTCGGGGTCGGGCGTCCAATAGCCGCGCTCGTGCGCCTCGATCACCCGGTTGGCCAGCTTGGCAGAGGCTGCAGGATTGAGCTCGCTGAGCCGCCGCCGCATCTCGGGATCGAGCACGAAGGTCTGCGTGATCCGCTCGTAGACCCAGGGATCGACCTGCCCCGTGGTGGCCGACCAGCCGACCGTGTTCGTGACATGCGCTTCGATGTTCCGGACGCCCTCGTAACCGTGCTTGAGCATGCCCTCGTACCATTTCGGATTGAGGACCCGCGTGCGCGTCTCGAGGGAGACCTGCTCGCTGAGCGAGCGCACCTTGGCCTCGCCGCGCGTCTGGTCGGAGATGTAGATCGGCGCGACGCGTCCGCCTCGGGCGCGCGCCGCGGCGCGGCCCATGCCGCCGAGGCTGTCGAAATAGTGATCGATCGACGTGACGCCCAGTTCGACGCTGTCGAGGTTCTGGTACGCGAAATCGACCGTCGCGAGCACGCTCTCCAGCAGCGCCGGCTGCGCGGCCGACTCGCCCTTCCGGCCGTACGCGAAGCACTTCCGCCGCGCGAAGGTCTGCGAGATCTCGTCCTCGTTGGTCCAGGCGCCGGCGTCGATCAGCATCCCGACGTTCGCCCCGTAGGCGCCCTCGGCGTTGCTGAAAACTCTGAGCGCCGCGGTCTCGAGGTCGCACCCCGTCTCGCCGCTGCGCTGAAGCGCGTGCTTTCTCACGAAGTTGCGCTCGACCGGTTCGTCGGCGGCCGCGGCGAGATAACAGGCCTCCGCGATCAGCCGGACCTGAAGCGGCAGCAGGTCGCGGAAGATGCCCGAGACGGTTACCACGACGTCCACCCGCGGCCGGCCGAGTTCTTCGAGCGGGATGAGGCTCGCGCCGGCGAGCCGCCCATAGGAGTCGAAGCGCGGCCGAGCGCCGACCAGAGCGAGGGCTTGGCCGATCGGGCCGCCTTCGCTTTTCAGATTGTCGGTGCCCCAGAGTACGATGGCGACGCATTCCGGGAACGGGTTGCCGTCCTCGGCGTAGCGGGCGAGGACCCGCTCGGCTTGGCGCGCTCCGTCCGTGATCGCGAACGCGCTCGGGATCCGATAGGGGTCGAAGCCATGAAGGTTGCGCCCGGTCGGCAAAATCGCTGGGTTGCGCAGCAGGTCGCCGCCGACCACAGGCGCGATGAAACGACCGTCGAGGGCGCGCATCAGCGCCGAGGTCTCGTGGTCTTCGGCGAGCAGCCGGTCGAGGCGCGCCAACTCCGTGAACGCATCGCGAACTTCCGGGGTCGCGGGAGAGCCGGAGGCCGCAATCGCCGCCTCCAGGGAGGCCCCGGCGGCGAGCGCCTTCAGTCCTTCCAGCTGGCCCGACAGACCGAACGAGCCCTCGGCGAGCGCCGCCAGCGTTTCGGCGCGCTCATCGACGCAGGGCGGCTCGCCGATGACATGCAGCCCATGCGGGATCAGAGCATATTCGACTTCCAGGACCGCCGCGCCGAGCCTGGCGATCTCGTCCGCCGCGCGCGAACCCCACGGAGGCTCGGCCTGAGCGAGATCGACCGCTGCCGCCTGGGACTGGATCAGTTCCGCCAGCCGCGTCCTCTCTTCGCACGCCTCGAGGTCCGTCATCCGGTATCGCTCGACCGACGCCTTGAGATCCGAAAGGCCTCGATAGAGGCCCGCCTGGGCGAGACTCGGGGTCAGGTAACTCACCAGCGTCGCGGCCGACCGGCGCTTGGCGAGCGCGCCCTCGGACGGATTGTTCGCGGCGTACAGGTAGACGTTCGGCAACGACCCGATCAGCCGTTCCGGCCAGCAGGACGCCGACATGCCGACCTGCTTGCCCGGCATGAATTCGAGCGAACCGTGCATCCCGAAATGCAGCACGACATCGGCTGCGAAGTCGTCGCGCAGGTAGCGATAGAAGGCGGAGAATGCGTGCGTCGGTGCGAAGCCGCGCTCGAAAAGCAGCCGCATCGGGTCGCCCTCGTAGCCCATCGCCGGCTGCACGCCGACGAACACGTTGCCGAACTGCGCGCCGAGCACGAAAATCGACGCGCCGTCCGTCTGGTGGCGGCCGGGGGCGGCGCCCCACTGGGTTTCGATCTCGGCCAGATACGTCTCACGCCGGACGTGGTCATCGACCGGAATGCGAACCGCAACGTTGGCCCCGGCGCCGAACCGCTCGGCATTGCCGTGCAAGATGGCGTCGCGAAGCGCATCGACCGAGGCCGGGGGTTCGACCGCATATCCGGCAGTCTTCATGGCCTTGAGCGTATTGAACAGCGACTCGTAGACGGCGAGGAACGCCGCCGTGCCGGTCGCGCCGCCGTTCGGCGGGAAGTTGAACAGGACGATCGCGACTTTGCGCTTGGCGCGCTCCGACCGGCGCAGGCGAACGAGTCGCGCGACCCGTTCGGCAAGCCGCTCGACCCGTTCCGGGTGCGGGCGAAGGTCGCGCTCGGAGCCGTTGAGCGTGGACTCCAGCCGTCCGCCGAAGACCGTCGGCGCGGCGGCGCCGTCCAGTTCGGGGATAGCGACCATCATGGTCGCCTCGACCGGCGACAGGCCGCGGTCGGAAGCTTCCCACTGCTCGATCGTCTGAAATTCGAGGGCGTGCGCGGCGATATACGGCACGTCGAGACCGCCCAGAAGATCCGCCGCGCCCTTGGCGTCGTTGTAGGCCGGGCCGCCGACCAGCGAGAAGCCGGTCAGGGACACGAAAGCGTCGATCGCCGGGACGCCGTTCCGCTTGAAGAAGGACTCGACCGCTGGGCGCGCATCGAGGCCGCTCGCGAAGGCCGGAATGACCCTCAGGCCCCGCTTTTCCAGCGCGGCGATCACGGCGTCGTAGTGGGCCGTGTTGTTGGCGAGCAGATAAGATCGCATCAGCAGGAGGCCGACCGTCCCGACCGTCTCTTTGCCGGCTGGCCGCGGCAACGCGTCGGCCGAGGAGCCGAAGCGACGGGCGGCGCGCGGGTGATAGACGCCGACCTCGGGATACTCGACAGGCAACGGCGCTTTGAGCGCGCCGCGCAGGCCGGCGTTCGCGCCGCTCGCGTAGCGGTTGAGCAGGAACCGCACCAGATTCACGACGTTCTCGTCCGAACCCGCGAGCCAGTACTGCAAAGTGAGGAAATAGGCGCGCACGTCCTGCGCTGCGCCCGGGATGAACCGCAGGATCTTCGGGATCCGGCGCAGCATCGCCAGTTGCTTTTCGCCGCCGGTGTCGGAGGCTTTCGAACTGCCCCGCAGGCGCTTCAGGAAGTCGAGCGCGCCACGTTTGGTCCCGTCCATGTTGAAACGGCCCACGCGCGTGAGCTTGACGATCTCCGGCGCCGACATGCAGCCGAGCACCGCGTCGCACGTGTCGCGCCGGGCGCGAATCGCGGGAAGAACCGCTTCGGCGTGCTCTTCCATGAAGAGCATCGTGGCGACGATGATGTCGGCCTTGTCGATCGACGCGATGCAGCCTTTCAGCGCCGCCGGATCGTTCCAGTCGGCGGCGGCGTGGAACGCGAGATCGAGCCCGGGAATCTCGGACGACAAAGTCCGCCGCGCGCGATCGACCGCCCCCGCGAGATGGTTGTCGAGGGTGACGATGACGACGCGCGGTCCCGCGCGCTCAGCGGCCGAAATGGGCTTTGGCTTCATAGAGCGTGCTTACCGTTATGGTTGCCAAACCGCGCTCGCGCGCGAACGTTTCGGTATTGCCCCGTGCGCGTCCGCGCACGAAGAAAGGAATCTTCTTGAGTTCGCGTTCAGCCTCGGCCGTCCAGCTTGCCGGACCGGAGGCGACTCCGGCCGGCGCCGGCTCGGGCGCAGCCGGCTCGGCCGCGGTCGCGGCAGGCGCCTGCGCCTTGCGGGCGAGATGCGAGGGCGGCGCGGCGTCGTGAAACTCGGGATCGTCGCGGAACATGGTCAGGAGATGTTCCTCGAGCCCCATCATCAGCGGATGGACCCAGGAGTCGAAAAGCACGTTCGCGCCCTCGAAGCCCATTTGCGGCGAATAGCGCGCCGGGAAGTCCTGGACGTGAACCGGCGCCGAGATCACGGCGCATGGGATGCCCAGGCGCTTGGCGATGTGGCGCTCCATCTGCGTGCCGAGCACCAGCTCGGGCTGAAGCGCGGCCACTTTCTCCTCGACCTCGAGATAGTCGTCCGCGATCAGGCAATCGGCGTCGAGCGCGGCGGCGGTTTCCCGAATCTCGCGCGCGAACTCGCGCGAATAGGTGCCGACGCCGACGACCTTGAAGCCGAACTCGGCGCGGGCGGCGCGAGCGGCTGCGAGCACGTGGGTCGCGTCGCCGAAAACGAAGACCCGCTTGCCGGTCAGGTAGGTCGAGTCGACCGAACGCGACCACCAAGGCAGACGCGAGCCGCGTTCGACGTCGACATGGCTCGAACCCAGCCCGGCGAGCCGGACCACTTCGGCGACGAAGCCGCGCGTTGCGCCCACGCCGATCGGAACGATCCGCGTGTACGGTTGCCCGAAGGCTTTTTCCAGCCACTGCGCGGTCGGCAGCGCG
>CAIZGR010000236.1 GCA_903932535.1 uncultured Hyphomicrobiales bacterium | reverse complement strand
TCGGCGCGGCGGCCGAGCGCGAGGCCGCAGGCGTACTGGATCGCCTCGTTCTCGTTGGCGGTCATCTTGGTGATGTCCACCTGCCAGGCCCAGTCGGAGGCCTGCCAGTCGGCCATGGTGGCCGAGACGGTGGAGCGGCTGGCGTTCATCGCCGCGCCGAAGCCGCCGCGCACCAGCGGGACCGCTTCGCCCTTGCCGGCGATCATCCAGTTGACGACGTTGGCCTGAATGCGGGCGGGTTCGGTATACATGCCGCGCAGTTGATGGCCTTTGGCCTGAAAGACGGCGATGGCGCGGTCGATATAGGCCTGTACGTACCAGTTGGGGGCTTCTTGAGCCATGAGGAGAGACCTTCACGATTGAGGGTTTGTCTCCGCCAGTCAGAAGGCCATTTGCGCCTTGCCGGGGCCCGAAGGAGGCCGGCAGTCGAAACAGGGTCCGCTCAGTCGGATGCGGGGTCAGTTTGCGGCGGCGGCGGCGGCGTCAAATGATCGGGAAACAGGTCGCCGGGCTCGACCCACCGCCGTTCGCCGGACGGATGCGCGGCGGGCCGCACCAGCACCAGGCCGGACGGCCTGTCGATGGCGACGACGACCAGTTTCAGCGTGACCTCGTCGCCGACGTCGAACGGCGCGCCGCTCATGCAAACGTCTTGCGGTAGAGGTCCATCGTCTCGTTGCGAAAGTTGGGGTCATAGGCGTGCGACGACGGATCGTAGCGGGGATCGCTCATACGCGCCTTGATCTGCGCTGGCGAAAGATTGGTCGCGGGCGCGCCGCCGGGGTTGAGGCCCGGCTGTTTGGGCGCGAGCGCGAACAGCGCTTTAAGCGCGCGCACGCCGTCGGCGGTGTCGAGCAGCGGCGCCAGCGCCGCCGCCGCCGCCTTGTTGACCTTGGGGTCGGACGAAAACGCGCTGGTGCGCTCGAGGCCCTCGATCTGCTCGACCAGAGGCATGACGATCGGCTTCATCGCCTCGCCGCGCTCCTGCGCCGTCATCGCCGCCGCCTGCGGGCCCAGCAGCGACGTCTGCTCCTTGACGGCGTCATAGGGCGCGGGCGCCATGCCTTTCTCGACGAGGCCTTCGTAGAACGCGCCGACGACGCCGGAGAATTGCGCGGCGGGCACGCCGGCCTTCAGGGCCGCGTCGCGCATCAGCGCGAAGGCGGGATCGGCGGCGAGATCGCCGACATAGGGCTTCACCTTGTCGCTGGGCTCGAACTTGTATTCGTCGATCGATTTGGGCGGCTGCGGCAGCGCGGCGACGGTGTCGCGCAGGCGCTTCCAGTCGCCCGCGACCTTGTCGAAGGTCTTGTTGACGTCCACGTCGCGCAGGCCCTCGGGCAGGAAGTCGGGCGGCGCCCACGCCGGCGGCGCGGCGGAGCCGGGGGCCGCGCCGGCGTTGGCGCCGGTGTCGCCGCTGCGGCCGGGCGCCGCGGAGGCGGGCGCATCGCCGCCGCCGCCCGCGCCGCCGTCTTCGGGCGCATAATGGGGATGCAGTCTCCAGTTCATAGGTCGCGTCCTTTCGGAGGGGTTTCGCGCCGCCCCAGCGCGATCAGCTTGAGCAAAGCGAATACGAAGGAATTCTGGCCTTCGCGGAACACGCCGAAGGCGTAGGCCTGCATCGGATCGAGGCCGAGGCCGGCGGTGAAGGTCTGGCGGCGCAGGGTGCTGTCGAGCAGGAAATCGAGCGCCTCGCCGAAGCCCGGATCGTGCGCATGCAGCCGCGCCAGCGCCGCCGCCGCGCGCTCGCCTTTTTCGGTCGCGGCGCTTTTCTTCGCCTCGCCCTT
>CAIZGR010000235.1 GCA_903932535.1 uncultured Hyphomicrobiales bacterium | reverse complement strand
TCCTGCTCGAAGATCCAGCGGTCGATCTCCGAATTGAAGTGATAGAGCCGGCCCTCGTATTCGAGCGGGTAGTCCTTGACGTTCCAGCCGTCGCCGGGAATGGCGCAGATCGGAATCTGGCTCATGTTGCAGACGATCGGCAGGGTCTCCGGCGCCGTCAGTTCGGGATGGCCGTTGACGAGGTTGTCGGTGATGACGTCCCAGGCCTGGCCGAAGCTCGCGTTCCAGCCGGGATACTTCTCCTCGAGCCACGCGCGGCATTCGGGCGTCACGCCGGCGGCCGGGTTCCACCACAGGGTCGGACGCCAGAACCACAGGCCCATCTGATAGGCGTGATGCTGGTAGTCGAACTCGGCGATCATCTTGTCCCAGTACCAGGGCAGGTCGAGGCCGAGGTCGATCAGCGAGCGCTCGAACTGGCCGACGATCCACTCCTGCATGAACTCCTTGAACGACTGATTGCGATGCTCGAGCGGCGTGTTGTAGTCCATCGAGGGACCGGTCAGGATGCAGAAGAGCCGCCACGCGCGGGCGATGGCGATGTCGACCAGCTTCTGCGCTTCGGCCTTGCGACCGTTCGAGATCAGCACCTGGAGCGCCGGGCCGCCGATCTGGGCGTGGCGAGACTCGTCGGTCTGGATGCTCGAGATGAGGCTCGCGAAGGTGAAGTCGCCGGCTTCCGCCGCGTCGGCCGCGAGGCCGAGGAACTGCATGTTGGTGAAGCCGGTCTCGAAGGCGAAGGTCAGCATCACCGCGATCTCGGTGGCGCTGCGGGCCATGAAGAGGTCGTCGAAGGTGTGGCGCGCCGCGATCGCCGCCCATTCGTTGGTGTGGTAGGCCTTGTGCGCCCAGTCGAACTGCCGATCCTTCGGCGCGTATTCGTGCGGGAAATAGAGCTGGATCTGGGCGTGGCGGTTCTCGTCCATCATGCCGTAGGTCGCCATGTTGCGCATGCCCGGCGCGCGGCCGAAGCGGCACATGCGCGCTTCCGCGCTCATCGCGGCGTATTCGCCGAGCGCGATCGCGCCGTAATGGGCCTTGAGGATCGAGCGCCAGCCCGGATCGGCGTTCTCGTAGATGCGGGAGCGCTCGAGCGCGGCCTTGACCGAATAGGCGCCGGCGTCCTTCTCGCGCTGGATGCGCACGTATTCCGGATAAGAGACCTTGTAGGGCTCGTCGTAGACTTCCCACTTCTCCATCGGCACGCCTTGCGCGCCCGTCATGACGTCAGGAAAGAGCTGGTCTTCGGAGACGTATTTCGGCGTCCAGTTGGTGGTGCGCGCGATGTCATACCATTCATGGCGTTCGAGCAGAGCCACTGGCGTTTCCCTCGGTTGGTTGTCACGGGGGGCCTGTCGGGCGAACCCGCGGCCGGCGACTCCAGGACTGCAAGGGGGGCGCCAAGCGACGCGCGTCCCCTGCCCGCTTCGCGGGGGAAACCTGATTGGCGGGCGTTTTCAGAGGCTTGTCGGCGAAGGAAAAGAGCGCCGCCGCGCGGCGCGCGGCCGGCGCGGCGCGCGAATTCACCCAATGATCAAAGGCGCACGCCCGCTCCGGCGCCCGCTTTCATCAAATGATCAATCGCCTCCAGGGGGAGAGGCGCGCGCGTCCTCACTCGACCCCGAGCGTCTTCAGCTTGCGGTGGAGCGCCGAGCGCTCCATGCCGATGAACTCGGCGGTGCGCGAGATGTTGCCGCCGAAGCGGTTGAGCTGGGCGATGAGATAGTCGCGCTCGAACGCCTCGCGCGCGTCCCTGAGCGGCAGGCTGAGCAGCTTCTCGCCGCCGATGCCGCTCGGGACCGAAGGAACCAGCGCCCCGACCTCGGCCGGCAGCATCGAGGCCGAAATCTCGGCGGCGGGGTCGCCGAGCGCGAGAATCATCAGGCGCTCGACGTTGTTGCGCAACTGGCGGATGTTGCCGGGCCAGTCGTGCGACTGGAGCACCGCCATGGCGTCGGCGCCGATCTTGCGCGGCGCCACCCCCATGCTGGCGGCGGTCCGCTCCAGGAAATACTGGACAAGTTCGGGGATGTCCTCGCGCCGCTCGGCGAGCGTCGGCACCCGGATCGGCACGACGGAGAGCCGATGGAACAGGTCCTCGCGGAAGCGCCCCTCGGTGATCGCCTCGGCGAGGTCCTGGCTGGTCGAGGAGATGATGCGGACGTCGACATGAACGCGCGAGGAGCCGCCGACGCGCTGGAAATTCTGGTCGACGAGCACGCGCAGGATCTTGGCCTGCGTCTCGCGCGGCATGTCGGCCACCTCGTCGAAATAGAGCGTGCCGCCGTGCGCTTCCTCGAGCGCGCCGACGCTCCGAGGACGGTCCGCCCCCGCCTCGACGCCGAAGAGCTGCGCCTCCATCGTGGCCGGCTCCATCGTCGGGGCGTTAACCACGACGAACGGCCCGTCGGCCCGGCTCGAGCGCTCGTGGATGAGCCGGGCGGCGAGCTCCTTGCCCGAGCCGGCGCCGCCGGAGATCAGCACCCGCGAGTTCGCCGGCCCGAGCTTGTCGACGACGCGCTTGAGGTTGGCGACGGCGGCCGAGGAGCCGATGATCCGGTTGACGGTCCCGCCCCGCTCCCGGAGGTCGTTGACCTCGCGCTTCAAGCGCGAGGTTTCGAGCGCCCGCTCGGCGATCAGGATCAGCCGGTCAGCCTTGAACGGCTTCTCGATGAAGTCGTAGGCGCCGAGCTTGATCGCCGTTACCGCCGTCTCGATGTTGCCATGGCCGGAGATCATCACGATCGGAACGCTCGGGTTATGCTTCTTGATCGATTCGAGAAGCTGGAGTCCGTCGAGCTTCGACCCTTGCAGCCAGATGTCGAGCAGGACGAGCTGCGGCCGGCGGGCTTCGATGGCCGCCAGCGCCTCGTCGGAATTGCGCGCGCCGCGCGGCTGGTGGCCCTCGTCCTCGAGGATGCCGGCGACCAGTTCGCGGATGTCTGCCTCGTCGTCGACGATCAGGATGTCTGCGGCCATCAGGAGGATCCGGTCTTTGCGTTCTCGAGTTCGGCGGGCGCCCTGCCGGCGCCCGCCGGCGGCATCTTCATCAGGACCATCGCTCCGCGCCCGCCGTCCGGGCGCTCGAGTCCGTCGAGGAGGTCGACGCCGCCGCCGTGGTCCTCGAAGATCTTGACGACGATCGGCAGGCCGAGCCCGGTGCCCTCCGCGCGCGTGGTCACGTAAGGCTCGGTCAGGCGGCGCCGGTCCTCCCTGGGGAAGCCTTTGCCGTTGTCGCTGACGGCGATCTCGATGAAGCCGCCGACGCCGGCTTCGAGCCTCACCAGCACGCGCCCGCGCTCATGGTTCTCGCCGAGCGCGTCGATTCCCTCCGAGGCGTTCTTGAGCACGTTGGTCAGCGCCTGCGAGACGAGGCGGCGGTCGAAGTCGGCCATCACCGGCGCCTCCGGCAGCCGCGCCTCGAAATCGAGGTCCGCCCGTCCGACCCGCATGAGGAAGACGGCTTGGCGCACGCAATCGGTGAGGTCGTCGCGCGCCGGTCGCGCCTTCGGCATGCGCGCGAAGGACGAGAACTCGTCGACCATTCGCTTGATGTCGTCGACCTGGCGGATGATGGTGTCGGTGCACTGGTCGAACACGTCCTTGCCCTCGACGATGTGGCGGCCCCAGCGGCGCTTGAGCCGCTCGGCGGAGAGCTGGATCGGCGTGAGCGGGTTCTTGATCTCGTGAGCGATGCGGCGGGCGACGTCGGCCCAGGCGGCGGTGCGCTGCGCCGAGACGAGATCGCTGATGTCGTCGAGCGTGATGACGCCGCCGGAGTCGCCGCGTCCGGGGCTGCCGGTGACGCGGACGTTGAGGATGCGCTCGCGGCCGTCGCGCAGCACCGTCGCCTGCCCCTGATGCAGGCGCATGCGCAACGACCGCGCCTGCTCCCAGATCAGCTCGATGCTGTGGTGGACGGACGCGAGCCGCTCGCCGACCAGTCCGCGCTCGCCGCCCAGCAGCGCCTCCGCGGCGGCGTTGCACACGGTGATCGCGCCGTCCTTGTCGACGCCGACGACGCCCGCGGGAACGCCGGCCAGGACCGCCTCGATGAAGGCGCGCCGCTCGTCGTTGAGCGCATTGGCCGCGATGAGTCCGGTCTGCTGGCGCAGAAGCTCGGCAGTCATCTTGTTGAACGTGTCGCCGAGATGGCCGAGGTCGCCGTCGGACGCGCGCGCTGGGACCTGAACGTGGAGGTTGCCCGAGCCGACCTCGTCGGCGGCGCGGATCAGGCGGCGGATCGG
>CAIZGR010000234.1 GCA_903932535.1 uncultured Hyphomicrobiales bacterium | reverse complement strand
AGAGCAACGCCGACGCGGCCGAACGGCAGCGCCAATCGCGCGCGGCCCGACGGGCGGCGAGGCCCGCCGCGCGGGAGGCTGGCGCGGAAAAACCCGCGGAATTGCCGCTGGCGGCGCCCTGTCACAACTTGTCACAGGATGTCACGGCCCCAGAGTCAGAGTCAGAAACAGATAGACAGGACAGGACGACACGCGCGAGCGCGCCGGCTGCGGTTTCGGATTCCCGGTTCGAGGCGGAATGCCGGAAGGCGGCGGGGTCCCATCCGGTGGCGGCGTCGCCGGCCTTCAGCCCGGTGTTGAATTTTCTCGACGGCGGCGGCGAGCGCGAGGACGTGCTGGCGGCGTTGGCGGAGATCACCGCCGACCCGCGAAACCGGGTCAAATATTGGGCCGGGGTCGTCGAGTTTGCGCTGCACTGGCGGACCCGGCGGCTCAACAGCCGGCAGAAGATCGCGGCCGGGTTGGCGGCTGCGCCGCGCGCGCCGCCGGGCGGTTCGGTGATCTCGCTTCCCGCTCGCCCGCCCTCGCGATCCTCGGCCGCAAACGCCGCCGCATGCACGGAATTCGCCGATGAACCAGGCCATTTCGCACATCTCGCAAATCGGCAATCCGGCTCGTTTTCCGGACCCGTCATCGAGGGCCGCGCTTGAGCGGACGCGCAACGCGCTGACCTCGCTAGGCGGCGGGAAATACGAGATTTCCGACGTCGATGCGGCGCGGCCGGACGAGCGCCGGGCGCTGGAGCTGCGGCGCGCGTTCGTCAACCATGCGCTGGCGCCCTGCGCCGCCGACGAGGCGGCGCGCTGCGTCGCCCGGTTGTTTGGGCTGATCCCCGAAGCCGGCGACGCCGAGGCGACGAAGAAGACGATCTCCGACTACGGCCGCGCGCTCGCCTCGCAACCGCTGTGGGCCGTGCAGGCGGCGTGCCGCAAGGCGCTCGAGTCCGAATTGCGTTTCCGGCCTTCGGCGCCCGTGCTGCTCGGGCATGCGCGCGACGAGACGAAGGCGGCGCGCGCCGAGCTGGAGGCTGTCGACGCGGTGCTGAACGCCCGGGTGTTTCGCGTCCCCGGGCTCGACGAGCGCGCTCGCGTGTCGGGCCTGTTCGCCCAGCTGGCGCGGAGCTTGGTTGACGTCGAGACGGCCTCGCGCGGCGACGCAAAGCCTGCGCCGCGTTCGGTCGACGAGTTCGTCGATTGGTCCCGGCGCACGCCGATGACGGCGAGCCCTGCCTTGCTCAAGAGTTTAGGAATTCGGGTTTCGGGCGCTCAGGCGGCGGGGGAGGGGGCGTGACGGCGGCGAACGGCGTCTACGCCTTCCAGGCCAAGCTGAGCGCCGAGGTTTCGGGTTCGCTCGGCGCCGGCCGGCGCACGATGCTACAACTGCCGACGGCGGGCGGGAAGACGGCGATCGCGCTCAGCATCGCGCGCCTTTATCTCGCGGCCGGATTGCGCGTTTGGTTCCTGTGCCATCGCCGCGAGCTGGTCGCGCAGGCCTGCGCGCGGTGCGAGGCGGAGGGCGTAGCCTACGGCGTCATCCAGGCGGGCAAGCGGGGCGACGCGGCGGCGGCGATGCAGATCGGCTCGGTCGACACCCTGGCGCATCGCTGGGAGAGTTTCGAGGCGCCGGACCTCATCGTCTGGGACGAGGCGCATCGCATGGCGTCGGCGTCGTGGACGCGGCTCGCGAAGCGGTTTCCGCTGGCGCGGCATCTCGGGCTTT
>CAIZGR010000233.1 GCA_903932535.1 uncultured Hyphomicrobiales bacterium | reverse complement strand
GTGTAGTCCGGCGTCTGGCGCAGCGCCTTGTCGAGCCCCGGAAACCGCCCACGCCCCTCGGTCAACTGCCGCTCTTGCTTGCGGAGCTGGGCCGCTTTGTTCGTGTCGGCCACGCTGCGCGCCGGCATCCCGAGCAGGCCCAGCAGATAGATCGGGTCGCGCTCGCGCGCGGCCTTGCTGATCGCCCCGGAGTCCGGCGAGATGTCGGTCATCTGTCCCATCATCTGCTGCGCCTGCATTCCGAGCGGCAGGCGCTTGTCGTAGAGCGTCCCGTCGTAGGACGGCTCGTCGGGCTGGCCCATGACGGTCTGTGCTGCACGGAAGATGTTGTGCAGGTACGGCGCGAGCGTGTTGACGTCGCCGCGGATGACCGTATCGCGGAAGTCCTCAAGCCCGTGCCCGGCGTTGAACGGCGCAGAGGCCAGGTCGGTGATGGCCGCCGCCTTGTCGAGAAAGCCGCCGCCGACGCGGATGTAGAGCGGGTTGTCGCCCTCGAATCCCCAGGGGATGTCCTTGTCGTGCGCCTGCGGCTGCGCGACGGGAGTCTGCTCGTTCGCCATGCGCGGTCCGTAGGTCGCCGCGGTGAAGAACTGGGCCGCGCGCGGGTCGGTGAGCACCTGCGACCACAGGCGGTACTGCCCCTTGGTCCAGCCGTAGAACCAGTTCATGCGCTCAAGGCCAAGCTTGCGCTCGATCGGCGTGATGTTGCCAACGTCGCCCAGGATCTTGCGCGTATGGTTCGCGGCGGCGGCCCGTGCCTCGTCGGCCTTCATCCCGCCGGCCAGCGCGCGGTCGCGTAGCTTGCGGTAGGTCAAGGTCGCCAGCGCATCCTCCCAGACGTTGAAGGTCCAGTCGATGTTCCACTTGTCGGCGTTGTAGACGGCTTTGCCCAGCAGATGCATCGGCACGCCCAGGCCCTTGGAGTCGGCCGCGACGTTGCGGAAGCCATTGATCGCGATGTTGAGCCGGTTGTGCAGGTCGGACGGGCTATGCGTCCCGAGCGAACTGCGGGGCGTCGTGACCGCGCGCAGGTCCTTGTCCACCGTCACCCCGCGCACCGGGTCGGCGTAGGAGTATTTCGCCCGCGTCCGCACCCCGGCCGCCCCCGGCATGTAGTGCTTCATCCAGGCGCCTTCGGTGCGCGCTTCCTCCGCGAGCGCTGGAGCGATGGTGTGCGGAGCCAGGAGCGCCTGCGCGATCTCGAACGGGTTGAGGTAGCCGCGCCCGAACGCCAGCCGCGAGAGGTTCCAGAACGGGTGATAGAGCGGGTTCGCCATGTAGACCGCCCGCAGCATATTGTTAAACGACTCCCAGGCGTCGCCGAACATCGACTCGGGCACGTCCTGGGCGTGCCAGTTGGGAACGACGCCGGTCTGGTTGAGAACCGGGTGCCCGTCGATCGCCGCGTCGCGGATGACGTGCGGCACGGTCAGCCCGGCCAAGTCCTCGACGCCGAGTTCCTTGGCCGCATCCCAAACGAGGTTCGGGTGATCGGCCTCGAACTGCGCCTGGATGCGCGGCATCCGCTGCGCGATCTCTTTCTCGATGGCCGCGCTCTTCTTTTCGGGACTGACGTGCGCGGCCTGGTTGTCGGTGAGCTTCTTGGGGCCGTTGGCGATCTCGTCGACCGCCTCGGCACGCATCCAATCGTCGAACTTGGCCCGGCCCTTCGCGCCCGAACCCAGCGCGCCGGGGGTTTTGCGCGGCGCGTAGCGCCCGCTCTTGATGGCGTCGGCGACGACCTTATCGTAGTCGATGTAGCCGCCCTTGACCCCGGCACCCGTGACCTTGCCCGCCTCGCCGTAGAGGTACTTCATGTACTCGGTGAAGCGCAGCATGCGCGCCAGGCCCGTTTCGCCCGCCTCGGCCGGATCGAAGTTCGGATTGATCTTCTCGTCGCGGTCGAGCGCGTGCTGAATCGAGCCGTACTGCCGCTGCGCGGTAATCGGCGACGGGTTCGGTTGCCCGCCGCCGCCCTGCGGCGTCAG
>CAIZGR010000232.1 GCA_903932535.1 uncultured Hyphomicrobiales bacterium | reverse complement strand
GCATGGCGGGCCCGGTCCAGACGAGCCGCGGAACTTTCCGCCCGCGCTCGTCCAAAACCTCGCCGTCGAAGAACTTCGCCTCGGGCAGATAGCGCACGATCACGCCGTCGAGCCAGTCGATCCCGCGCCCGCGCAGATAGGCCTCGACCGGCGTGCCGGGCATGGCCCACGAATGCCGCCAGAGGTCGAAGAGCCGCCGCCGCTCGGCCTCGCGTTCTTTCGCCGCCGCCGCCTCCGCCGCGGCCTTCCTGGCGGCGAGCTCGCGCGCGCGCCGCGCCGCCTCGGCGGGTGGAATCGCCTGCGCGCCGCCGAGCCATTCGACCGCGTCGAGGAACGTGCACCCGCGCGCCCGCTCGACGAGCCGGATCACGTCGCCGCCGTCCTGGCAGACCGCACACGCCCATCCCGTCTCGCCCTTGACCTCGAATCGCTGCGCCGAGCGCCCGCCCCCGCACGTCGGGCACGTCCCCATGAGCGCCCGGCCGCGCTTCTTCAGCACGGCGCCCAGCCGCTCGGCCACGAGCGGGACCGGGTTGCGGGCGCGAAGGTCCGCGAGCTGCGCTTCGGAGAGCATGTTCGTCAGCCCCTCACGCCGCCGAAACCCCTTCTCCCGCGCGCGGGAGAAGGGGGCCCGAAGGGCCGGATGAGGGCTTGGGCAACGCCGGCGGCCGGGCGGCGAGCGCCTTCAGCCGCGCCAGCACGATCTCGCGCATGTCGTTGGCGAGGGACGTGAAGCCTTCCCTGAGCGCCTCGGCGCGCGCGGCGCGCAGGTCGATCCAGGCGAACGCCTTGCGCACCGCCTCGAGCGAGATCCTGTGCTCGCGAAACAGCCGCGCCAGCGCCAGCACGGTGGCCGAATCGACGAGGCCGCGCTTGTCGCCCTTCGACGCCATGATCGCGGTCAGCGCCGCGCGATAGGCCTCTTCGCCGCATTCGGTCAGCGCCCGAAGCAGCGAGGCCGCGGCCATCGTGTCGCCGGGCTGCTGGCCGCGCCGCGCGAGCGGATAGGCGAGGATTCGCACGCCGCAGGCCTGCGCGATCTCGGCGCAGCGCACGTGGGCCGGATCGCCCGAGGCGAGCGCCGCCTTGAACACGGCCATGGACGTCATCTTGAAGGTCTGGCCGTTGATCGCCGCGAAACTCTTCGCCTGGCGCGCGCGGTCGGCGATCACGATCATCGCCGGCACGTGCGTCTCGCCGGCCAGCAGCGCCGCCCGCGAGCGGTGCTGCCCGTCGATCAGCGCGAAGCCCCCCCCCGCGACCGGCGCCGCGACCACCGGCGAGAACAGCGACCAGTCGAATTCGGCCGCGATTTTTTCGACGTGCTTCCGCGACCACGGCGTCATGTCGCGCTGATAGGACGGGTCGACGACGAGATCGGCGATCGCGATCCACTGCAGCTGCGCAACCGCGCCGTGGTCGCCGGGCGGCGGCGCCTTGAGCCCCTCGACGCTCAGCCGTTCCATGACTGCGCCTCCCCCCTCGCCCGCCACAGCCCGTCGGGAGACGGGCGTCCTTCCGGACGCCCTTCGGCGGGAGAGGGACAGGCCGCCGCCTTCGCCCGCCGCACGAATTCGCTTCGAGAAATCCGCCCGGATTCGTAGAGCCCGCTCGCCGCCCGGTGCGCCCGGTCCTCCTCCGACGTCAGCGCCGCCAGCGTCGCGAGCGCGG
>CAIZGR010000231.1 GCA_903932535.1 uncultured Hyphomicrobiales bacterium | reverse complement strand
TGTCGGGCGTCGCCGCGCGCGCGGCCAGATCGACCCGCCCGCCGGGCGGCGTCGCGGTGAGCGCGTTCGTCACCAGCCGCGCGAGCGCGCCGATCAAATGCGGCTCGTCGGTTTCCACCTCCCCGGCGCCGGCTTCGACGATCGCAAGCGTGACGCCGGCCGCCTGCGCCGCCGCCGGGAAGCGCGCCATGAGCTGGCCGAGCAGCGTCAGCGCCGAAACCTGCCGCCACGCGAACGCCCGCGCGTCCGGCGGGGCGAGGAACTCGATCAGGTCCTCGGAGATGTTCAAGAGCCGCGTCCCGGCCAGCTCCACGTCCCGCAGATAGGCGTTGAGCACTCTGGGCGGGAGGGTGTCCTGCGAGTCCAGCATGTCGGGCAGCGCCATGATCGGGATCAAAGGCGTCCGCAACTCGTGCGACAGGATGCGGGCGAGTTCGGGAGGCGTCTCGCCGGTCAGCGCGAGCGGCGTCTGCATCCGCGCGAGGCGCGCCTGCAAGGCTGCATAGTCGGTTCGCAGCCGCTCCATTTCCGCGGCGCGCCGCGCGTGGGCCTCGCGGCGCGCGAGCGCCTTGGCGTGGGCGCGGCGCAGCACGGCGAGCATCTCGTCGAGCTCCATCGGCTTGCGCAGAAAGTCGAACGCGCCCGCCCGCACCGCTCGCGCGGCGTCCTCGAGATTGCCGTGTCCGGTCATCAGCACGACTTCGATGGCGTCCGCGTCGCCGCGCGCCCGCAGGACGCGGTTGGCCAGATCCAGGCCGTCCAGTCCCGGCATGCGGATGTCCGTGAGCACCACGGTGATGGCCGGATCGGCGGCGAGCACGGCGAGCGCCTGCGCGCCGTCGCCGGCCGTGCTGACGGCCATTTCGTGCAAGGTCAGGAAGTCGTCCAGTTCCTCCAGCAGCGAGGATTCGTCGTCGACGACGAGGATCTGGAACGCCTGCTTCGAGTCGGTCATGTTCGCCATTTTCGAAAATTCCGCGGCTTTCGAGTATCTTAACGGCGTCGTCGGCTCTTGGGAAGGCATTCGCGCCCGCCGGCCGCGCTGGAGCCGGAGGCGTGAGGCGACTCGGGGATGCGTGGCGCACAAGTCGATGCAGCGCCGGCGCAGACAGCGGACACGAGCCGGCTGGGGAGTCGCCCGGAACGCCGGACCTCCTTCAAGTCCTTGAAAACACTGACAACCCGTTCGAGGTTCGAGCCGCCGCCGCGTGCAACCCCATGAAAACAGACAACGCCTTACGAGAATCCGCGGTCATGGGCGACGGCTCCGAACCCGGAAATCGGGTCTGGCGGCCGCGAGCGCCGAGGCGGCCGCTTTCGGCTCCGCCATCCCCCGGATCAAGTGCGTGAATCGCTTGGCGACGACGCCGTTCCTCGAGGCGACGCCTCGGCGGCCGCTTTCGCAGACGATATGCCGCATGGCGGGCGTCGCCCGGGCGTGTTACCCGCCGAAGCGATGACAGCGCCCCAAACCTCACCAGGCCGAGCCGGGAGCAGCCGGGTACGACTTTGGTCATCGAACGCTTCGGGCCGCCGCTGCGTCTAGAAGAACCGGCCATTCGCCCCGGCATGGACGTCGAGCATGAAAGAGTCCCACGCGATCCTGTTTTCGCCGATCCGTATCGGAAAACTGGAGATCAAGAATCGCTACGTGATGGAGCCGATCGGCCCCGGCGGGTTGTGCGACGCCGAGGGCGCGTTCAATGCGCGGGGCGTCGCCTTTTACGTCGAGCGGGCGCGGGGAGGGGCCGGCCTGATCATCACCGGCGTCACCATGGTCGAGAACGAGATCGAGAAATGCGCGCTGCCCTCGATGCCGTGCCCGACGCTCAATCCGCTCCATTTCGTCAAGACCGGCAAGGCGCTGACCGAGCGCGTCCACGCCTATGACGCGCGGATGTTCCTGCAGCTCTCCGCGGGCTTCGGGCGGGTGAGCATCCCCTCGATCGTCGGCTCCACGGCCGTCGGTCCCTCGCCCATTCCGCACCGCTGGCTGCCGGGCGTGGTCTGCCGCGAGCTGACCCATGTCGAGGTCAAGACCTACGTCCGCAAGTTCGCCGACTCGGCCGCAATCGCGCGAGACGCGGGCTTCGACGGGGTCGAGGTCCATGCGGTGCACGAGGGCTATCTGCTCGACCAGTTCGCCATCGCCATGTTCAACCGGCGCAGGGACGAATACGGCGGCAGCCTGGAGAACCGCCTGCGCTTCACGACCGAGATCGTCGAGGCGATCAAGGCGCGCTGCGGCGCGGACTATCCGGTCTCGCTGCGCTATTCGCTCAAGAGCTTCATCAAGGACTGGCTGAAGGGCGGCCTGCCGGGCGAAACTTTCGAGGAGAAGGGCCGCGACATCCCCGAAGGCGTCGAGGCGGCGAAGATTTTCGAAAAAGCAGGCTACGACGCCTTCAACGGCGACGTCGGCTCCTACGACAGTTGGTACTGGAGCCATCCGCCGATGTACCAGGCCAAGGGCCTGTACCTGCCGTTCAACGCCATCCTGAAGAACGCGGTGAACGTCCCCGTCATCACCGCCGGGCGCATGGACGACCCGGACCTCGCGGTCGAGGCGATCGTCTCGGGCAGGACCGACCTGATCGGCCTCGCCCGGCCGCTGCTCGCCGATCCGCACCTGCCGCAGAAGGTCAGGGCCGGGAAGATCGACCGCATCCGGCCGTGCCTCTCCTGCCAGGAAGGCTGCATGGGCCGGCTCGCCGCCTTCGGGCAGGTGTCCTGCGCCGTGAACCCGGCATGCGGACGCGAGGCCGAATATGGCCTGACGCCCGCGCTCGAGCGCAAGCATGTCATGGTGGCCGGCGGGGGCCTCGCCGGGATGGAGGCGGCGCGGGTGGCCGCGCTTCGCGGCCATGTGGTCGCGCTCTACGAGAAGTCGGACCGGCTCGGCGGCGTGGTCGTCCCCGGCGGCGTTCCGGAGTTCAAGGCCGACGATCACGCGCTGATCCGCTGGTACGAGCGAGAGCTGCGCGCGCTCAAGGTGCCGCTGACCTTCAACACCGAGGTGACCGAGGACCTGGTCACCCGCGCCGCGCCCGACGTGCTGATCGTGGCGACCGGCTCGAGGCCCAAAATGTCGCCGCTCGCCCACGAGCCGCACGTCTATACCGCCGAAGAGGTGCTGAACGGCGACAAGCCGGCCGACGACGTGACGATCATCGTCGGCGCGGGTCTGGTCGGCTGCGAGCTGGCGCTGTGGCTGAGCGAAAAGGGCAAGTCCACGACGCTGGTCGAGATCGCGCCGAAAATCCTCGCCAACGCCGGGCCGCTCTGCCACGCCAATTCCGAAATGCTGAAGGAGCTGTTGCAGTACCGGGCGGTCGAGGTGATGACGTCGAGCGTCGTCGAAAGGCGCGCGGACGGCGGCTTCATCGTCAAGACCGGCGACGAGGAGACGTTCGTCAAGGCGGAATCGGCGATCTTGGCGATCGGCTACGATCCGGAACGGCGGCTCTACGACAAGGTGCGCAACAAGGCGCCCGAGGTCTACGTCTTCGGCGACGCCCGGCGGGTGCAGAACATCATGTACGCGATTTGGGACGCCTACGAGGTGGCGCGCGCGATCTGAGAGCTATCGCTGAAGCATGCCACGCGCATCGAGGGCCGAGCGCTTAGAATGTACCTTGAGAAACCTGTCTAAATATGCAAGTTTTGCCCTCGCCACATCCCCTTTGTGGATCGACGCAAGCCGTTCGTCGATGCGCTGATTCCGGGCCTGAGAGAGCCGCATCGCAATTTCCGGCCGCAAGATAAATGGACGACCGCGCATCCAAAGCAAGCGCAATCTCTTTCTCGCTGCCTGCATCGCTCGAGCAACTTTCAAAAATACCTTCTGCCCGACTCAAAGCGGAATCGAAGCGGGAACGAAACGGAATCAAATCGTGCGCCCTGCGCGACTCTCGATAAGGGTATTGCTCCGTAAGTGCAGGAGTGGCGTCCCGTCGGGTTTCGCGCCGCACAGCGACACGTCGAGGCCGAGTTCCGCCGCCAGCGACGCCCTGGCCGCAATCGCGAGATCGGCGTCCGCTTCCGAACTGCGAGGATTGGGCGGCGGGGGGCGAGTCGCTCCCCGCCGGTTCCCTCAGCGAACGATGTCGGGCCCCCAGGCGGCAGGCTGCTTCGCGCGCAGAAGCGACGTGGCGATCATCTCGCCGTGGTCGAACGTCCCTGTCGCCTGCACATATTCATTGATGACTGGAGTGATTGCCGAATACGAAATGTTGGCGGCGCTCAAATTCACTTTGACAGTCTGGCCGCTCCGGAGCTGAACGACAATCTCGGTTCCGTCAATGCTCGTGACCGTGCCGAAAATTTGGGATTGGATTGCTGCATTTTGGGCAAGCGCCGTCGCGCAAATCGAAGCGCTCAAAACGACACACAGGAAAGAGCGGCTGAACATGTCGATCCCCATGATTCGAGCGCGGGCGTCGCCAAGCGCTCGCTTCTTCACCTGACCGCTTCGCGGCAGCTCGAGCAGCTGACGCTCTCACTTCCAAGACGGCGGAGATCCCTTGCATCCAAAAATCATCAATGTTTTGTAACTTCCGACGAAGACTTTTCCGTTCGCGACTGTCGGGACGATATTGGCGTTGGTGTTCGAATTCGGCCAGAAGCCCGCGGGCGCAGAGTAAAGGACGGGGAGACCGCCGGCCGAATGACTCGATGCGGAGCCATCGAGGGCGTAGAGTGTGAGTTGCGTCGGGGTCGCCGCGGCCGGCCGCTCCACGGCCCAAATGATCTGCGTCTTCGGCGCCGTGCCGCTCGACGAGACGGAGGTGAAGAAACCGCCATCCTGGATTGTCGCCGGCAGCTCTTCAGAGGCCTCGTAGACCAGCGGGTTTGGTCTGGAAGCGGGCAGGACCTTGAAGGATGTCACCCAAGATCCTCCTTTCCCGTTCGCGCCCGTGCTCGTGATGACGCGCCCGATCCCGTCCGACCCCGTATAATATGATGGGCCGCACCAGCAGCTTCCGGTGTCGTTGTGCGGCGGCGCGTCGGGGACCGCATATTTTCCCATCGCTCCGGACGCCCGATTGAGGCTGTAGAGAGCGCCGCTCTTTCCTTCGGCGACGGCGTAAGTGAAATTTGTCTCGTCAGGGATGATCATAACGCCTCCGGAACCGAAGTCGAAATCCCCGAAATCCCATGTCTTTGCGAGATTGGGCGTGAAATAATCGCGCACGGTGGTCAGATCGGGCGCCATTCTCACCGCGCTCTCCGCCAAGTTGTCAGTCCTGTTTCCGTCAGAATTGCCGGTTATAAAAAAAAGATCGCCCGATGAGTCAGAAGCAATACCGTAGCCAGACATCCATATGGAAGAAAGATAGAAATTGTGGTAACCGCCGCTCGGCGGTGTCTGAGCCATCGTCTGCGTATCGGTGAGTTCGTTGGCGGCAAGCGGCGCCAGGGTCGTCGCATTCCATCCCAGGAGCCAGCCACGGGACTTGTTCACGGAGAGGTCGCAGAAGCTCGCGAACGCGGCATAGACGACCCCGTTCGATTCCAGCAGCGCCGCGCGCTGCCTCTGACTGCCCGGAGTGAAGGAAATCGCTGAGCCGTCGCTGAGCGGATGCGAGGCGGACACGACGACGCTCTGGGCATCGACGATCGCCGACGTCGGATTGGCTGCCGAGTTCGGCAATTGAAGCCTGTGGAGGCGATAGACCGGCTTGCCGCGCTCCAGCGCATAAGCCACCACGTACATGACGGCGTTCGCCGGGTCGATCACAGGCGTCGACGTGATGCCCACGACGGCGGAGTTGTTGATGCAGTTCCCAGGCAGCATTCTCATGGGAACGGGGGCTCCGAGGCTCAAGGACGCCAAGATCTGCCCCGAGGACGGGTTGATTGCGTAAACAGTGTCGTTTGCGGTCACCGCATACACGACGTTGTTGAAAACGAGCGGCTGAGCATCGATCTGCTCGTCGAGCGCGACCGTGTGAAGCAAGCCGAAAGTCGCTGGGCCGACCGTCCGCGGCGACAGCTGAGTCTCCGTCTTGTTCCAGCCCGTCCGCAGGTTGTCGCCGTGATACGTCACCACGTTCGTCGTCGCGGTATCGGCGAGAGCGGTCTCGCAAAGATGGAAACCGAACAGGACGGCAAGAACGAATCGAGCGAACACCAATCGATTCCTCCAAAAAATAAAAAAACGTTCAAATACACCGGTTCTCTTTAGCTCTTTCGGCCAGCGCCGTCAATGTCGGCGGGATTTGTTCGACCCGCTTCGTCCGGCGCAAAAATGGTTTGATTTTTGCCCCCGTCTCTGATTGAAAGCCCCCCATGCGAACGCAGCCGACGACCCTGCGACTTATTCGCCCGGCGCTCTGAGAAGCGCCGGGACGCGCGCAGTCGCCTCGAATTCAAAAAATTCAACGGGTCAAACGCGGCCGGCGCTTTCAGCCGAGCCGGCGCAGAGCATACAGGGTTCGTCATGACCGCCATGAACATCTCCAAGTACCGCGCCTTCAAACCGATCGTCCTGCCCGATCGCCAGTGGCCCTCGCGGGTCGTCGACAAGGCGCCGATCTGGTGCTCGGTCGATCTGCGCGACGGCAACCAGGCGCTGATCGAGCCGATGGGGCTCGAGCGCAAGAACCGCATGTTCCGCCTGCTCGCCGACATGGGCTTTCCGGAGATCGAGGTCGCCTTCCCCTCGGCCTCGCAGACCGACTTCGATTTCGTCCGCTCGATCATCGAGAGCGGCGCGATCCCCGAAGGCGTCGCGATTCAGGTGCTGACCCAGTGCCGGCCGGAGCTGATCGAGCGCACCTTCGAGGCGGTGAAGGGGGCGAAGAGGGTCATTGTCCACTTCTACAACTCGACCTCGACCTTGCAGCGCGAGGTCGTCTTCCGCACCGATCGCAAGGGCGTGACCGAGATCGCCGTCGCCGCCGCCGCGCAGCTGAAGGCGCTGGCCGCGGCCGATCCGGAGACGGAATTCCAGTTCGAGTATTCGC
>CAIZGR010000230.1 GCA_903932535.1 uncultured Hyphomicrobiales bacterium | reverse complement strand
TTGAGACGCGGCTCGCCGAGATCGAAGCCGAGAAGAAGACGCTCAAGGCGCGGTTGAGCAAGCAGGAGCGCGCCCATGACACGAGGCGCAAGGTACTGCTCGGCGCGTTCGTTCTTCATCGACTCCAGGCGGGCAAGGACGAGGACCATTCCCGCCGCCTTGGAGACTGGCTGCGCCGTGAATTGCCGGACTTCCTTACCCGCGAGGTCGACAAGGAACTCTTCGCCGATCTGCTCAAACCCCCCGCAGGTCCGGCGCACAATCCGATTGAAGCCGCCCCGCTCCCCCTCGAGGTCGCGAGATCGTGACGCACTGAGCGATTCATCGCGGTCTGGCCCAGACCCAACAGTCGTGTCACCAGGGGCCATTTGGATTTTCGGCAGGAGCTTGAGCAATCCGCGTGGCTTTCAGGCCTCCAATGCTCTGTATAATGTCGCGCGATGGACCTTGAGGATCCTTGAGGCCTCCGGCACGGAGGTTCCCTCCGCGATAAGGCGCCGAGCGAGAGCGATCTGATCGGCGGCGAGCTTCGGCGGACGACCGAACCGAACTCCACGAGCCTTTGCCGAGACCCGCCCGGCGCCAGTGCGCTCGTGAATAAGTTCGCGTTCGAATTCCGCGATTCCAGCGAACACCGTAAGGACCATGCGGCCGGCCGGGGATGTCGTATCGGCCCATGGCTCGTGCAGGGACCGCAGACCGGCCTCCGCCTGCTTCAATTGCTCGGCGATATCGAGCAGATCGCGCGTTGAACGCGCCAGCCGATCGAGCCGAGATACGACCACCACGTCGCCGGCACGCAACTGGTCGAGCATCCGGGTCAGCTCCGGACGAGCCCGTTTGGCGCCAGACACCTTCTCCTCATAGACACGCTTGCACCCGGCCCCCGTCAGCGCGGCGCGTTGCAGCGTGAGGTCCTGATCCTCGGTGGACACTCTGGCGTAGCCGACCAGCATGGCGAAAGCCGATCTGTCGCAAATATCGTCGCGGAAAATTCTACTTTCGCGACAGACTTTTGCAACACGAAAAAGCTAGGTTCTGCCGGCCATCCCCTCGCTGTCGCGAAACTTAGGAGTTTCGCGACGCACCCCTTCCTCACGGATTCCCGAATATGGGATTGGTTGACGCTGACATCGTCGCGCCGTGGACGCTGACGGTGGAGGACCAGGCGCTCGTCATGGCGAAGAATGTCGCCAACCGTCTCGGATTTGCCCTGCTGATCTTGTTTCATCGATCACATGGACGGTTTCCAAAGACGCCGACGGAAATCGACTCCAAGGCTGTGGCGCGAGTAGCTCAACAGCTCGGCGTGAAGCCCGGTGATGGTGCTTACGACGCGACCAGTCGGACTTGGAAGCGCCATCGGGCCGAGATCCGGTTACTGCTCGGCTTCCGTGAAACGACCGTTGCCGACGCGGAGCTGCTCGAAGGTTGGCTGCGAGATCAGGTGGCGGCTGTCGGAGCGGCGCCAGACCAACTCATGGTGCTTCTGGGGACGCGGTGTCGCGAGCTTTCGATCGAGCCGCCCGCGGACGATCGTGTCGACCGGATCGTTCGTGCCGCGATCCGTGCTCATGACGAACGTTTCTGCGCCGGCGTCCTGAGCCGTGTCGCGCCGGCGACACGAGAGCGGCTGGAAGCGCTGTTGCGTCCCGCCGCGAACGAATCTGGCGATCCGCCTTCCGATCAATCTCCGGCAACGGCGCCGGCGTTGTTGCTGCGGTTGCGCAGCGATCCGGGGAAGCCGAGCTTGGCCGGCGTTCAGGATGAATTGGCCAAGCTCGAACTCGTTCGCGAGATCGATCTGCCCCCCACTTTGTTCGACGGCGTGCTTCCCCATGAACTCGAGCGCTATCGGCGGCGCGTCACAGCCGAGGCGCCCTACGAACTCCGCCGCCATCCGGAGGCGGCCAGGCTCACGTGGCTCGCCGCCTTCGTGCATCTGCGCGGACGAACGCTGACCGACGATCTGGTCGATCTTCTGATCGAAACGATTCATCGCATCGGCGCGCGCGCCGAGCGCCGGGTCGATCGGGAATTGCTCGACGAGCTGAAACGCGTCTCGGGCAAGCAGAACCTGTTGTTCGATCTTGCCGGCGCTGCTCTCGAGCAGCCGGACGGGATCGTGCGCGACGTCGTCTTCCCGGTCGTTGGCGAACAAACCCTGCGTGACCTGGTCAAGGAGGCGAAGGCTACGGGCCCGAGCTATCGGATCACGCTGCGAACGGTAATCCGCAATTCCTACAAGGGCCATTACCGCCGCATGGTCCCCGAAATCCTTCAGCGCCTGGAATTTTGCTCGAACAACGAGCGCCATCGCCCAATCATCCAGGCGCTCGATCTCTTGAAGCGTTACGCCGATTCGAAACTTCAGACTTTCCCCGCCGAGGAAGTGGTTCCGACCGACGACATCGTGCGCGGTCTCTGGCGAGAAGCGGTCTTCGAAAAGGACGCCAAGAGACGCCAGCGCGTCAACCGGATCACCTACGAGATCTGCGTCCTGGAGGCCTTGCGCGACAAGCTGCGCTGCAAGGAGGTCTGGGTGGTCGGCGCCAACCGGTACCGCAACCCGGACGACGATCTTCCGGCCGACTTCGAAGCCCAGCGCATTCCTTACTATCAGGCGCTGAAGTTGCCTCTCGAAGCGGACCGCTTCATCGCCGATCTCCAGGCGGAAATGCGCGAGGCGCTTCGTATCCTCGACGCCGGCATGCCGCGCAATCCTGGCGTCAAAATCAGCCGAAAGCGGAATAAGGAGGCCTGGATCACGGTGACGCCGTTCGATCCACAGCCCGACCCGCCGAACCTCACGGCAATCAAAGCCGAAACCCTGGCGACCTGGCCGATGACCAGTCTCCTCGACATGCTCAAGGAGGCCGACCTTCGCTTGAATTTCACCGACGTATTGAAAAGCGCGACGGCTTACGAGACCTTTGATCGCACCGTTCTGCGGCCGCGGCTCCTGCTTTGCCTGAACGGGCTGGGAACGAATGCCGGGTTTCAGCGCATGGCCGGGCTCCAATCCGGCGCGACCGCCAAGGACCTCGCCTACGTCCGGCGCCGATATATCTCCGTCGATGCCCTGCGCCAGGCTATCGCCATCGTCACGAACGGCACCCTGCGAGCCCGCAATCCAGCAATCTGGGGTGACGGAACGACGGCGTGTGCATCGGATTCCAAGCACTTCGGCGCCTGGGATCAGAACCTGACGACGCAATGGCACATGCGCTACGGCGGGCGCGGCGTCATGATCTACTGGCATGTCGAGCGGAACTCGCTGTGCATTCATTCGCAACTCAAATCCCCGTCGTCCTCCGAGGTCGCATCCATGATCGAGGGAGTCGTCCATCATTGCACCGAGATGGAGGTCGATCACCAATATGTGGACTCCCACGGCCAAAGCACGGTCGGCTTCGCTTTTT
>CAIZGR010000229.1 GCA_903932535.1 uncultured Hyphomicrobiales bacterium | reverse complement strand
CTCCGATGACCCCTCGTACTGCGTACGCCTACGACGGGGGCCGCGGGATATTCGCTCGCGCGTAGCTGTCCGGCATTATGATGGCGCTCGACGCGGATCAGGCGGCTTGCTGATTGACGGTCTTGGCGACTTGGCGCAGGCTTGACCACTCCCAGGGCAGCAGTTCGTGCAGACGCGAGGTGGAGAGATCGGCGATACGGGCGAGGACGTCGGCGAGCCAAGCCTTCGGATCGACGTCGTTGAGGCGACAGGTCATGATCATCGTCAGCATGATGGCGGCGCGCTCGGCGCCGCGCAGCGAGCCAGCGAAGGTCCAGTTTCGGCGCCCGAGGGCCACGCCGCGCAGGGATCTTTCCGCGGCGTTGTTGCTGAGACAGATCCGGCCGTCGTCGAGGAATCGGCCGAAGTCGGTCCAGCGCTTGAGCATATAGTTGATCGGTTTCAGGACCTCGGCGGAGCGCGAGAGCGTCTCGCGCTCGCGAAGCAACCAGGCGTGCATGTCGTCGAAGAGCGGCTTGCTCTTTTCCTGGCGCACGGCGCGCCGCTCGTCGGCGCTGCGCCCATTGATGGCGCGCTCGATCTCGAACAACGCGTCGAGGCGCAGGACCGCCTCCAGAGCGATCGGGGAGACAGGCTTGCCCTTCTCGCCGTCGCGGGCCTTTTTCTCGATGTCGGCCAGTTCGAAGAAGCCCCGCCGCGCATGGGCGAAGCAGAACGCCGGCGTAATCGGCGAGGCTTTGATGCGCGGATCGAACAACGGCTCGAAGCCATTGTAGCAGTCGGCTTACAGGATGCCGGAGAACCCGGCCAGATGCTTCTGCGGATGCTCGCCGCGCCGGTCGCCGGAGGCGTAATAGACCGCCGCCGGCGGCGCGGGCCCGGCGAAGGGCCGGTCGTCGCGGACATAGCTCCAGATCCGCCCCGTCGTACACTTGCCCTTGGCCAGGATACGCAGGGTGGTGTCGTCGCCGTGCAACCGCTCGGCCGTCATGACGTGGCGCTCGATCAGGTGGAAGAGCGGCATGAGGGCGAAGGCGCCATGGCCGACCTGGTCGGCCAGCGTCGACAGCGGCAGGTCGATCCCCTCGCATTTGAAGCGGGCGCTTTGCCGGTTGAGCGGGGTGTGCATGCCGAACTTGTCGAACAGGATCGTCGCCAGCAGCTTCGGGCCGATCAAGCCGCGCGGCGTTGCGTGGAAGGGCGCGGGCGGCTGGCTGATCTTCTCGCAGTCCCGACAGGTGAACTTCTCACGCACCGTCTCGATCAATTTGAACCGGCGCGGGATCTCCTCCAGCGTCCTGGTCACGTCTTCGCCGATCTTGGCCAGGCGCAAGCCGCCGCAGCAGGCGCAAGCCGTCGGCGCCTCGATGACCAAGCGCTCGCGCTCGATGTCCTCCGGCCACGGTTTGCGGACCGGCCGTTTGCGGACAAAGGGGCGAACCTGGCTCGTCCTGGCGGCTGCGGCCTGGGCGGCGAGTTCATCCTCGGTCGCGGCGGCGATGAGGTCTTCGAGTTCCAATTCCAGCTGCTCGACCAGTCGCGCCGTGCGCTCGGAGCGCTGGCCGTAGAGTTCGCGTTTGAGCTTCTCGATCCGCAGCTCGAGATGCGCGATCAGCGCCTCGTTGTCCGAAAGCTTCGCCCGCGCATTGGCCGCTTCGGCTCGCGCATTGGCCGCCGCGGCCCGCCAGTCGGTCGCCTGCAACTGCGCCAGGTCGCGCTCTGCTTCGACCCGCAGCCGCGCTTCGCGTTCGGCCTGCAACGCCGCAAGGGCGGCGGCAAGATCGGAAGGAAGAGCGCTCG
>CAIZGR010000228.1 GCA_903932535.1 uncultured Hyphomicrobiales bacterium | reverse complement strand
CGCCCTGCTGCACGACGCTGTCGAAGACCAGGGAGTCACGATCGACGAGATCGCAAACTTGTTCGGCGATTCGGTGGCGTCGCTCGTCGCTGAGGTAACCGACGACAAGTTACTACCGAAGCAGGAGCGCAAGGACAAGCAGATCGAGAGCGCGCCGCACAAGAGCGACATCGCCTCGGTGATCAAGCTTGCGGACAAGACGAGCAACTTGCGTGCGTTGGCGAAAAGCCCTCCGTCGTGGACGATTGAGCCTAGAAACGGCAGTTGGCCGCTGACGTTTTGGCCCCTGCGTTTTTTTCCCGCTTGGGTTGCATCAGCTTGGCGCGAGGCGGGGCGGCGGGCGGAGGAGGCGGCCGTTGAGGAAGGCCTGGAAGGCGCGCGACAGGATGGCGCGCCACTTTTGCAGGCGGGTCAACTGCTCCGCAGTTGAAGTCAGGCCGCGCAGGAAGGCGGCGACGGCGGCGAGCGCCTGGGCGGCGGGCTCGGCCCTGGCGTGCGCGCTGGTCACGCGGATCGTCGTCTGCCGCGCGTGCCGCGTGCGGGTCGCGATCGCCGTCAGGAACAGCGGGCGGCTGGTGATCGCCTCGCGATGCCGCTCGGGGTCGGCGAGGCGGACGAAGATGTTCCACCAGTTGTAGAAGAGCGCGAGCAGTCGCGCCGCGACCCGGCAAGGGGCGAGGTCGTGCGTGGTGAAGCCTCCCCAGCCCCATTGATTCTTCATTTCGTCGAAAAGATTTTCCCCGTCGGCCCGGTCGCGATAAAGCTGGCCGAACGCGTCTGTTTGTAAGTCCAGCGAGGTGACCAGGACCGAGTATTCGTAGATTTCGGCCGCCTCCCCGATCTCGACGAACGACAGCTGCGGCGTTCCGTCCGGCTCGCTTTCCGCAAATCCGACCGCGCCCTTCACGCGCCGGCGCAACACGATCGTGCGCCGCTGCCGGCTCCAGCCCTCGAGCCGGACCGCGCTCTCCTTGGCCTCGAAGCCCTGGCCGGCGTCGACCCACTCGCGCGCCGACAGCTTCTCGATCATGCGCTTGACGTTCTTCGTCAGACGCAGCTTGAACAGATAAGGCAGGCCCCGCGCCTCCGCCCCGCGCATGATCCCTTCATTGCCGAACCCGCAGTCGCCGCGCAGCAGCGCCGGCCACAGGTCGCGCGGCAGACGGTCGAGGAGCGCCCACAGGCCCGGCGCGGCGTGTTTCGACGTGTGCTCGTCGCCGGGGCTGACGTCGACATCGAGGACCAGACGCGTCGAGGCCATCGAATAGGTGTGGTGACAGTGGCTCGGACGCCCCGGCTTCTTGGGATTGTAGCCCAGCTCCGCCCCTTCCTGATGGCCGTAGAGCGGCTTGACCGTCGTGTCGACGTCGAGAATCCACGGCTCGGACAGGAGCGGCTCCACGCAGAACGCCAGATGACCCCGCAGCCAGGCCGCGGCTTTCGTCTCGTCGATCGCCTTGAAGGCGCGCCGCACCGCGTCCTCGCTGACGATCTTCTTCATCCCCAAAAGCTCCGGCAGCACCGGGTCGCAGCGCAGCGACGTGATGTGGGCGTAGCGCGTGTGGCCGGAGAGCATCGACAGCATCGCCGTGCCGAAAACGTCCCGCTTCTTCGGCGCGTTCGGGCTCACGGTGCGCAGCGGACAGTCGGCGACGAAGGCGTCGAACAGGCCGCTGGTCTCGAGGAAGTCGATGAAGAACGGCAGCTGTCCGAGCGCCGTCATCGCCGCCTCGTCGTCCCACTCGACCCGGACAGGACCAAAAAACTGTCGAGATCGACCCCTTCCGGCCGATCCGCCACAACCAGAGATTGTTCACCCGCAGGGTGAGCCGAAGCAGAGGAGGAATTGCGCTTCATGCCCCCGAGAATGCGCGATTCTCGTCCTCACGCCAAAGCCGCAACTGCCGTTTCTAGGTTCAGTCGCTCCCAGCCGAGCGCACGTTCGACGGCGACGACCTGGTCTTCCCCTTTTTCCTTGGCGGCGAGCATGGCCTTGGCCATGCCGAGCAAGGCGCGCGCCGACGCATCGAGCGCCTTGGCTCGGTCGACGAGATTCTCTTTGTGCGTTCGATCGGCGCGCCGGAAGATGGCGCCCAGCATCTTGCCGAACATGGCGAGCGCAGCGTCG
>CAIZGR010000227.1 GCA_903932535.1 uncultured Hyphomicrobiales bacterium | reverse complement strand
GATGCGGCACTTCACCGAATAGGCCGGATTCCGGCCCTCGATCTTGGCGAGCACCGTCGCTCCCGCCCCGTCCGTCACGCGGTTGAGGCGAACGAGCGGCGTGCGCCCGATCGAAAGCGAATTGTCGTCGAACCAACGCGGCATGGCGGAATCGATCTCTTGCTATTTCGTCCATTAATCTAATAGGCTAAAATTCCATAAGCAAGGCGGATTCAAACGCACCGAGGGGACGCAGTCGATCGAGACGGCTTTCGCGGTCCGGCGCTTCTCGGCGCTGGGACCGCTTCCGGGATTCCACAACAGGCAAACCCAGTGAGCAGGATGTGCTGACGAACAAGGGCAAGTACGGCCTCAAGGCCATGGTGCATCTGGCCGGGCTCGAGCAGGGCGCGCTCGCACAGGTCGCAGACATCGCCGAGGCCAATTCGATCTCGAAAAAATTCCTCGACCACATCCTGACCGAGCTTCGACACGCGGGACTGGTCTATTCGAAGAAAGGCAGGGGCGGCGGATACGCGCTCGCCCGTCCGGCGCACGAGATCCAGGTGGGCAAGATCGTTCGGGTTCTCGACGGTCCGCTTGCGCCGCTCCCTTGCGCCTCCGTCACCGCCTTCCGCCCCTGCGACGACTGCCGCGACCTCAAAACATGCGCGGTGCGGCTGATCATGATCGACGCGCGCAACGCCATCGCCAATGTGCTCGACAACCGGACGCTCGCAGAATTGTGGACCTTGACCAATCCGCCCGAACACGCGGCGATGTATCACATTTAGGACAAGCGGGTCGGCTGGCCGAGAATCGGTAACGTCAAATCAAATCGTGAAGTCGGGCGGTTGCGCTGCGGGCTCGTGCGTCTGAGTCTACATCTGTAAATTCAGTCAGTTACCGTCCTACGAGGCGTGTCGATCTCAATGCCGTTCGGCTGTGCAAGAGCGCACGCCCACGCGCCTTGCCGTCGGTCGATTGCAACGATGGTATAAGTCTATCATATGTGTAGACATCCTTGACTTAAAGATCGCGCGGGGTCATCCTGAGGGTCGCCCGCGAAGGAGGGGATCTGTCGATGACGCGTGACACGGCCAGGACCTCGCTGCCCACGCTCGATTTGCGGCGCTTCGACGCCGAAGGGAACGAGCGCGGGCGCTTTCTTCAGGAGCTGAGGGACGCGGCGCGGACCTACGGCTTCTTCTATCTCGTCGGGCACGGCATCGAGGACAGGCTGATCCAGTCCGTGCTCGCGCTCTCGCGGCGCTTCTTCTCCCTGCCCGACGCCGAAAAGCTCAAGATCGAGATGGTTAATTCGCCGCATTTCCGCGGCTACACCCGAGCAGGCTTCGAGTACACGCGCGGGAAGCAGGACTGGCGCGAGCAGGTCGACATCGGGGCCGAACGGCCCGCGCTCGCGCTCGATGCCGGGTCGCCGGCGTGGAAGCGCCTCCAGGGCCCGAACCAGTGGCCTTCCGCGCTTCCCGACCTGAAGCCCGTTCTGCTCGACTATCAGGAGAAGGCGACGACGCTGGCGGTCCGGGTGCTGCAGGCCTTCTCGGCCGCGCTGGAACAACCCGAAGACGTGTTCGAGCCGATCTACGCGCCGGCGCCGAACCAGCTCATCAAGATCATTCGCTATCCGGGACGCGCTGCGCGAGAGAGCGACCAGGGGGTTGGGGCGCACAAGGATTCCGGCTTTATGGCGGTCCTCTTGCAGGACCAGGTCGCGGGTCTCCAGGTCGAGGGCGAGGACGGCTGGATCGGCGCGCCGCCGGTCCCCGGATCCTTCATCATCAACGTCGGCGAAATTCTCGAACTCGCGTCCGGCGGCTATCTGCGCGCCAACGTGCATCGGGTGATATCGCCGCCGGCCGGCGCGGACCGGCTTTCGGTCGCCTTCTTCCTCGGCGCGCGGCTCGATTCCGAAGTGCCGCTGCTCGCCTTGCCGCCGCGCTTGGCGGCCGACGCGCGCGGGGTCACACAGGACCCCCTCAATCCGCTCTTCCGCGAGGCCGGCAAGAACTACCTCAAGGGCCGGCTGCGGTCGCACCCGGACGTCGCGCGCCGCCATCACGCCGACCTTCTCGAGCCTTCCGACGGCAAGCCCGAGCTGGCCTCGGCCTACTGACGCCGATTCCTACCCATTTTCAGGAGACCAGACCTTCATGACGACCGACAGCAAGCGCTTCGAGACGCTCGTCCTGCACGGCGGATCCTACCGGGCCGATCCCGTGAGCGGATCGGTCGCGGTTCCGATCCATCAGACGACATCGTACCAGTTCCAAGACACCGGCCACGCGGCGCGGCTCTTCGCGCTGGAAGAACTCGGCAACATCTACACCCGCGTGCAGAACCCGACCTGGGACGCGCTCGAACAGCGGGTCGCCGCGCTCGAAGGCGGGGCGGCGGCGCTCGCCGTCGCCTCCGGCCAGACGGCCTCGGCGTTTTCAGTGCTGAACCTCGCCCAGGCCGGCGACAACATCGTCTCCTCGACCGACCTCTACGGCGGCACCTGGACGCTGTTTGCGCAGACGCTCAAGCAGTTCGGCATCGAGACGCGCTTCGTCGATCCGAGCGACCCTGAGAACTTTCGCCGCGCGACGGACGCCAAGACTCGGGCCTACTATGCCGAGATCCTGCCCAATCCAAAACTCAACGTGTTCCCGATCCGCGAAGTGGCCGACATCGGCCGTTCGCTCGGTGTGCCGCTGATCGCCGACAACACCGCGACGCCGCTGATTGCGCGGCCGCTCGAGCATGGCGCCGCGGTGGTCGTCTACTCGGCCACCAAGTACATCGGCGGGCACGGCAACTCGATCGGCGGGCTGATCGTCGACGGCGGCAATTTTCCGTGGGAGCAGCACGCCGACCGCTTCCCGCTGCTGACCCAGCCCGACGAGGCCTATCACGGCGCGATCTGGACCGAGGCCGCCAAGCCGCTGGGGCCGATCGCCTACTCGCTGCGGGCTCGGGTAAAACTTCTGCGCGACATCGGGGCTTCGCTCTCGCCCTTCAACGCCTTCCTGCTTTTGCAGGGCCTCGAGACCCTGCCGCTGCGCCTCAGGCAGCACAACGAGAACGCGATCGCGGTCGCGGACTTCCTCAAGGGCCGCGAGGATGTCGCGCACGTCATCTTCCCCGGCCTGCAGGATGGTGAGAACCGTCGCCGGGCCGACGCCTATCTCGCCGGCGGCTACGGCGCCCTGATAGGATTCGAGCTGAAAGGCGGCGTCGAGGCCGGGCGGCGGTTCATCGACGCGCTGAAACTCTTCTACCACGTCGCCAACATCGGCGACGCGCGCTCGCTCGCCATCCATCCCGCTTCGACGACGCACCAGCAGTTGAGCAGCGAGGATCAACTCGCGACCGGCGTGACGCCCGGTTACGTGCGCTTGTCGATCGGCATCGAACATCCTGAGGACATCATCGGCGATCTCGCCCAGGCGCTCGACGCCGCCGGCGAGACCGGAATCCTCGCGCCTCGCAAGGCCGCATGAGCCGGAACCGGCTCGCAAGCAAAACAGACGGAGCGTTCCGATGACCAAGTCCGACAAGCCTGCCGCGCTCTCGCGGCGCAACGTCCTCAGGGCCGCCGGCGCCGCCGGCGTCGCCGCCGCAACCGGGGTTCTCGGCGCCAAAGTGTTCTCGCCGGCGATCGCGGGGCCGGCGCCGAAGATACGCCTCGCCTGGGGCGACGTCGCCGCCTGCCACTCGCCGCTCGGCTTCGGCGTCGCGAAGGGCCTCTACGCCAAGCACAATCTCGACATCGACCTCTATCCATTCACCTCCAACGGGCAGACGGTGATTCAGGCGCTCGCCACCGGCAAGGCGGACGCCGGGGCGGGCCTGGTCGGCGACTGGCTGAAGCCGCTGGAGCAGGGCTTCGACGTCAAGCTGTTCGTCGGCTCGCACGGCGGCTGCGGGCGTCTGTTCGCGTCGGAGAAGTCCGGGATCAAGACGCTCGCGGACCTCGAGGGCAAGACGATCGCCACCTTCGTCATGGGCGCGTCGCCGCAGACCGTGCTGCAGGTTTCGATCTTCAAGGCCGGCATCGACCCGAACGCCGACGTGAACTGGAAGGTGGTGCCGTTCGACCTCGTCGGCGAGACGGTCGCGCGCGGGGAAGCGGACGCGGGCATCCACATCGACCCGTGGGCCTGGTCGATCGAGAAGAAGAACAACCTCGTCCACATCGCCGACACCCAGAGCGGGTACTACAAGGGCCACACCTGCTGCGTGCTCGGCGCCAACGGGCCCTTCCTCAAGGCCAACAAGGATGCGCTCCGGCGCCTGGCCGTAGCCAACATCGAGGTCCACGACTACACCGCCAACCACCCCGACGAGGTGGCGAAGTGGTACGCCGACACTTTGAAGCCCG
>CAIZGR010000226.1 GCA_903932535.1 uncultured Hyphomicrobiales bacterium | reverse complement strand
GACGGCGCGGCTGGAGCGGCGGGTCCGGCCGGCTCCATCGGCCCGGTTGGCCTCGAAGGACCGCCCGGCCCGGCGGGGCACGACGGCGCGGCTGGAGCGACAGGTCCGGCAGGCCCCGTTGGCCTCGAGGGTCCGGCAGGCCCGGCCGGTCCTCCAGGCCCGGTCGGCCCCGCAGGTCCGGCTGGCGCGATGGGTCCGGAAGGCCCGGCCGGCCCTCCGGGGCCGGTCGGCCCTGCGGGTCCGGCCGGCGCGGTTGGCCCTGAAGGTCCAGCCGGCCCGGCAGGCCCCGTCGGCCCGCCGGGTCCCCCGGTCAAGACCGTCGGCGCATGCTTCAGCAACGCGACGTTGGAGATGAAGTGCGGTTGCAAGACCGCGGTCGTCGAAAACGCGGTCAAGGGCGGGGAGTGCGCCGCCGTTGCGGACAACGGCGTTTGCAAAGCCACGAGCAGCGGGTCGCCGGGCGAGTCGTCCGCGACCTACGCGCTCTGCTGCGTCTGTCTGCCGACGTTCTGACCGCGGCGGGACCGCGCCTGCGAGGTCTCGGCTTCGACCTCGCAGGAGCCCGGCGCTGAGCCAAGGGGAGCCGCAGAGGTGTCAGCCGGCCTCGTCCCCCTTCGCCGGAATCGAGTAGGTCCCGGTCGCGTGCGCCACCATCTCGTCGGAGCCCTCCGAGAAAAGCGCCACCTCCCCCACCGCGAGGCGTTTGCCGAGCTTCATCAGCTTGGCTCGGCCGATCAGGTCTCTCGGCTCGGGCTTGCGCAGGAAATTGATCGAGACGCTGGTGGTCACCGCGAGCTTCACCCGGCCGATCTCGTGCAGAATCGCCACGTAGAGCGCGAGATCGCACAGCGTGAACATCGCCGGGCCCGAGATCGTGCCGCCCGGCCGCAGGTGGTCGGGGTGATAGGTGAGCCGCACCGTCGCGCTCATCGGACCCACCGACTCGATGGCGTAATCGCCCCGCGACCAGACCTGCGGGAAGACATCCTCGAGATAGGCGCGCAATTGCTCGATGGTGAAAGGGCGGGTCCTGGCGTGATGCGTCATGGATGACCTCGAAAGGGCGACATCAGCATTTAGCGGAGATCGCGGCGGCGTTGAACCGCCCCGGCGCGCGTTCCCAGGGCAATCCCGAGCGGAAAATGGCCGAGCAGGAGGCGGTTGCGAGCGCCGACGCGCTGCCGATGCCGATCGCCTACGTCGACGGCCGCCTGAACCCCGGCGTCCATCTGCCCGGCAAGCCCTTCTCCCTGGAAGAGCTCGCGGCCAAGGTGCGCAGCCGGCTCGACGCCGCGCCCTGACGCGGCGACCCGCAGACGTTCGCAGACTTGTCATGGATTTAATGAACACTATGTGACGCGCTTGCTTGGTCCGCGGATCGCGGCCCCTTTTTAACGGGAAATATCATGGCCCTCGACTTCCGTTTCGCCTCCGCCGCCTCGCTGATCGCCCTGCTGGCGGTCGCTCCCGCCGTCGGCCAATCCCTCTCCGAGCGCCGCGCCGCCAAGGAAAAAGTCGAGACGGTCGAGGTCGAGGTCGCCTGCGGCAAGCTCGACAAGGAAAACTGCGCCGTCGTCGTGCCGGAGATCAACGTCAAGACCGTCAGCCAGAACGTCCGGCTGAAGCCGCTCGAATCGAAGGGGAGCGTCGAATCGGTCGACGGGCTCTGCGGGGGCGACGTGCAGATGGCGGTCGTCCAGGCGGACGTGCTCGCGGTGCGGTCGGCCAAGCCCGACTGCGCCGGCAAGGTCGTGGCCCTCGGGCGGCCGCTTTTCCCCTATGAGGGCTTCATGGTCGTGCGGGCCGATCAGCGCGAAAGCAAGTTCGGCGACATGATCGACCGCCTCGCCTCCGGAACGGTGCTCAGGGTCGCCGCCGGCGGCTCGGGCTCCGGCGGCGACCTCACCTTCCGCAACATTCTCGCCAACGCGCCCGAATGGAAACAGCTCGTCGACATCTCTTCGGACGGCGCGGCCACGGCCCTCAACAAGCTCAGCGACCGGCAGATCGACGCCTTCTTCGTCATGGACGGGCCGCAGTCGCCGCTCCTCCAGGCGGTGCGCGACACGGTCGATCCGAAGACCAAGCAGAGGCTCTACAAGTTCGTGGACCTGCGTCCGAGCGACAAGCTGCTCGCCCTCCCGTTCAACGGCCGCAGCCTCTATGCGACGGCGACGCTCGAATCGGGCTGGTTCAGCGCAATCAAGTCGATCTCGACTCCGGCCGTGCTCGCGGTGCGCGACGATTTCTATCGGACCTACCCGGAAGTCACCGCCAAGATCCGCCAGGGGGCCGAGGACGCTCTGCCCGTAATCGCGGCCAAGGCCGGCGCGAGGCCGGATTGGGCGAAGGATTTCGAGCGCCGATGACCGACGGCCTCTTTCCGCAAGCGCTGGCGGCCCGCGCCGCCGCCCTCCTCGACCGCTGCCGCGCCGCCGGCCTGATGATCGCCACGGCCGAGTCCTGCACCGGGGGGCTGATCGCGGGGCTGCTGACCGAAATCCCCGGCTCGTCCGCCGTCGTCGAGAGGGGCTTCGTCGTCTATTCCAACGACGCCAAGGAGGAACTGCTCGGCGTTCCGGCCGAGACGCTCGCCCAACATGGCGCGGTCAGCGAGGCGACCGCACGGGCGATGGCCGAAGGGGCTCTGAACCGCTCGCGCGCCGGCGTCGCCGTCAGCGTGACGGGTATCGCGGGGCCGGACGGCGGGACGGCGGAGAAGCCGGTCGGCCTCGTCTGGTTCGGCTGCGCCCGCCGCGGCGGCGCCACGGTCGTGCGGGAGGAACGCTTCGGCGACGCCGGCCGCGCCGCCGTGCGCCTCGCGTCCGTGCGGGTCGCGCTGGAGCTTCTGGAGGCGGCGCTGTAGCGCGCGCTCACAGGGGCGGCGATCGTCGCGCCCGTCCCTACGGACGGTAAAGGTCGTCAGCGCGCTGCTCGAACGCCTCGGAGAACTTGCGGAACGCGGCGTCGAACATCGAGCCCATCAGCGCCCCGAGCGTCCGGCTCTTGAACTCGTAGTCGATGAAGAACGTCACCAGCGACCGGCCGGGCTCCGGCTCGTCGCGGAACGTCCAGATGTTCTCGAGATGGCTGAACGGCCCGTCCATGTATTCGACCAGAACGCGCATGCGGGGCTTGTCGAGCAGGACGCGGGTCGTGAACTTCTCCCGGATCATCTTGTAGCCGACCGACATTTCGGCCATCAGCGTCTCGCGGCCGTGCCCGTCCGGGCGCCGGCCGCGCACGCGCGTGGCGGTGCAGAGCGGCACGAATTCCGGATAGCGCTCGATGTCGGCGACGAGGTCGAACATCTGTTCGGACCGGTGCCGGACGCGACGTTCGTTACGGAATGACGGCACGCCTCGGACCTCCGCCGCACGCCGCGTGACGGCTCAGGGCTTCTGCTCGGGCGCGGGCGCGGCGGGCGCAGCCGGGGTCGACGGCGCGTTCGGCTGGCCCTGAAGCTGCTTGAGCTGGTCGAGAATATTGCCGGGGTTGACCGGCTGGGGCGCCTGCTGGCTGGCCGGCGCGGCTGGCCCCCTCAAGATCGAATGGGGCGTCCGGCTCCATCCGGCGATGACCGACATCAGGATCGAGAGGGCGAAGAACAGCGCCCCGAGGATGGCGGTCGCGCGCGAGAGCGCGTTCGCCTGGCCGCGCCCGGTCATGAAGTTGCCCGAGCCGCCGCCCGACCCCAGGACGCCGCCTTCGGAGCGCTGCAGCAGCACCACCCCGACCAGCGCGATCACGACCAGAATATGAATGACGATGAGGACCGATTGCATGGCGATGCCGCTCTAACGACGAAAGCGCCGGCCGCGAAGGCCGGCGTTCACACGGGTTGGCGCGCTCCTATCACGGAGCACAGGGCACGTCCATCGCGTCGATTTCCGGCGCCGGCCTCAGCGATAGGCCGCGGCGATCGCCAGGAAATCCGCCGCCTTCAGGCTCGCGCCGCCGACCAGCGCGCCATCGACGTGGTCGATGCCGAGCAGTTCCTTGGCGTTCGAAGGCTTGACCGAGCCGCCGTAGAGGATGCGCACCTTCGCGCCGTTGGCCCCATAGATCTCGCCGAGCAGCCTGCGGATCGAGTCGTGCATCTTGGCGACGTCCGCCGGCGTCGGCGTGAGGCCGGTCCCGATCGCCCACACCGGCTCGTAGGCGACGACGACCGTGTCCGGGCCGCCGTCCGGCGGCAGCGATTCGCGCACCTGCCGCGTCACGACGGCGTATTCGAGGCCGGTCTCGCGCTCGGCGCGCGTCTCGCCCACGCACACGATCGCCTTGAGCCCGGCCTTGATCGCGGCTTCCGCCTTGGCGCGCACTTCGGAGTCGGTCTCGTGATGGATGGTGCGGCGCTCGGAATGGCCGACGATGGCGTAGGTGGCGCCGAGGTCCTTCAGCATCGCAGCCGAAGTGTCGCCGGTGTAGGCGCCGCCGGCCTGCGGGCTGCAGTCCTGCCCGCCCCAGGTCACCGAGCCGCCCGCGAGCTTTTCGGCCGCCAGCGCGATCAGGGTGAAGGGAGGGATGACCGCGAGCTCGGCTGCGCCCGCCTCGCCGGCGTCGACCGCCTTGCGCATCGCCGCGATCTCGGCCAGCGACGCTTTGAGACCGTTCATTTTCCAGTTGCCCGCGACGAGCGGGCGGACGTCGGGGGTCATGATTTCATCTCCTCCGTAATGATGGCGGCGTAGTTATCATCGGCCGAAACCCTATGCAAAGCTGCCGGCTGCGGCTAATAGGCGCGGTCGAAGCGGTGACCTGAGAGGCGAAGGCTCGAATGCTCGGATCCATGCGCAAAGCGGCCCAGGGGGTCGTCGGCAAGTCGATCATGACCGTGGTGATGGGGCTCATCATCGTGAGCTTCGTCATCTGGGGCGTCGGCGACATGCTGCGCGGATTCACCGCCGCCAACGTCGCCTCGGTCGGCGGCGCGAAAATTTCGTCGCAGGATTTCCGCAACCAGTTCCAGCGCAGCCTGCAGCAATACCAAAGGCGGCTGCGCCAGCCGTTCACCACCGAGCAGGCCCGCGCCGCCGGGCTCGACCGCCAGGTGCTGCAGCGGATGATCAGCGAGGCGGCCATCGACGAGGAGGCCCACAGGCTCGGCCTCGACGTCTCCGACGACGCGCTGCGCGCCATGATCACGTCGAACCCGGATTTTCAGGACACGGCGGGCGCGTTCGACGCGCAGAAGTTCGCCTCGCTCCTGCGCGACAACGACCTGAACGAGCGCTTCTACGTCTCCGAGCTGAAAAAGAACGCGCTGCGTCAGTTCATCGTCGCCGCGCTCGCGACCGGCGTGACGGCGCCCAAGGCAATGACGACGGCCTTGGCCGACTACGACGGCCAGACCCGCTCAGTCGACGCGTTCGTCCTGCCCGCCTCCGCCGCCGGCGACATCCCCGCCCCTTCGGACGACACGTTGAAAGCGTACTACAACGACCGCAAGGCGAGCTGGCGCGCGCCCGAATATCGCGGCATGGACGTCGTCGCGCTCGATCCGGAGACGCTCGCCAACCCCGCCGAAGTCGGCGACGGGGAAGCCGAGGCCGCCTACGCCCGGGTCGCCGGCAAGGACCCGAAATACGGCGCGCCGGAGAAGCGCGAACTCGAGCAGATCCTTTTTCCGAACGAAGCCGAAGCCCAGGCCGCTGCGGACAAGATCAAGGCCGGCGCGAGCTTCCAGGACATCGTCGCGGCGCGCAACCTGAAGCCCGAGGACGTCGCGCTCGGCGAGACCGCCAGGGACGCGATCGTCGACCCGGCCGAGGCCGCCGCGGTGTTCGCCCTTCCGGCCGGCGGCGTCAGCGGCGTCCTGCCGAGCCGGTTCGGCCCGGTCATCGTCCGGGTGAAGAGCGTCACGCCTTCGACGATCAAGCCGTTCGCCGAGGTCGCCGACGAGATCAAGCGAAGGATCTCGGCCGGCCGGGCCGGCGACAAAGTCCAGGCGCTGCACGACAAGATCGAGGAGCTGCGCGTGGCGGGCAAGCCGCTCGCCGAGGCCGCCAAGGAGGCGGGCCTGACGACGCAGACGATCGCCGCCGTGGACGCCAAGGGCAAGGACCCGAAAGGCAAGGAGGTCGCGCTGCCCGACGGCCCAGAGCTTCTGCGCGCGGCGTTCGCCTCCGACGTCGGGCTGGACGAGGCGCCGATCCCGACCAAAGACCGCGGTTTTGTCTGGTTCGCCGTGACCAAGGTCGAACCCTCGCACGACCGCGCGTTCGAGGAGGCCAAGCCCGAGATCGAGGCGCAATGGCGCGCCGAGCAGATCGACAGGGCGCTCGCAGCCAAGGCCGACGCCTTGGTCAAGGACCTGCGCGCGGGCGCCAGCGTCGCCGACATAGCCAGAAGTGCCGGCGCTCCGGTGAAGCCTGTGGCCGACATCCGTCGCGACGAGAAGACCAGCCTGCCCGAGACCGTCGTCGCCGCGATCTATCGCGAGCCGGCCGACGGGGCCGGCTCGGCCGCGACGCCGGACGGGCGGACTGTTTTCAAGATCACCGGCGACAAGACGCCGCCGGTCGAGGCGATCGACCCGCGCGTGAAGGCGATGGCCCAGCAGCTCGACGCCGCGACCCGCGAAAGCCTGATCGATCAGTACATCGCCTCGCTGCGCCGCTCGCTCGGCGTGACCGTCAATTCCTCCGTGCTGCAATCCGCGGAAGGCGGCTGATCCGATGACCATGATCCCGGACTACGCAGCCTTCGAACGCGCCTATCGGGCCGGCGCCGCGACGGTGGCGGTGACGACCCTTGTCGCCGACCTCGAAACCCCGGTTTCGGCCTATCTCAAGCTCGCGCGCGGGCGGGCGGGCAACATGTTCCTCCTGGAATCGGTCGAGGGCGGCGCGCAGCGCGGACGCTATTCGATGATCGGGCTCGACCCCGATCTCGTCTTCCGCTCGACCGGAGCGCGCGCCGAGATCAACCGCAGCGCCCTCGACGGCCGCGACGCCTTCGTTCCCGTCCTCGGCGATCCGCTTTCGGCGCTCCGGGCGCTGCTCGCCGAATCGCGCATCGACCTGCCGGCGGGCCTGCCGCCGATGTCGGCGGGGGTGTTCGGCTACCTCGGCTACGACATGGTGCGCCGGATGGAGCGGCTGCCGCCCGCAAAGCCCGACCCGATCGGCGTGCCGGACATGCTGCTGATCCGGCCGACGATCATGGTCGTGTTCGACGCGGCGCGCGACGAGATGGCGATCGTGACGCCGATCCGCCCGGCGCCGGGCGTGACGGCGAAGGCCGCGCACGAAGCGGCTCAGGCGCGGCTCGACGCCGCGGTCGCCGCGCTCGAAGCCCCGCTCGACCACGGCGCCGGCGGCGAGGGCGACCCGCTCGCCGCCGCGGGCGAAGCCGTCTCCAACACCACCGAGGCCGAATACGAGGCGATGGTGGCCCGCGCGAAGGACTACATCGCCGCCGGCGACGCCTTCCAGATCGTGCTGTCGCAGCGCTTCACCAGCCGGTTCGACCTGCCGGCCTTCTCGCTCTACCGGGCGCTCAGAAGGGTCAATCCGTCGCCCTACCTCTGCTATCTCGACTTCGGCGGCTTCCAGATCGTGGTGTCGAGCCCCGAGATCCTGGTCCGGGTGCGCGACGGCAAGGTCGTCATCCGCCCGATCGCCGGAACGCGGCCGAGGGGCGAGACGCCGGGCGACGACGCCGCGCTCGAGGCCGAGCTGCTCGCCGATCCGAAGGAGCGCGCCGAGCACCTTATGCTGCTCGACCTCGGCCGCAACGACGTCGGCCGGGTGGCGAAGATCGGCACGGTCGGGGTGACCGACAGCTTCTTCATCGAGCGCTACAGCCACGTCATGCACATCGTCTCGAACGTCGAGGGCGCGATGCGGGACGACGCCGACGCGGTCGCCGCGCTCGCCGCCGGCTTTCCCGCCGGCACCGTGTCGGGCGCGCCGAAGGTGCGGGCGATGGAGATCATCGACGAGCTCGAGAAGGACAAGCGCGGCATCTACGCCGGCTGCATCGGCTATTTCGGCGCCGGCGGCGAGATGGACACCTGCATCGTGCTGCGCGCCTCGGTGGTGAAGGACGGGCGCATGCACGTGCAGGCGGGCGCCGGCATCGTCTACGACTCCTCCCCCGAAGCCGAGCAGAAGGAATGCGTCAACAAGGCGCGCGCGCTGTTCCGTGCGGCGGAGGAGGCCGTGCGGTTCGCCGCCCGCGGAAAGCGGGGGCAGTAGCGGCGCTCGGGGATCGGCGTCGCGTTTTCCGACGATTTGGCGGCTCGGAAACCGGCCGCAGAGGATTAGCGTCGAGGGCACTTCGGGCGCCGGCGGCGGCCCTGCCCCCTCTTGACGGCCGCCCGGACGTGCGATTGTGAAACATTAGGTATAAGATCGTTATAAACGCTTCGGATACGCAAGAATGTCATGGTCCCCCTCTTCGTCTCTGTCCCCGTCCTCCGAGTCCCTGCCCGATCGCCGGTCGCCGCGCGCAATCGACCTGGACGGCTTCATCCCGGCGGCTCTGAACAACCTTTCTCAAAAGCTTGCGTCGGGCTACTCGGCGATCTACCGGCCGCAGTTCGGCGTCGGCATGACCGATTGGCGCGTCATGGCGCTGCTCGCCGCCGAGCCCTGGATCGCGCCGGTCCGGATCTGCGAGGCCACCGGGCTCGACAAGGCCGCCGTCAGCCGAAGCCTGCGCGATCTCGTGGAGGCCGGCCTCGTGGAAGTGCACAGCGGCGAACCCCATCAGCGCCGCCTGCCGGTCGCGCTGACGCGCAAGGGCCTCGAGGTCCACGACCGGATGGTCGGAATCACGCTCGAGCGGCAGGAGCGGCTTCTCGCCGACTTTTCGCCGGAAGAACGCGCGCAGCTCCGGGATTTCATCGTCCGCATGTGGCGTGAGGCCGATGCGATGAAAGACGGCGACTGACCCCGCCTCCGCGTTCAGGCGCGCGCCAGCGCGCATGACGCGATGTTCGTGTCGCTCTGCTGCACGGGATGGCCGGCACGCAAGCTCGTCTGTATGATTCGGCGCGAAAGCGAGTGGCCATGCCTCCGCACGCAGCGCTGATGCGGCAACACGCTCTGGGGGATCAGCCCGCGGTTTTTCGGCGACGGAACGCGCTACGCGGTCGTCTGCTCCGCCAATTCGGCCCAGATCCGCGACCCGAACCTCATCTATCCCGGCCAGACGTTTCTCATCACAAAGGGCGATTCGAAGCCGTGACGCCTCCGCCGAATTTGCGGCGACGGCGCGCGAAGGCGAGCGGCGGCTGGAGCCGCTCGGGCTCCTCGCCCCGCATGAGATGAAGGAGCCGAGGGCGCCGTTCGCCCCGGACGCCGCGCCGCCGCCCGGCGACGCCGGTCTCGAAACGCCGCACGGCGACCGCGGACGCGGCGCGTTGAGCGCTGAGCGCTAGGCCCATGGTTTCCTTCCTCTTTTTCATCTTTGGGGGCTAGCTCCGAGGCGCGCCCGCCGCGGCGCGCGGATCGGGCTTGCCAAGCGCGCGACGATAGTTCATATATGAACCGTCCGGTGGCCGCGCTTGGGAGGATTTGCGCGCCACACGTTCTCAAAATCACCCGAGGAGCAGAATGCCGACTTACAAAGCGCCGGTGCACGACACCGTTTTCCTTCTGAACGACGTCTTCGACTACGCCCGCTACGCCAACGCGCCCGGATTCGCGGAAGCGCCGATCGACGTGGTCGAGCACGTCCTGACCGAAGGCGCGAAGTTCGTCGAGGAGGTCGTGCAGCCGCTCAACCGCATCGGCGACATCGAGGGCTGCAAGCGCCGGGACGACGGCAGCGTCACGACGCCCAAGGGCTTCAAGGCGGCCTACAAGGCCTTCGTCGACGGCGGCTGGGTGGGCCTCGCCGGCGACCCGAAATACGGCGGCCAGGGCCTGCCGCATTTTCTGGCCGTGCTGCTCAGCGAATACGAGACTGCCGCCAACCTCGCCTTCGCGATGTATCCGGGCCTCACCAACGGAGCCGTGGCGGCGATGAGGGTCCACGCCAGCGACGCGCTGAAGGACCTCTATCTGCCGAAGATGACGACCGGCGAGTGGACCGGCACGATGAACCTGACCGAGCCGCACTGCGGCACGGATCTCGGGTTGATCAAGACCAAGGCGGTTCCCCAGCCCGACGGCTCCTACGCCCTCACCGGGCAGAAGATCTTCATCTCGGCCGGTGAGCACGACCTCGCCGCCAACATCGTCCATCTCGTGCTCGCCCGCATCGAGGGCGCGCCGGCCGGGGTCAAGGGCATCTCCCTGTTCGTCGTGCCGAAGTTCCTGCCCGACGCCGACGGCGCGCCGGGCGCGCGCAATGGCGTCGTCTGCGGCTCGCTCGAGCACAAGATGGGCATCCACGGCAACGCCACCGCCGTGCTCAACTACGACGGCGCCAAGGGGTGGCTGATCGGCGAGGCGCATCGCGGCCTGCCGGCGATGTTCGTGATGATGAACGGCGCCCGCCTCGGCGTCGCCGTCCAGGGCCTCGCGCTGTCCGAGGTCGCCTATCAGAACGCTGCGGAATACGCGAAAGAGCGCCGCCAGGGCCGTTCGCTGAAAGGTCCGGCCGAACCGGACAAGCCCGCCGACACGCTGCTCGTCCATCCGGACGTCCGCCGGATGCTGCTCGAGATCCGGGCGTTCAACGAGGCGGCGCGCGCCCTGCTCGTCTCGGTGGCGCTGACGCAGGAAGAGGCGCTGACCTCCCCCGATCCGAAGGTCCGCCAGGCCGCCGACGACCGGCTCGGCCTGATGACGCCGGTGATCAAGGGCGTGTTCACCGACACCGGATTCGCCAACGCGGTCAAGGCGCAGCAGGTGTTCGGCGGCCATGGCTACATCGCCCAGTCGGGCATGGAGCAGTTCGTCCGCGACGCCCGCATCGCCATGATCTACGAAGGCGCCAACGGCGTGCAGGCGCTCGACCTCGTCGGCCGCAAGCTGCCCAAGGACGGCGGCCGCGCCATCATGGGCTTCTTCGGCGAAATCGGACAGTTCCTCGCCGCCAACAAGGACGACGCGGCGCTCGCGCCCTGTCTCGCGAGCGTCCAGACGGCGCTCGGCCATCTCCAGCAGGCGACGATGTGGCTGTCGAAAAACGGCCTCGCCGACCCGAACAACGCCGGCGCCGCCTCGAACGACTACATGCATCTCTTCGGGCTGACGGCGCTCGCCTACATGTGGGCGCGGATCGTCAAGGCGGTGCTCGCCCGGCAGGCGAAAGGCGAGAGCAACCCGGCGCTCGACGCCAAATTGACCCTCGCCAAGTTCTTCGCCGAGCGTATGCTTCCGGAGACGGGGGCGCATCTGGCGCGCCTGACCGCGGGGGCCGCGACCCTGATGGCGTTGCCGGCGGAAGCCTTCTAGGCTTGAAAGCGCCCGTCTCGCGCATTGGGCGGCGAGACGCCGCCCCTCCGACTCCTCGCGAAGTCCATGAGGCGGATGTATGGACTTCGCTCGGAGTCGGCTATGGGGGACCAGGGAGGTCGGATGAGCGGAGACGCGCAGGCTCGCCTCGCCGGCGCCGCAGTCGAGTCCCCCCAGAATCCCGATCACGCCCCCGGACATTCAATCACGGCCGAAGCGCCGCAGGGAGAAACACGATGACGGAAGCCTTCATTTTCGATCACGTCAGGACGCCGCGCGGCCGCGGCAAACCCGACGGCTCGCTCCATACCGCCTCGACCCTCCATCTCGCGGCGACCGCGCTGAAGGCGATCAAGGACCGCAACCACCTCGACCCCACTCGGATCGACGACGTCGTCATGGGCTGCGTCGATCCGGTCGGCGAGGCCGGCAGCGACATCGCCCGCATGGGCGCGCTGGCCGCGGGCTTCGGCGACACCGTGCCGGGCGTGCAGATCAACCGTTTCTGCGCCTCGGGCCTCGATTCGGTGAACTTCGCCGCCGCGCAAGTGATGAGCGGCCAGCACGATCTCACGATCGGCGGCGGCGTCGAATCCATGAGCCGCGTCGGCATCGGCGCCTCGGGCGGCGCGTGGCCGGCCGATCCTTCGATCGCGATTCCCGCCTATTTCATGCCGCAGGGCGTCTCGGCCGACCTCATGGCGACGAAATACGGCTTCTCCCGCGACGACGTCGACGCCTTCGCGGTGCAGTCGCAGAAGCGCGCGGCGGCCGCCTGGAGCGAGGGCCGATTCAAGAAATCGATGACGCCGGTCCTGGACGTCAACGGGCTCCCGCTGCTCGAGCACGACGAGCACATGCGCCCGCAGACCGACATGCAGTCGCTGGCTGCGCTCAGGCCCTCCTTCGTCATTCCCGGCGAGCAGGGCGGCTTCAACGCGGTCGCCATCCAGGCCCATCCCGAGGTCGAGCGGATCCTCCACGTCCACCACGCCGGCAATTCGTCGGGCATCGTCGACGGCGCCGCGGCCGTGCTGCTCGGCTCGCGCGAGGCTGGCGAGAAAGCGGGCCTGAAGCCGCGCGGAAAAATTCGGGCCTTCGCCAACATCGGCTCGGAGCCCGCGATCATGCTGACCGGCCCGGTCGACGTGACGAGGAAGGTGCTGGCGCGCTCGGGGCTGACCATCGCCGACATCGACCTCTTCGAGGTCAACGAGGCCTTCGCGGCGGTCGTGCTGCGCTTCATTCAGGCCTTCGACGTCGACCCCGGCAAGGTCAACGTCAATGGCGGCGCGATCGCGCTCGGCCATCCCCTCGGCGCGACCGGCGCGATGATCCTGGGAACCGCCCTCGACGAGCTCGAGCGCACCGGCAAGTCGACCGCGCTGATCACCCTTTGCATCGGCGGCGGCATGGGCACCGCCACCATCATCGAACGCGTCTGATTTCCGAACGGAGCTTTGCAGTCATGACCTTCACGCATTTCCGCTTCGAAACCGACGCCGACGGCGTCGCCCTCGTCGCCTGGGACAGCCCCGGCCGCTCGATGAACGTGCTGACGCCCGAAGTGATCGAGGAGATGGCCGGCATCTTCGAAAAAATCGCGACCGATCCGGCGATCAAAGGCGCCGTCATCGCGTCCGGCAAGGACGCCTTTTCCGGCGGCGCCGACCTCGCCATGCTGAAGACGATGGGCGACGAATACGCCCGCCGCGCGCGGAACGACGGCAAGGAGGCCGCGATGGCCTTCCTCGCCGACCGCGCCAGACAGCTCAATCTCGTCTACCGGCGCCTCGAAACCTGCGGCAAACCCGTCGCCATCGCCATCGACGGCGCCTGCATGGGCGGCGGCTTCGAGCTGGCGCTCGCCTGCCACTATCGCATCGCCTCCGACAGCGAGAAGACCCGGGTCGGCCTGCCGGAGATCAAGGTCGGCCTCTTCCCCGGCGGGGGAGGCACCCAGCGCGTGGCGCGGCTCCTGCCGACCCCGGACGCGCTGCAGATGCTGCTCAAGGGCGATCAGATCAAGCCCGCGGTCGCCAAGAAGATGGGCCTCATCCACGACGTCGCCCCGGCGGGCGAGATCGTCCAGCGCGCCAAAGACTGGGTGAAGGCCAATCCCAACGCCAAGGCGCCTTGGGACGACCCGAAGTTCAAGCCGCCGTCGGGCAAGGTGTTCTCGCCGGCCGGCATGATGATCTGGCCGCCCGCCAACGCCATCTACCGCCGCGAAACCTATGACAATTATCCGGCGGCCAAGGCGATCCTGTCGAGCGTGTTCGAGGGGCTGCAACTGCCGATGGACCTCGCGCTCGCGGTCGAGAGCAAGTACTTCACCAACATCCTGCTGTCGAAGGAGGCGACGGCGATGATCCGCTCGCTGTTCCTGTCGATGGGCGAGCTGAACAAAGGCGTGCGCCGTCCGGCGAACGTTCCGCCGACCAATCTGAAGAAGATCGGCATTCTCGGCGCCGGCCTGATGGGCGCGGGCATCGCCTATGTTTCGGCCAACGCGGGGCTCGAGGTCGTGCTGATCGACCGCGAGCAGGCAGCGGCCGACAAGGGCAAGGCCTACGCAGACAAGGTCGTCAGCGGCCAGATCGCCAAGGGCCGCGCCAAGACGGCGGACAAGGAGGCGCTGCTCGCCCGCATCCACGCCACCGCCGACTACGCGGCGCTCGAGGGTTGCGACTTCGTGGTCGAGGCGGTGTTCGAGGAGCGCGGCGTCAAGGCCGAGGCCACCAGGAAGGCGCAGGCCGTGCTCGGAGCCGGCGTCGTCTTCGCCAGCAACACATCGACCCTGCCGATCACCTCGCTCGCCGAAACCTCTCTGAAGCCCGAGAGCTTCATCGGCGTGCATTTCTTCTCGCCGGTCGAGAAGATGATGCTGGTCGAGATCATCATGGGCGAGAAGACCGACGCGCGGGCGCTCGCGACCGCGATGGACTTCGTGCGCGCGATCAGGAAGACGCCGATCGTGGTCAACGACTGCCGCGGTTTCTACGTCAACCGCTGCGTCATCAACTACATGCTCGAAGCCCATCTCATGCTGATGGAGGGCGTGCCGGCGGCGATGATCGAGAACGTCGCCAAGATGGCCGGCCTGCCGGTCGGCCCGCTCGCTTTGACCGACGAGACGGGCGTCGACCTCGCGTGGAAGATTCTGAAGGCGACCGAGGCCGATCTCGGCGAAGGCGCGATCGACGCGAGCCAAAAGAAGCTGATCGAGACGATGGTGGTGAAGGACCAGAGGTTCGGCCGCAAGAACGGCAAGGGCTTCTACGACTATCCGGCCAGCGGCCCGAAGAGCCTGTGGCCTGGACTCAAAGAAATCGCCGGCAAGGCGCTCGATCCGGACACGATCAGCGTCGGGGAGCTGAAGGACCGTTTCCTGTTCCCCCCTGCCCTCGAGGCCGCGCGCTGCTACTTCGAGGGCGTCGTCACCGACCCGCGCGAGGCGGACGTCGGCTCGATCCTCGGCTTCGGCTACGCGCCCTACACCGGCGGGACGCTGTCGTTCATCGACGGCATGGGGCTGAAAGCCTTCGTGGCGCGCGCCGAGGCGCTCGCCGCGAGCCACGGTCCCCGCTTCGCCCCGCCCGAGCGGCTGATCGAGATGGCGGAAAAAGGCGAGACGTTCTACGGGTTCAGCTCAGGCAAGCCGAAGGCGGCGTGAGCGGGCGCCTTCTCCCTTGTCCCTTCGGGAGAAGGGCCGGGGATGAGGGCTGCGGCCGGTGAGACTGGCCGCACACGACGCCGCGTCCGCGCCGTCGGCGTCTTCCCCTCGACCGGCGTTCCCTCATCCGTCCGGCTTCGCCGGCCACCTTCTCCCGGACGGGAGAAGGGCGGGCGCGGTTGTCACCGAGGTCATTCCTTGCGAACAACGGCCGGCTGACGCCGGGGACCCTCATGAAATACTGGATCGACACCGAGTTCATCGCAAAACCCTTCGTCCTCTCCCTCGTCAGCATCGGCCTCGTCGCCGAGGACGGGCGGGCGTTCTATGCCGAGAGTTTGGAAGCAGACTGGTCGAAGGCGAGCCCGTGGACGCTCGAGCACGTGCGCCCGAAGCTCGACGGCAAGGGCATGAGCCTCGAGGCCATCAGCTACGCGCTGCGCGCCTTCACCGATCACGACGAACATCCGGTGTTCTGGGGCTATTTTCCGGCCTACGACTGGGTCGCGTTCGTGGGGCTGTTCGGCGGCCTGGAAGAGCTGCCTTTCCATTATCCGCAGCTCTGCCTCGACATCAAGCAATGGGCGATCGAGCTCGGCGATCCGGAGCTCCCGCGCCAGACGACCTCACCCCATCACGCGCTCAACGACGCCCGCTGGACCCGTGAGGCCTGGGCGTTCCTCGCCGGCCTCCATCCCGCCGGGGCGAACCGCCGCGCCGTCGGCCATAAGAACCCGGACCGCTCCGCATGGGACGCGGGCGGCGGGGTCAGGGACCCATACTGAACGGGGCGTCGTCGCGGTCGTAGACGATCACGCGGGGGAGAGGACGCATCACGGTCATGGTTCCATAGAACGTCTTGACGTGCAGCCCGAGTGGGCGACTGTCGTCCCGGTAGAGCAGCAGAACATCGTCCGTTACCGGCATCGCGCCCTCGCCGCCCGCCTATCGAAGCACCCGACACCTGCCGACGAAATAGATCTTGGCCCACATCCCGTCGTGGGAGCCTTTGGGCCATTTCCGCGTTGGCGCGCCTTGGGAAAACTCCAGGCGCGCCCATTTCCCCTCGACGCTGTCGAGCGTCTCGCGCAGCGCCGCCGCCATGTCCGCCCGCGAGACGAAGGCGGTGAGCAGCGAAATAGCGCCAAATCGCTTGTCTGTGTCGCGCCGGCCCCACAAGCCATCCTTCGTAATGGCGTGATGCTTCGCGTCGGCGTTACCGGCGTTCCCATGCTTTTCATGGGCGCTCTTGCGCCCTTCGGAGTCCGGAAGAAGCCATTCGACTTCTTCCGGGTTCAGTTCTCGCGGATACAGCGGCGGCATGAGCATCCCCAGCCCGACGAACAGCACACTCAACTCGGATAACACACCGGCAGCGCCCGGCAAACTCCGATCAACCTCCGAATTATGCCGTGATCGTCTGCTACCTGCGGCGGCGCGGAACTGCACGCCGCACGGGCGCACGGCCGCCGAGGAGGAGAGCGTCCATGGAAGAGACCGTGATCACCGAATACGCCCGTCAGCTCATGGAAGCGCACGGCCAATCCGCCATCGCCGAGGCGGCCCAGCGCGCCGTCGCTTGCGAGCATGCCCAGGACAAGGAAGGCGCCGAGACTTGGCGGAAGGTCGAAGCCGCGCTGCAAATCCTGCGCGGCCCGAGAACGAGCTGAGGGCGGAGGACTCCCTTCGCCCTCGGGGAGAAGGGCCGGGGACGAGGGTTGCGCCGGCGCGGGCTGGCCGCCAACGCCGCAGCGGCGGCGCCCGCGGCGTCTTCGCCTTCACCGGCGCGCCCTCATCCGTCGCCTTCGGCGACACCTTCTTCCGGAGGGAGAAGGGTTTCACCCCTTCCACTTGATCGAGCACCCGATCGAGGGGATCTGCTCGCCCGGTATGGCGCGGCCGGCGGCGACCGCGCGCATCGCGTCGAGAAGCTCGCGCCGGGCGCCCGGCCGCGGCGGCGACGTGCGGCCCTCGTCGAGACGGCCGCGGTACTTCAGCTTCAGCGCGGAATCGTAGCCGAAGTAGTCCGGCGTGCAGACGGCGCCATAGGCGCGCGCGGCCCGCTGGCTCTCGTCGTGCAGGTAAGGAAAAGGCAAGGCGTGGCGCCGCGCGAACGCCGTCATGGCCTCGAACGAATCTTCCGGGTAGCGCGTCGCGTCGTTCGCGCAGATGGCGGCGAACCCCACCCCTTCCACCTTCAGCGCCCGCGCGTCGGCGATCAGCCGGTCGATCACCGCCTTCACATAGGGGCAATGGTTGCAGAGGAAGACGATCACCGTGCCGTTCGGACCGGCGACATCCTTCAGCGCATAGGTCTTTCCGTCGGTCGCCGGCAGCTTGAAATCGGGGGCCGTGACGTCGAGCGCGACGGCGGTTGCAGTTGCGGCCATGTTCGCATCTCCTTCCCTGCGCCCTCGAGGACGCGCGCGACGCGATCAGACGTCCTCGGCGGGCTCGCTTTCCACGTCCTCGACGAGTTCGAGGTCGTCGTCGCGCTCCTCGTCGTCCTCGACGTAGGTCACCCGGGTCCGTTCGGCGGCGAGACGGCGCGCGAGATCCGCCCAGGTCCCGTCGTGGTCGTCGATCACGCCCTGGTATTCCTCATGGGCTTCCAGCATGTCGAGCGGCTCGCCGCCGAGCAGCGCGAGCTCCGCGTTGAGCGATCGGGTGAACTTCTTCAGCCGCTCCATCCGCTCGTCGGAGTAGCCCTTGATCCGAATTTCGTGTTTGCCGTTGCCCATCGGGCGCCCCAGATCCTCGTCTTTTCCCGCTTTTTCGCGTCGGACAAGCAAATCCGATCGGCCCCGTTCGTCAAGGGCGCGCGGTGTCGCATGCGTCCCCGAAGCCGGCGCCGGACACAGGCGGGAAGCAATCTGTCGGCGGCGCCCTGCATCCTGGACTCTTCGTCGCTGCGCGCTTCGCCGTGACGGGCGGCCGAAGGTTTCATGGCGATCCCTATGCGCGACAGATTCCCCGGTCTATGACGCCGGCGGCCTCGAAGGCCACATGCCCCCGATCGTCCATGCAGAGTGTCATGCCCCTTCCAGGCGAACCCACGCCGGCCGCCCTCGCCGATCCCGTCCGGCGCTATGGGATGGCCACGCGCCCGGCTTTCCTGACGGTGACGTTCGTCGGCGTGCTGATCGGCTGGGCGAGCGCCTGGTCCGACGGCGCTCCGATCTCGGCGCTCGGGGCCGCGCTGACGATGATCTTCGCGCTGGTCGCCCATGCCGGCGCCAACGTGATCAACGACGATTACGACAGCGTCTCGGGCTGCGACGAGGCCAACCACGAGCGGCTCTTTCCCTTCATCGGCGGCAGCCGGTTCATCCAGAACGGCGTGCTCACCCCGCATCAGGTGAAGGTCTTCGGCTACGGGTTGCTCCTGGCGGTGATCCCGCCCGGGCTGTGGCTCGCGGCGGCGGGCGCGCCCGGACTCCTCGTCATCGGCGCGGCGGGGCTCTTCGCCGGCTGGGCCTATTCGGCGCCGCCGCTCGCGCTTCAGGCGCGCGGCGTCGGCGAGTTCGGCATCACCCTCGGGTGGCTGACGATCGTCGCCGGCAGCGATTTCGTGCAGCGCGGCGCGTTTTCCTTCCGCCCCGTCGCGGCCGGGCTCGGCTTCGCCCTCCTGGTCGCCAACGTGCTCTACATCAACCAGTTTCCCGACCTTCGCGCCGACGCCTCGGTTGGCAAGCGCACGCTGGTGGTGCGGCTCGGCGCCGCAAATGCGCGCTGGGGCTATGCGGCGATCGGGACGCTGGCCTGTCTCTGGACGCTCGCGATGGTCTCGAGCGGCCGGCTGCCGGCGGCGAGCCTCGCCACGCTTGCGGCTGCGCTGGCGACGCTGGCGGCGACGCGCATTCTGTGGGGCGCGGCCGATCGCCCCGCGGCGCTCGCGCCCGCGCTGCCGCTGACCATCGTCGCCGCCAGCGCGTACGGCCTCCTGATGGCGGCGACGCTGGCGCTGTTCGGCTGAAGCGGGGCGTGAGGGCGACGCCGTCCGCAATCCCGCCGGCGAACGGCCGCACTTTGCGCCTGCCCTCGCCGGCGGCGTCGGCTTGGAAGAAGCGAATCCGCCCAACCGAGGCGTCGACGCCCACGGCCTGCAACCTCGGCTGATCGTCGGGACCGGCCTGTCGCGGAGGAGCCGGCGTCGGGTCCAAAGCCTCACCCGCCGCGCGCGACCGAAGCCACGCGGTCCTGCGGACCCGGAAAAAGGCGGTCGATCCGGCCCGTCGCCCAGTAGACCGCGAGGCCCACCCATTCCTTGGCCGCGAGCGCGAAAATCTCCAGGTTCTCCGGGGCGTCGAGCCACCACACGATCGGCTGGCGAGGCCCGAGCGTGCGGAAGGCGACCGGATAGGCCGAGACGTCGAACCCGGCCTTCTCGAACAGCCCCATCGATCGGGGCATATGAAAACCGGACGTCACCAGAAGCCACCGCTGGCCCGGCTCGGGGTGAACCATGGCCGCGGTGAAGCGCGCGTTCTCGCCGGTGTTGCGCGACTTCGTCTCCAGCGTCACCCGCGCCGGATCGACGCCGAGCTCGACGAGGTGCTTCTCGACTTCCTGCGCCTCCGGGCTTTCGGCGACGAGCACGGAGCCGCTGCCGCCGGTGAACACGATCCGCGCGCCGGGATAGCGCTTGGCCAAGATCGCCGCCTGCGTGACCCGCTCGCCGTCGTCGTAGACGGCCTGACCGCGCGCCCGGCTTTCCAAGCCCTTCATCGCGCCGCCCAGAATGATGATCCCGTAAGGCGCCGGCGCGTCGGCGGACGGCGGCGAAAACCGGTCCTCCAAAGGCGCGATCGCCATGCGCCCGACCGGGGTCAGGGCGACGACGAGGAGCGCGAGCGTCGCGCCGATCGCGAGCGCCCGGCCCCGGCGCGCGAACCGGCCCGACGACAGGATCGCGCCCACGAGCGCCAGGATCAGCAGGAGCGGGACGGGCGAAAGGAAGGTCGCGTAGACTTTGGAAACGGTGAAGAACATCGGCGGCTCCCGGGCGGCGGCCTTGTCGCAGCCGCGGACGCTTGTCGCAACCCGCCCGGCCGGCCTAATCTCCCCGGCGATTCACGGGAAGCCAAGAAAATGTTCCATCGCGACGTCGTCGGCGCCATCGGCAGGACGCCTCTCATCCGCCTCCGCGCCGCCTCGGAAGCGACCGGCTGCACGATCCTCGGCAAGGCCGAGTTCATGAATCCCGGCGGCTCGGTGAAAGACCGCGCGGCGCTCGCGATCGTCGGGGACGCGATCGCGCGCGGCGCGCTGCGCCCCGGCGGCGTCATCGTCGAGGGCACCGCCGGCAACACCGGCATCGGCATCGCGATGGTCGCGGGCGCGCTCGGCTACCGGTCCGTCATCGTCATCCCCGACACGCAGTCGCAGGAAAAGAAGGACATGCTGCGGATGGCGGGCGCGGAGCTGATCGAGGTCCCGGCGGTCCCCTACGCCAACCCCAACAACTACGTGCGCTATTCGGGGCGTCTGGCGGAAGCGCTGGATAAGGCCGAGCCGGGCGGCGCCGTCTGGGCGAACCAGTTCGACAACGTCGCCAACCGGCGCGGGCACTATGAAACCACGGGTCCGGAGATCTGGGACGCTCTCGACGGGAAGCTGGACGGCTTCGTCAGCGCCGTCGGCACGGGCGGCACGCTCGCAGGCGCCGGGATGGCGCTGAAAGACCGCAACCGCGACATCAGGATCGCCCTCGCCGACCCGATGGGCTCGGCGCTCTACTCTTACTACACGGCCGGCGCGCTCGAGGCCTCCGGCTCGTCGATCACCGAAGGCATCGGCCAGGGGCGCGTGACCGCCAATCTCGAAGGCGCGCCGGTCGATTGCGCCTATCGGATCCCGGACGAGGAGGCGCTGCCGATCGTCTTCGACCTCACGATCCGGGAGGGCCTGCTGCTCGGCGGCTCGTCGGGCGTCAACATCGCCGGGGCGATCCGGCTTGCGCGCGACCTCGGACCGGGCCACACGATCGTGACGCTCTTGTGCGATTCCGGCGCCCGCTACGCGTCGAAGCTTTTCAACCCGGCTTTCCTGCGCGAGAAGAACCTCGCGGTTCCCGACTGGCTGGAAGCCAAGGGCCGCGCCCCGGAGGTGTTCGTTTAGATGACCGAGACCCTTTTTCGCGACGACGCCTATCTTCGCGAGACCCACGCAACGGTCGTCTCCGCGGACGCGCGGGGAGTAGCGCTCGACCGCACCGTCTTCTATCCGCAGGGCGGCGGACAGCCGGGCGACCAGGGCGAGCTCACGGTCGAAGGCGGGGCTGCGATCCCGATCGTCAACACGATTTACGACGCCGACCGGAAGACCATCCTCCACGTTCCCGCCGAGGGCGCCGCCCTCCCCGCGCCCGGCGCCGCGGTCGTCGCCCGACTCGACTGGGAGAAGCGTCACAAACGCATGCGCGCTCATACCGCGCTGCACCTGCTCTCGGTCGCCCTGCCCTACCCGGTGACGGGAGGGTCGGTCGGCGAGGCGGACGGCCGGCTCGACTTCGACTGCGAGGCGACGCTGGACAAGGCCGAGGTCGAGGCGAAGCTGAACGAACTCATCGCGCTCGACGCCCCTGTCGGCTTCCGCTGGATCACCGACGAGGAGCTCGACGCCAACCCGGCGCTGGTCAAGACCATGTCGGTGAAGCCGCCGCGCGGGAGCGGCAAGGTGCGCCTCGTGGCGATCGGGGGCCTGGACCTTCAGCCCTGCGGGGGAACCCATGTCGCGCGCACCGGCGAGATCGGCCGCGCCACGGTCACCCAGATCGAGAAGAAGGGACGGATCAACCGCCGCGTGCGGATCACGCTCGCGCAACCCTGAACAGGCGTAACCCATGGCCTCTCCCAACTTCTGCGCCACCGCCGATCTCGCCGCCGCGCTCCACGATCCCGATGTCGGCGTGATCGACGGCTCCTGGCACCTGCCCAACACCGGGCGCTACGGCGCGGTCGAATTTCCGCTCGGCCACATTCCCGGTGCGGTCTATTTCGACATCGACACGATCGCGGACCGCGAAACCGGCCTGCCGCACATGCTGCCGAAGCCGGACCTGCTGGCCAAGGCCATGACCGAACTCGGCCTCGGCGACGGCATGCGCTTCGTCGTCTACGACGTGCTGGGCCTCTTCGCCGCGGCGCGCGTCTGGTGGACCTTGCGCGCCTACGGCGCCGGCGGCGTGCGCATCCTCGAAGGCGGCCTGACGAAATGGATCGTCGAGGGGCGCCCGCTCGAGACGGGCCCAGCGCATCCGAAGCCGCGCGCGTTCACGCCGCGGCTCGACGAGCGCTTCCTCGCCTCGCTCGCCGAGGTGCGATCTGCGCTCGCGAGCGGATCGGCGCTGGTGGTGGACGCCCGTCCGGGCGAGCGTTTCCGAGGCGAAGCCCCGGAGCCGCGCGCCGGCCTCCGGAGCGGCCACATGCCCGGCGCCCTCAATCTGCCCTTCGGAGAAGTGGTCGAGCACGGACGGCTGAAGCCGCCGGAGACTTTGAAGGCGATTTTCGCCGAGCGCAAGATCGACCTCGGGCGGCCGATCATCACGACCTGCGGCTCGGGGGTCAGCGCGGCGATCCTGGCGCTGGCGGTCGAGGAGGCCGGCGGCAAGCTCGAAGGCCTCTACGACGGCTCATGGGCGGAATGGGGCGCCCGCGACGATTGCCCCGTCGTCACCGGCGCGGACTGACCGGCGCTTCGGCGGAGGAGCGCGGCGGAGCCGAGCCCCCTTCGATTGCGGAATAGCGCGCCCCGAGAGGGGATGCGCTGTCGTACGCCTGAGACGACGTCTCGTTACGGCCGCCCAAAACGGGCGCCACCTCCGCGCCGATGCGTCGTCCAAACGTCACAAAAGCGTCGCGGACGATTGACGTCGATCCCAAAGGCGCCCGAATGTGGGTGCGAAGCAGCGCTTCGCCCGTGCGGGCGTTTGCGCGCGCAGAGGGCGTTTCCATGGACTATCGCAAGGCGTTTCGCGTCGAGCCGGACGGGAAGCTGAAGCTCGACAAGAT
>CAIZGR010000225.1 GCA_903932535.1 uncultured Hyphomicrobiales bacterium | reverse complement strand
GCGGCGGCGCGCCCGCGCGCTGCGGGCGCCGCAAAAAAAGGAGGCCGCCTTTCGGCGGCCTTCAGTCTAGGGAGGAAACGCCCAAGGAGGGCATATGCGGGCTCTCGCACCGCACCGCAACAATCTAAGTGTGCGCCGCACGAATTGCAAGAACTTTCGTCTCCTCGATCGCGCAAAAGTTGCGAGTCGGCGCCAAAGTCGTAACGCATTCCGCGAGGCGCAAAAAAAGGCGCCCGTGAAGACGGACGCCTTGCCATTTTATCGAATCCGAGAAGCGGCGCCCTCGAGCAGCCCCGCTTCGTGTCAGCGGGTCGCCTCGGTCTCGATGATCAGATCGACCTTGTCGCCGATGTAAGGAATGTAGGTCTTCAGGCCGAAGTCCGAGCGGTTGAGCGAGCCGCGGGCGGAAAAGCCGACCGTGTCCGCCTTGTCGGTCGGGCGCACGCCCGCCTTGTTGAACGTGACCTCGAGCGTGACGGGCTTGGTGACGCCGAGCAGGGTCAGGTCGCCGGTCACCTCGCCGGTCTTGTCGCTCTTCTTCTTGAAGGTCTTGCCGACGAAGGTCATGTCGGGGAACTCGGCGACGTTGAACCAGTCGGCGCCCTTGAGGTCCGCGTCGCGCGGGCCGAACTGCGACTGAAGGCTCCCGGTCTTGACGTCGACATTGAGCTTGCTCGCCGCCGGATTGGCCGGATCGAACGCGATCGTGCCGGTCGTCTGGTCGAAGAGGCCGATCATGTTGGAAAAGCCGAGGTGATTGACGATAAACAGCACGTGGGTGTGGGCGGGGTCGATCTTGTAGTCGGCTGCGGATGCGGTCGCGGCGACGCCGGCGGCGGCGAAGGACGCGAGAGCGAAAGTTGCGAGAGAGCGCATGAGGGTCCTCATTATCCAAGGGGATTGTCGTGACGCAGGAACAGCAGCGCCACGATCACCGGCAGCGGTGACAGGGTGGCCAGCCCGGAAACCAATCCCGCGACGAGGGGACGGTTCTGAAGGGCGGGCGGCAAGAGGCGAACGGACCAGGGGCCGAGAAAGGGCGCCAGCGCGATCAGCGCCAGGGCGAAGGGGTCGGCGCGCCGCGTGACCAGCGCAATCGTGTCGAGGGCGGCGAGAAGTCCGCCGCCCGCCCCCATAATCGCGGCGGACCCGAGGATGCGGCGCGCGCCGAGATTCTCCGCCGACAGCAGGGCGGCGCCCGCCGACAGTCCGAGGCAGACCCCGACGCCGGTCGACGACCCGCCGAACAGCAGCGTCGGCGCCGAGAGGCCGGAAACCGCTGCAAGCCCCGCCAGCGCCTGCGCCCCGCCGCCGAACGGCGCGGCCAGAGTCGCAATGCGGTCGAGGCCCCACAGCGCGAGGCCGCCGGCGACGACCAGCGTGGCAAACAGGATCAGGGTCGTCGAGTCCGGATCGGCGAGCTTCGTCGACCCGATCCATCCGGCGGCCAGCAGCGCCGTCAACACGGGCAGCGCCCAGCGCGGGACCCGGCCGAGCGCTTCGAGCCCCGCCGCGGCGGCGGTCGCGAAGAGCGCGACCCAGAAAATCTTGTTGGCGGCGCCGGCGGGCGGAAACGGCGGAATCTTCTGGTAGGTCACGCCATAGGCGACGAGAAAGACGACGGGCGCGGCCAGCGTCGCGGCCCAGCGCGATCCGCTCAGCCGGGCCGCGGCGGCGAATACCAGCGCAACGACGGCAGAGGCTGAGAGAACCGGAACGAAAGGGTTGTCGACGATCAGATCCATGCGCCATTCCGACTGCGGCCCGGCGCCTCGGGCGGCTCGGCCGCCGGCGCCCGGGTCTGGTATCTCAAACCCTTAGCTTGCGGCAAACCGCGGAACAATTTACATTCGCGGCACATGACTGTTGCGTGTGGGGCAACAATATGGATCGGTTCGCCGCCCTCGAAGCCTTCGTCAAGGTCGCCGAGACCCAGTCCTTTTCCGAGGCGGCGCGGCGGCTCCGATCGTCCAAGTCCGCGGTCAGCCGCAACGTCGGGGCGCTCGAGTCCGAACTCGGCGCGCGGCTCTTCAATCGCACCACCCGTTCGCTGAAACTCACCGAAGCGGGCCGCGCCTATTTCGAGCGGGTGAGCCGCATTCTGGCCGATCTCGACGACGCCGACCACGCGCTCGGCCAGCTCCAGGCGAGCCCGCGCGGGCGGCTCATGGTCAGCGCGCCGATGAGCTTCGGGTTCCTGCATCTCGCTCCGGCGCTGCCGACTTTCCTCGCCCGCTTTCCGGAGGTCGACGTCGACCTCTCGCTCAACGACCGCTACGTCGACGTCGTAGACGAGGGCTTCGACGTCGCGCTCAGGATCGGCGCCTTGCCGGATTCGAGCCTGATGGCGCGGCGGATCGTCCCGATCCGCCGGACGCTGTGCGCGAGCCCCGACTATTTCCGCCGCCGCGGGACGCCGCAAACCCCCGAGGACCTGAAGGGGCACGAATGCCTGCGCAACAGCAACGTCGCGCGCACGCAGGAATGGCGGTTCGTCGATCCGGAGGGCAAGCCGTCGCTGGTCGCGGTCTCCGGCCGGGTCAGCGCCAACAACGGCGACGCGATCAGGGTCATGGCGCTCGCCGGCGCCGGCGTCGCCAATCTGCCGACCTTCATTGTCGGGGAGGACCTGCGCGCAGGCGCGCTCGTTTCCGCGCTCGACCGCTTCGTTTCCCAGGACATCGCGATGAGCGCGGTCTACCCGCACGCGCGCCACCTGTCGCCGAAGGTGCGCGCGTTCGTCGATTTTCTGGTCGAGCGATTCGGCAGGCGGCCCTATTGGGAGCCCGATACCGGCAAATCTTGAAGCGCCAGCGAAAAAAAAAACGGCAGGCCGGCTTGCGGGAACCGGCCTGCCGCTGACCCGGCAGAAGGGCGAAGGGGCCGACGCCCCTCCGCCGGATCAAGGCGCTATAAGGTTACGAGACTTGGGTCGACAGGGCGACAAAATGCGTGCCGCTGTCGTTCCTGACCTGCATCAGCACGGACTTCTTGCCGTCGGCCTTGGCCGCGTCGAGCGCCGCCGCGACCTCGGACGGATGCGAGACGAGCTTGCCGCCGACCGCGAGGATCAGGTCGCCCGTCTGGACGCCCTTCTGCGCAGCCACGCCGTCGGGATCGACCTCGGCTACGACGACCCCGGTCTTGCCGGCGCCCTCGACCGCGGTCGCGGGCTCGAGCGCCATGCCGTATTTCGCCATGGCGTCTTTCGGCTGTTGCTCGGTCGCGTCCGCCTTGGCCTGACGGTCGTCCGACATCGAGCCCAGCATGACCTTGACGGTCTGCGGCAAGCCGTTGCGGACGATCGTCAGCTCAGCCTCCTTCTTCGGACCCAGCGCAGCGATCCTGCGGGCGAGGTCGTGCGAGTCGGACACGGCATCGCCGTTGACCGCGGTGATCACGTCGCCGTCCTTGAGGCCGGCGGCGGCGGCGGGAGAGTCCTTCTCGGCCTTGTCGACGATCGCGCCCTTGGCGTCCTTGAGGCCGAGGCTGTCGGCGATGTCCTGCGACACCGGCTGGATCTGCACGCCGAGCCAGCCGCGCGCCACCTTGCCGTTGTCCTTGAGCTGACCGACGACGGTCTTGGCGACGTCGCTGGCGATGGCGAAGCCGATGCCGACGCTGCCGCCCGAGGGCGAGAAGATCGCGGTGTTGACGCCGACCACCTCGCCCTGGGCATTGAAGGTCGGGCCGCCCGAGTTGCCGTGGTTCACCGGCGCGTCGATCTGCAGGAAGTCGTCATAGGGGCCGGAGCCGATGTCACGGCCGCGCGCCGACACGATGCCCGCCGTGACCGTGCCGCCGAGGCCGAAAGGATTGCCGACCGCGATCACCCAGTCGCCGACCCGGGGCGTCTGCGAGGCGAACGAGACATAGGGATAGTCGGAGCCTTCCTTGACCTTGAGGAGCGCGAGATCGGTCTTGGGGTCCGTTCCGACGACGCGGGCCGCGATGGTCTTGCCCTCGTTGGTGGTGATGGTCACATCCTTGGCGTGCTCGACGACGTGGTTGTTGGTGACGATGTATCCGTCAGGGGAGATGAAGAAGCCCGAGCCCTGCGCCATGCCGGCGTGCGGACGCTGATGCGGCTCGCCGTCGCCGAACGGCTGGCCCATGCCGGGCGCGCCGAACTGACGGAAGAACTTCTCGAGCGGCCCGCCCTTGGGGAAATTGGGCATCGGCTGCGCGTCGCCCTCTTCGGAGACGTTGGTTGCGTCGATCTTGACCTTGACCGACACGACCGCGCCTTTGACGTGGTCGACGACGTCGGCGAAGGACGCCGGGCCCGCCGACGTGACGGGAGCGGCGGCGATGGCGGCCTCGGTCGAGAGCGGCAGCGCCTCGATCGTCACGGCGCCGGCCGCGGCCACGGCGACCGCCCCAAGCAACGCCGCGCGCACGGACTTCGACCGGCTCGGACGAACGGAAATCAGGTTGCCCACTTTGAAGACTCCATACTTTATGCGTTCGCCGGACTGTTTTCGTCCAGCGCGATGGAGCCTTTATGCTGGACGACCGTTTACGCTCCGATGGCGACGACATGAACAGTTGGTAAGCTCGACTTGTTAGGACGCCGCACGCGTTTTTCAAGACTACAGGACGAGTCTTGTCGAGCCGAGCCGCGCGTCCGCCGACGCTTGGTCGCGGCTTCGGTCTCGAGGGCCGGCGCGCTCGCAATCGAGAGTCGAGGACGTCATCCCGGCGTGATACAGGTCGGCGCGAGCGACCTTATCGCAGATCCGCCGAGTGATTGAAAATCCGTCCCATGCCTCGTCACGCACACCCCATCTCCCTGAAAACCTCGGCCGCGGCCCTCGCCCTTCTTGTTCTGGCCGCCTCGGCCCGAGTGTCGCGCGCCGAACCGCACGAACCCGCGAGCGACAACACGCTCGCGACCCTCTGCGGGATTGTTGAGGACTCGGCCAAGGCCCAGGGCCTGCCGGTCCCCTTCTTCACCCGCCTCATCTGGCGGGAAAGCGCCTTCCAACCGCGCGCTGTGAGCCCGGTCGGGGCGCAGGGCGTCGCGCAGTTCATGCCCGGCACGGCGGCCGAGCGCGGGCTCGCCGACCCGTTCGATCCCGGCTCGGCCATCCCGGCCTCGGCCAAGCTCCTCGCCGATCTCGCGGCGCGCTTCGGCAATCTCGGGCTCGCCGCGGCCGCCTACAACGCCGGCCCGGCCGCGCTCGCCAAATGGCTCGACGGCCGCGGCGCGATGCCGTTCGAGACGCAAAGCTACGTGCTGGCGATCACCGGGCATGACGTCGAGGAATGGCGCGCCCCGATCCCGCCCCCGTCTTCCGCGCCCGGCCCGGTCGAGCCCTGCCTCGTCTCGATCGCGAAGCTGCGCATCGCGCGCGGGCCGCAGGGCTCGCCCGTCGTTTCCGGCCTGTTCGCGCCCTGGGGCGTGCAGCTCGCCGCGAGCTTCTCCAAGGATTCGGCGCTGCGCGCCTTCGCCCGTGCGCGGCATGATTACGCGAGCGTGATCGGCGACATGAAGCCGTTCGTCCTCGGCTCGGTGCTGCGCAGCCGGGGCTGGCGGCCGTTCTATCGCGTGCGCCTGCCGGCGCAGACCGGCGGCGAAGCCAAGCGGCTCTGCGGCCGAATCCAGTCGGTGGGCGGCGCCTGCGCCGTGCTGAGGAGCTGAGGCGCGGTGAAGCTATGCCGATCTCGATCGCCAGATGCGCGTTTTCTGCAAATCGACAGAACCGCCATCAGCCGGCGCGCGTATCGGCGGCCGAACGCTCTTGCGTGGACCGCCCGGCGCTTGACGGGCTCTCCGTCTCGGGCGCCTTGGGGCGGCGAGACGCCGCCCCTCCGATTGCCTGCGATGCCCGCTGACGGTCCGGGTCGCGGGCTTTATGATTGTTTCTGACAAATAGCTCTGCCACACGGAGATATCTGTGAGGCTGGCCATGTCCTTTTTTGTCGATCTCGTTGTCCTGGCGCTGGCGCTCGCCGGCCTTGCCGCCGTGGCCCTCGGCGTCATGCTGGCGCGGCCGTTGAAGCCGCCGCCGCCGCTCGCTTCCGTGCTCGACGGCGCGTTGCAGATCGATCCTGAAGGCTTGCCGGAACTGTCGCGCTTCCAGGCGCGAGACGGGACTTGGCTCGCCTTCCGGCGCTACGCCATCGCGAGCGGGGCGAGCGGCCGGATCGTCCTCCTCGGGCACGGCTCGGCCGGCGCGTCCGCTCAGATGAACGCGATCGCGAAGGGGCTGGCGAACGCCGGGATCGAGGCCGTCGCCCTCGATTTCCGCGGACACGGCGCCTCGGGGACGCGCGGCGACGCCGCCTACGCGGGCCAACTCGACGACGATCTCGCCGACCTGATGGCGGACCTGCGCAGCCGCAATCAGGGCGCGAAATTCGCGTATGTCGGCCACTCCTCGGGCGGCGGCTACGGCCTGCGCGTGGCGGCCGGGCCGCTCGGGGCGATGTTCGAGCGCTTCGTGCTGCTCGCGCCCTATCTCGGGCACCGCGCGCCGACCGTGCGGATATCGGAGGCCGCCAGGGACTGGGCCGCCGCGGACGTGCCGCGCATCGTCGCGATCTCGATCCTGAAGGGGTTCGGGATCGACTGGCCGCAGGCGCTGCCCGTCCTCGCCTTCGCGACCGGCGCGGGCGCGAAGAAATTCGTCACCGACCAGTACACCTTCCGCCTGATGGCGAGCTACGCCGCGCCGGACGACTGGAAGGGCGCGTTCCAGCGCGCCAAGGCCCCCGTCGTCGTGATCGCCGGCGCGGCCGACGAGCTGATGGACGCCGAGGCCTTCGCGCGCGTGCTCCCGCCGCTCGGCGCGCGGGTTTCCGTGCTCCCGGGCGTCGACCACATGGGCCTGTGCTGGCGCCCCGAGGCGCTCGAGGCGATCGTCGCCGCGCTGAACGGCTGAGCCGATGCCGAAGCTGATCGCGGCCGGGCGCTGGGCGCTCGCCGAATTCGGCCCGCTGATCGTCTTCTGGGCGCTCGCGCTGACGCTCGGCGTCAAGCCGGCCATAGCCGGCTCCATTCTATTCATTGTCGCCGACGCCGTGTGGCGCCGGCGCAAAGGGCTGCCCTTCACCCGCCTCTATCTGCTGGTCAGCGCGCTGACCCTCGTCTTCGGCGGGATCGACCTCGTCTCGACCTCGCCGTTCATGTTGACATATGAGGCGGTGATCACCAATGTCGCGACCGGCCTCGCCTTCGTCGCCGGCGCGTTGGGCGAGAAGCCGATCATCCAGGAGGTCGCCGAGCAGCGCGGCGGCGCCCTGCCCCCACCCGGCGAAGCCCGCGCCTTCTTCCGTATCTTCACGCTTGTCTGGGCCGGTTATTTCTTCGTCAAGGCCGCCTTTTATCTATGGGCGGTCTGGACGTTGCCGATGCTCGAGGCGATGGCGCTGCGCTCGGCTATCGGGTCGGCGAGCCTCGGCCTGATGATCCTCGTCAGCACGACGCAGGGGCGGAGGCTGTTCTTCCTGTGCCGGCGGCTCGGGCTCCTTCCCAAACCCGGCTCGCCGGACGCGCCGAAGGGCGCAGGAGAAGCGTGATCATCGGGGTGGACCCGCTTCCCGCCGATTGACCGCGCCGCCCCTCTGCGGCGACAACAGCGGTCATGATTCGCGGTTTCTTTCTCCTGCTCTTCTTCCAACTCGCCGGCGAAGTTCTGGCGCGGGGCGTGAGCCTTCCCGCCCCCGGTCCGGTCGTCGGGCTCGCGCTCCTCGTCGTGGCGATGGCGCTCTGGCGCGCTTGGCGCCCCTACGACGACGAGGCGCTGGCGGCGAGCGAACTCGGCCGCGCGGCGGACGGCCTCTTGCGGTCGCTGTCGCTGTTCTTCGTCCCCGCAGGCGTCGGGGTCGTGCAATATCTCGGGCTCTTGCAGGCGCAGGGCGCGGCGCTGGCGGCGGCGCTGATCGTGTCGACCTTCGTCACCCTGCTCGCCACGGTCGGCGTGTTCCTGCTGGTCAAGCGGCTGATCGGCCTGCGGAGCGAGGTATGACCCCGTTCCGGCTCTGGGTCTATCTCCAGGCGACGCCGCTCTTCTGGCTGACCGCGACGCTGGGCGCCTATCTGATCGCCGACCGGATCGCTTTGGCTGCGCGGCGCCATCCCGTCGTCAATCCGGTCGCCATCGCCATCGCGCTGGTGGGAACCCTCCTCGCGCTGACCGGAACCGGCTATCAGACCTATTTCAACGGCGCGCAGTTCGTCCACTTCCTGCTCGGGCCGGCGACGGTCGCGCTCGCCGTGCCGCTCTATCGCAATCTCGAGCTCGTCAAGCGCAATCTCCTGCCGATGGCGGCTGCGCTGATCGTCGGCGCGCTGGTCGCAATCGTCTCGGCGCTGATCGTCGCCCGGGCGCTCGGCGCGCCGCGCGCTGTGCTCGTGTCGCTCGCGCCGACGGCGGGGACGGCGGGCGTGGCGATGGCGGTGTCGGAGACGCTCGGGGGCGCGCCGCCGCTGACCGCCGTGCTGGTCATCGCCACCGGCATCCTCGGCGCGATCATGGTGACGCCGCTCATGAATGCGTTGGGCATTCGCGACTACGCCGCGCGCGGCTTCGCCGTCGGCCTCGCCTCGCACGGCATCGGCACCGCGCGCGCCTTCGCGGTCGATCCCATCGCCGGCGTCTTCGCCGGCATCGCCATGGGGCTCAACGCTGTGGTCACGCCGGCAATCATCCCGGCGCTCCTGCCCTGGCTCGCAGGCTGAAAAAAAGGGCGGCCGAAGCCGCCCGTCTGTGAGGGAACTGTAAAAGGTCGAGCGGTCAGAACTTGAGGTTCGCGCCGACCGTAATCGCGTTGGTGTTGAGCGACGTATGCACCGACTGCGACAGCGGCGCGATGAAGTTGACGGTCGCCGTACCGTAGCTCGCATACATGTACTGGCCGAAGACTTCCCAGTTCTGCCAGACGTGATAGGAGACGCCGCCCCCGATCGTCCAGCCGCTGCGGTAGAGGCCCGCCTGCTGTGCCGTGCCGGCGGCGAGCGTCCCGACCGTGCCGTAATTCTGCCAATACGTCGCCGTCGAGTTGGTCCAGGCCCAACCGCCCTTGACGTAGGGCAGGAAGTCGCCCCAGGCGTAGCCCGCCTGCCCGACCACGCTCCCGCCGAGGCCGCTCGACCAAGTCGTCGATTCGACGTACTTCTTGTTCAGCAGCCAAGCATTGCTGTTGGAGCCGCTGCCGGAGTTCCAGTCGAGGTTCGCCTCGGCGCCGATCACGACGTGCTGCGGGAACATGTAGCGGTAGCCTATCTGTGCGCCGCCGATGAACGAGCTGTTGTGATTGCTGGTGCTGTCGACCCACAGGCCGTTCGTGAGGTTGTAGAAGCTGGTGTTGCTGTTGCCCCAGAGGCCGCCGAGGTTGCCGCCGAAATAGGCGCCGGTCCAGTCATATTCGGTTGCGGCGGGAGCCGGCGCCTTCTTGACCGGCAGGTCGGCCGCGAGCGCGGGAGCGACGAACAGGGCGGCGACGCCCGCGAGCAGGAACTTCTTCATGACAGGCCCCAAATGCCCGACTCGGGCGAAACGATAGACGGCACTATACACGTCCATCCACGACCGGGCTGTGCCCGATCGGCAACACTCCGGAGAAGAAGCGCGTCACGAAAATGTCGCAGTCCTGGCCGCCCGGTCGACTACAGGAGGCCGGCCTTGCGCATGCCCTCGATCACGCGCTCGCGCTGAGCGAGAAAGACGGGATTGTCGCTTTCCGGCGCCGCGCGGAAGCCGGCGAGCGTGAAATCCGGCGCAATCGCGAGGCCCGCCTTCACCTCGTCTTCCGCTTCGCTCTGCCGGCCGAGGAGGGCGAGCGCCGCCGCGTTGTGGAAGTGGTTCAGCGGAAAATTCCTGCTCGCGTCGATCGACTGGCGGAAGAGATCGACCGCCTCCGCGTCGGCGCCGAGGTAGAGCTTGGCGAGGCCGCCGATGTACTTCCACAGGAACGTGACCCCGTCGATCGGCGAAATCCGGAACGCTTCGGCGATATGCGCCTCCGTCTCCTCCGCCCGCCCCAGCATGATCTTGGCGAGGCCGGTCCAGGCGTGCGCGACGCCGATGTTGCGGTTGAGCGACAGCGCCCGCTCGAACTCGCCGATCCCGCGCGCCGCGCGGTTGGTGAGGACCTGGACGTATCCGAGCCAGAGATGCGCCCAGTGATTGCGGGGATCGATGGACAGGCCCCTGAGCAGCTCCGCCTCGGCTGCGGCGAGGCGCGGCGCGCGCTCGGTTTGACGGTAGAGCGCGATGATGACGTCGGCGCGCGCCGTCCCGACGATGGCGTCGACATGAGCCGGATCGAGCTTGATCGCCTTGTCGAACAGATCCTTCGCCCGAACGACATTTTCGAGCCGGCCCTTGTTGAACGCGGCCACGCCGCGGAAATAAAAGTCGAGCGCGTCGGGATTGGGCTCGCGCTCGGCGCGCTCCGCCTCGGCCGCGATCAGCTCGCCGCGCAACTGGTTGGCGATGCGCGAGACGATCTCGTCCTGCAGGTCGAAAAGGTCGCCCATCGGCTTGTCGAACCGGTCCGCCCAGATGTGGTTGCCGGTCGCCCCGTCGATGAGCTGGGTGTTGATCCGCATCCGGCCGGCGCCGCGCTGGATGCTGCCCTCGAGAATATAGCGGACGTTGAGCTCGCGCCCGACCTGCCTCGCCTCGACCGGCTTGCCCTTGTAGGTGAAGGCGGTGTTGCGCGCGACGACGACGGTGTTGGCGAGCCGCGAGAGGTCGGTCGTCAGGCTCTCGACGACGCCGTCGACGAACAGCTCGTGCTCCTCGCCGCCGCCGAGGCTGGAGAAGGGAAGCACGACGATCGAGCAGCGCGGCGGCCCGGAACGCTGCGGCGGCGATTCGAGCGGGGCGGCCCGCGCTTCCGCCGGAACGCCGACCTCGAGCGAATAGACCCGCAGCGGTTCGGCGATGTTCTTTAGCGCCTTGACGCCGAGGTCGGTGACGGCGAACTCGATCCGCCCGCGCACCTGCCGAAAGGCGTCCTCCGAAAGCGCGATCGCCCCGGGCTTGGCGATGCCTTCGAGCCGCGCGGCGATGTTCACGCCGTCGCCCATCAGATCGCCGTCGGCCTCCTCGACCACGTCGCCGAGGTGGACGCCGATGCGAAACTGAATCCGGCGATCTTCCGGCACGCCGGCGTTTCGTTCGATCAGGCCGTTCTGCATTTCGATCGCGCAGCGAACCGCGTCGACGACGCTGCGGAACTCCGCCAGGACGCCGTCGCCGGTGCGTTTGACCACGCGCCCGTTGTGAACGGAAATGCTGGGGTCGATCAGGTCGCTTCGCAGCGTCCTGAGCCGCGCCAGAATGCGGTCTTCGTCGGCGCCCGCGAGCCGTGAGTAGCCGACGATGTCGGCGACAAGGATGGCCGCGAGCTTGCGCGTCACAATCATCAGCCCGGCTCCGCCTTTGCTTCGCACAATATAGGGGAGCCGGCGAGACAATCCAGAACGGACCGCGCGCTCGAGGGCGCCGCGGGGCAAAGCCCCGGCCCGCGTCCCTGTTCCAAGGCGGCGATCGGCTCGTGGTCCCTCTCGGCGTTCGGACGCCGGGCTACTGGCGGTACTGCTGGATTCGCGTCGTGCGCAGCCCCGGAAGGCCGTACTGGTCGATCGAGACCTGCCAGCTCAGGAATTCGTCGACCGTCAGCGTGTAGCGCGAGCACGCCTCCTCGAGCGACAGGAGGCCGCCGCGCACGGCTGCGACCACCTCGGCTTTCCGGCGGATGACCCAGCGGCGGGTGTTGGGTGGGGGGAGGTCGGCGACGGTCAAGGGGCTTCCGTCCGGACCGATGACGTATTTGACCCGCGGCCGCATCGCATCGCTCATGGAACGCTCACTCGTACACTCGACTCTACGGTCGCACGTTAGGGGCGGCGCTTTAAATTTACCTAAACGGCAGAGTCCGAAAGGACCGGCTTTGTGTCTCAAAACGCGAGCGAATTGCCGTTGCGGCGCCGGCCGCCGGCATTATCGGAGCGCGCCGGTGGGGGGCGACGGGACGTCCGGCGCCCCGCGAGAATCGCGATCCGCCCGGATCTCGCGCCACGGCTCGACGGCCGGGGAAGGCTCGGCGCCGCAACCGAATTCATCGAAACTGGCGGCGGGCGGCTTTTTCGGCTATGAAACTGAGTTCGCGGGCCGAAGGCCCTTTTGTGCCGGGGAGCCGGTTGTGTCTCCGGGGTGAGATCGGAATGTTCGCGACGACCCTCGCGCACGCCCCGGGCGGCGCGCTCAACAGCCTCGGTTTCGACAAGTCGCCGGCGCTGACCCGCGTCGTGGTGGCCATGTCGGGCGGCGTGGATTCGTCAGTCGTCGCGGCGCTGCTCGCCGACGAGGGCTACGACGTCGTCGGCGTCACCATGCAGCTCTACGACCATGGCGAGGCGACCCATCGCAAGGGCTCCTGCTGCGCCGGCCAGGACATCCATGACGCGCGCGAGGTCGCCGCCCGGATCGGCATTCCCCATTACGTGCTCGACTACGAGGCGCGCTTTCGCGAAAAAGTGATCGAGCCGTTCGCCCGCGCCTATGTCTCCGGCGAGACGCCGATCCCCTGCGTCGCCTGCAACCAGCACATGAAATTCGCCGACCTGTTCGAGGCGTCCCGCGACCTCGGCGCGGACCTGCTCGCCACCGGCCATTACGTCGTCGCGCGCGGCGACGGGCGCGGCGGACAGGCCCTCTACCGCGCCGCCGACCCCGAGCGCGATCAGAGCTACTTCCTGTTCGCGACCACGCGCGAGCAATTGAAGCGCCTCAGCTTTCCGCTGGGAGAGATGCCGAAGCCGCGAGTGCGCGAGCTGGCGCGCCGCTACGGACTCCTCAACGCCGAAAAGGCCGACAGCCAGGATATCTGCTTCGTGCCCGCCGGCCACTACAGCGACATGATCGAGCGCCTGATGCCGGGCGCGGCGGCCCCGGGCGACATCGTCGACGTCGGCGGACGCGTGCTCGGCCGGCACGCCGGCATCGTCCACTACACCATCGGTCAGCGGCGCGGCCTCGGCGTCGCCTCGACACAGCCCCTCTATGTCGTCGCGCTCGACGCCAAGGGCGGGCGGGTGATCGTCGGGCCGCGCTCGGCGCTCGCCCGCACGCGGCTCAAGCTCCGCTCCGTCAACTGGATCGGCGACGGCGAGCTCGCCGATCTGCCGCCCGACGGCCTCCTGATCGCTGCGCGGGTGCGGTCGACCCGCCCGCCGGCGCCCGCCCTGCTGACGCGCGAAGGGGTCGTCGAGTTCATCGAGCCGGAAACCGGCGTGTCGCCGGGACAGGCTTGCGTCTTCTACGAGTCGCTCGACCCCCGCGCGCGCGTTTTGGGCGGCGGCTTCATCGCGGCCTCCTGACCTCGAGGACGATCGGGCCATGGCCGACTTCGACGAAGAATCCGTATTCGGGGCCAAGCCCAAGGCGCGGCCCGGGCACGAGATCGGCCAGAACCTGGACGCCCTTTCCGCTCCGGAACTCGCGGCGCGGATCGCGCTCCTCCGGTCCGAGATCGAGAGGCTCGAGCGGGCAATCGCCGCGCGCGAGGCGACCCGCGCCGCCGCCCACGCGGCGTTCAAGCTCTGACCGGCGTTGCCCGGACCGGCCCGCGCTCAGGAGGAGCGGCGAGACGCCGCCCCTCCGATCGACCGCGCGATCCTGGACGCCGTCGGAGCCGCCTCGAGGCGGCTTTCTTGCGCGGCAGCCGCATCAGCCTGCGGCGCGTTAACGTTACCGCGAGGTAAATGCGCGTCCCCGCCCCGCCGGATCTAGGATGCCTTCGGGTATGCCCGCATACGGGAGAGCAGCGTTCCTCTCCGGCGCGGGATGGGAGTGAGGCGTATGGGTCGCCAGCACGACGGATGGAAACGCCTTTCCGGACCCGCGAGTCCGTCGTCCGGCGCCGTTCCCTTCATTCATCGCCTGACCGCTTCGCCCGCCTTCCGGGACCTCTTCCGCGAGGGCATGGCCCTGGTCGAGGAAGCGGCGGCCTATCTCGACGGACCGGGGCGCACGGAATCGCGCCTCCTGCCGCAGACGGCGGCGCTCGCCTACGCCACCGAGAGCATGCGGCTGACGACCCGGCTGATGCAGGTCGCTTCGTGGCTCCTGGTCCAGCGCGCGGTCAACGAGGGCGAGTTGACGTCCAACCAGGCGCTGACCGGGCGTCACCGGGTCAAGCTGTCCCGTCAGGACCTGGCCTGCGCCACGGAGATCTTCGAGCAGCTGCCGCCGACCCTGCGCGCGCTCAGTCTGCGTTCGCTCCGCGTCCAGGAGCGCATCATCCACCTCGACCAGAGCCTCGTCAGCGCCCGCGCGCCAGAGCTTTTTCCTCGCGGCAGCGTCGTCGCTCAACAGGTCGAGCGGTTGCGGGCGGCGTTCTCGAACTGACGGGCGACCGCGCTTCGAGCCATTCGCAAGCCGCCGCGGGGCGATCGGGACAGGCGACGGACTTGCCTCGACCCGCATTTGGCCGCATTGGTCGGCCAACCCGTCTCGTTCCCTAAAGATCGCCGCTCATGCCGCCCGCAACGCCTGCTCCGCCTTCGTGTTCGATCACTCTCGTCACGCCGCCGCTGTCGGCGGCGACCGCGCCGGCTTTCGCCCCGGTCTTCGCCGAGGTTCTCGCCGCAGCGAAGATCGCGAGCGCCCGCGTTCGCTTCGAACCCGGCGCCGACGGGGACGCGAAGGCCATCGTCGCCCCGCTGCTCAAGGCGGCTCTTTCCGCCGACTGCGCCCTGATCCTCGACGGCGATCCTCGCCGCGCCGCTCGGCTCGGCGCCGACGGCGCGCATGTCGAGGGCGCCGGCGAGGCCCTCGACGAGGCGCTCGACAGTCTGAAGCCGGAGCGGATCGTCGGCGCCGGGGCACTGAAGACGCGGGACGACGCGATGACCGCGGGCGAGATGGGCGCCGATTACGTAATGTTCGGCGAGCCGCGCGGCCACGCCCCACCGATGGCGCTCGACCTGCTGCTCGAGCGGGTCCGCTGGTGGGCGGAGATTTTCGAGACGCCCTGCGTCGCCTGGGCCGAGTCGATCGAGGCGGCGGGCCGTCTCGCTGCGGCGGGGGCTGATTTCGTCGCGGTCGACGCGGCCGTGTGGGCCGCGCCCTCGCCGGCGGACGCCGTCCGCGCCCTCG
>CAIZGR010000224.1 GCA_903932535.1 uncultured Hyphomicrobiales bacterium | reverse complement strand
GCCGTGAGCGCCGCGCCGTCGCCCGCCACGCCCGGCGGGGGGCGGCGGCGTATCCGGTCGCTCGCCGGATTGTTCCCCTACCGCGCGGCGGCGCTGGCGCTGCTGCTCATGCTCACGGTCGCGCTGCTCGCCCTGGTGAGTTGGCGTTATCGCGAAGTCGAGCGCGAGAACGAGGAGCTGTTTGCGCGCCGGGCCACCGAACGCGCGAACGCCATCGCCTCGCAGTTGAGCGACACGATCGCCGCGACGCTGTTGCAGGCGGACACCATGCACGGAATGGCCCGGCTGGTGACCGAAGCGCGGCTGTCCGGCAACTCCGCCGCCGAGGAGGCGCTCCGCCCTTATCTGGACGCGGCGACGGGCCATGGCGGTCCGGACGTCGTGCAGATCTCGGCGATCGGAGCCTCCGGCGGCCTGTTGTGGAGCAATCTCGACTGGACCCTCTCCGGCGTCGACATGAGCGACCGCGAGCACTTCAGGGCGCTGGTAGCCAATCCGGCCCTCGACTCCTATATCGGGCGGCCGGCGCTCGGGCGGATCAGCGGCGTGTGGACCGTGTATGATGCCCGCCCCTTCCGCGACTCCGCCGGCGCGCTGCGCGCAGTCACGGTCGTGGCGTTGCGTGCGACCATGCTGGCGCGCCTGTGCCGCGACCTCAGTCTCGCTCCGGACGATGCGGTCACGCTGTTGCGCGACGACGGCGTGGTGCTGATGCGGCGCGACATGGCGCATCTGGGCGAAACCGTCGCCATGGCGCCGCCCGGCGAACCGAAACCGATGGAGACCGGGGCGCTGTCGGCCCGGCCGTCTCCGCTGGACGCGGCGCCGCGCTACATCGCGTCACGGCGCATCCCCGGCGCGCCGCTCACGCTGCATGTGGGCCTGTCGCGGGAAGCGCAGATGCAGGCGCTCGCGGAAGTGCGCGGGACGCTGAGGCGCGGGACCCTATTTCTCGACGGCGCCATCGTCTCGTTCGCCGTCACCGGAGGGTTCGCCCTGCTCCTGCTCCGCCGCTCCGACGCGCACGCGGCGCACGCCGCCAGCCTCGCGGAAAGCGAGGCCCGGTTCCGCGCCATGATCGACGACATGGGCGACGGCATGCTGGTGTTCGACACCGCGGACACGGGCGGACTTCGGATCAGCTATGCGAATCGCGAGGCCGGCGAGATCCTCGGCGTGCCCGAGGGGCGGCTCGCCGGCCGCGACCCCCTGACGCTCGTTTATCCGGACGACCGGGCGCTGTTCGCAGCACGAAAGCTTACCGCCGAGGACCGGCGGAAGCTCGGTAAGGTCACCTATCGCGCGCTGCGGCCCGACGGCGGCTTCGTCTGGGTCGAGGCGAGCAGCGTCGTCGACCCCGACCCGTCCGACCCGTCCCGTTTGCGCCTGATCACCCTGTTCCGGGACATCGGCGAGGAGCACGTGCGGGAACAGGCGCTCGCCGAAGCGCGGGCGCGCACCGACCGCATCCTGAACGTCATCCCCGGGGTGTTCTACCAACTGACGGCCGAGCCCGGCGGGCCGCTCGTGCCCGCGTTCGTCTCGGAGAGCGTCCGGGACATGTTCGGCTTCACCGCCGAGGAGTCGGCGCAACCGGGCTTTCTGATCAACCTCGCGGCGGTCGATCTCCTGGCCACGCGGCAGGCGGCGCTGGAGAAGGCCGGGCCGGACGGCGTCGCGCTCGCCGAATATCCTGTCCGTGTGCATGGCGAGGAGCGCTGGTTGCGCGATACGATGCGCCTTCTCGCGCGCCCGGACGGCGGCCGCGAGCTCGTCGGCTTCGTCACGGACGCCACGGCGGAGCATGCGGCGGCGGAGGCGCGGCTGGCGGCGGAGGCCGAGCTTCAGCGGTTGAACCGGGCGCTGGCGGCCTATTCGCGCTCCCTCTTCGCCCTCATCAGGTCCACCAGCCTGGAAGAAGTGGCGACGCGGATATGCCAGGGCATCGTCGAGGAGCCCGCCTACATCATGGCCTGCGTCGGCGTTCCCGAATCGTCGCCCGGCCTGCCCGTCCGGCTGCTGGCCGGGGCGGGCGCCGCCATCGGCTACATGGAGGGGTTGAACCTCAGCTGGTCGGCCGGCGTTCCGGAAGGGCTCGGTCCCACCGGGATTGTTCTCCGCGAGGGCGCGCCGTACGTCACCCACGAATCCCTGACCGATCCCGTGTACGCGGCGTGGCGGGAGAGGGGGAAGCGGTACGGATTCCGGTCGGGCCTGACCTTGCCGTGCAAGGTCGACGGCCAGACCCGTGGCGTCTTGATGGTCTACGCTTCGGAACCGGAAGCGTTCGGGCCGGACGAGCTCCACCTGTTCGAGCGGCTGAGCGACGAGATCGGCTTTGCGATCAAGCTGGAGGAAGACCGCGCTCAGTTGCGGTCCGCCGAAGCCGCACGCGCCGCCGCGGAAGAAAACCTGCGCGACGCCGCGCAGCTCGGCCCCGGCGTGCTCTACCGGGCGCGCGTGCATGCGGCGGGCGTCGAGGTGCTGCACATGTTCGGCGACGCGTCCCGCGTCACCCGCGGATTCTCCGGGCGCGGGCACGGCCCGGAAACCCTCGGCGCGATCCTGGGAGGGCCGGAGACCCGCGCGGCGATACGCGCGCTCGCGGACGACGGCGCGCGGAGCGACGACCTCCCGCTGGAGGCGAGCGACGGCGCGACGTGCTGGGTCCGCAACGCCGTGCGGGTCACCGGGCGGAGCGGCGACGCGGTGGACGTGGTCGGCTACATCTCCGAAGTGACGCAGGAGAAAGAACAGCAGTTGCGCCGCCAGCAGGTCACGACGCTGCTGACGTTGGGCGAAATGGCGACGGGGATGGCGCACGAACTGAACCAGCCCCTGGCCAGCATCAGTTTCGCGGCCCAGAACGTCAGGCTCTTGCTCGGCCGGGAACCGGCGGACCTGCGCGCCGTCGGCGCCAAGGTCGAGAAGATCCTCAGCGAGGCGCGCCGCACGGCCAAGCTCATCGAGCACATGCGCGTGTTCGCCCGCAACGAACGGGGGGAGATGCGCCCGGTCTCGCTTCACGCGGTGCTGGAGTCCGCGCTCGAGATCCTCAGCCACAAGCTGCGCGGGTGCCGGGTGCTCGACGGCGTGCCCAAAGACCTGCCCGCGGTCGCCGGATGGCCGATTCCGCTGGAGCAGGTGCTGATCAACCTGATTTCCAACGCTCTCGACGCCTATGAGACGGCGGCGCCCGAAGCGGCGCGCGAGGTGACGGTGACGGGGGAGGTGCAGGAGGACAAGGTCGTTCTGCGCGTCGCCGACCGTGCGGGCGGCATTCCGAAGCCTGTGCTCTCGAGGGTGTTCGAACCGTTCTTCACCACGAAGCCGCCCGGCAAAGGCACGGGCCTCGGCCTCGGCCTCGCGCACGGCGCCATCGCCGAAATGGGCGGCACGATCACCGCCGCCAACGAGAATGGCGGCGCGGTGTTCGAAATCCGCCTGCCGATGGCGCAGGGCGAGGGTGCGCGGCGAAAAGTCGAGGGCTCGGACCGGCAAAATTAGAGCGCAGCCGCCGCGCCTTGGAGACGCAGGACCGAAGCTGGCGAATCCGCCGCCCGCTATGGCTCCGCGACCGCCTGGAACGCGACCCGCGGCTCGCGCCACTGCCCGCGCGCAGGGTCGGAGACGACGGCGAGGAAGCCGGGCGGCTCGAAGCGCGCGCCGTAGAACGGATTGGCGGAACTCCCGTCGGCGAGCGCGAAGCCGAAGCCGCCTTCGCTGAGTTGGGGCGCCCGCGACCGGACGACGTTGTCGACCGGCCAGCCGTCGTTTCCCGGAATCGCCGTCTTCGCCGCCTGCAATCCGGTGATGGCGACGCCGTTGGCCTCGCCCGCGACTTCCGTGATCGCATAGAAGCCGTCGCCATCGGGCCTGTCGCCGGTCGTGAACACGCCCGACGCCTCGAAGCCCGGCCCCGTGCAGGTCCACCGCCACCGCATCGCAGCCTCCGCGTCGCCGCCAGCCATCGCCGCTCCGAGAACGAGCGCAAGAACGCGTTTCAATTTATCCCCCGGTCTCGAGTCCTTCGGCTAGACTAGGCGGCGCCGGCAACGGCGCGCAAGGGCATGACATGCAAGTTCAGGAGATGCAGGGACACGGCGCAGCGGCGCAGGGGCGCCTTCCGCCGGCGTCCCCCACGCGCTCCCCGCGATGATCGAACCCAAAGACCCCCTCGCCTGCGACGACCTGATCGTCCACCGGCGCTACGCCTATGGCAAAGCCGAGGCCGGCCGGGGCGACCACGCGGCGGCGGCGGAAATGTTCGAGCAGGCGCTCGAACGCGCGCCGGACTGGGCGCCGGCGCTCTTTGCGCTCGGCGAGGCGCGAGCGAGGCTCGGACAGCCGGAGGCCGCCGCGGCGGCCTTTCGCCGGACCCTCGCCGCCGATCCGTCGGATACGCACGGGGCGGCGGCGAGGCTCGCCTTCGTCGAGAAAACGGACGCGGCGGACGCCCTGCCCCGGGCCTACGTGACGCGGCTGTTCGACGACTACGCGCAGCGCTTCGACGCGCATCTCCTGGGCGCGCTCGCCTATCGCGCCCCTGCGCTGATCGTCGAGGCGCTCGACGCCGCCGCGCCCGGCCGCCGCTTCGACGCAGCGCTCGATCTCGGCTGCGGCACGGGGCTCATGGGCGCGGCGATCCGCGATCGGGTCGTGCGCCTCGAAGGCGTCGACCTCGCGCCCGCGATGATCGCCAAGGCGCGCGAGCACGGCCATTATGACGCGCTCGAAGCGGCCGAAGCGGTCGAGCGCCTCGAGCTTGCGCCGCCGGGCGGCTTCGATCTGATCCTCGCGGCCGACGCGCTGTGCTATTTCGGCGACCTCGGCGCGCTGTTCGCCGCCTGCCGGCGGGCGCTGGGGCCGGGCGGCCTCTTCGCGTTCACGGTCGAAACCTTCGACGGCGGCGGCTTCCGTCTCCTTCAAGGCCTGCGCTTCGCCCATGCCCCGGCCTATGTCGAGGAGACCGCCAGCTGCGCCGGCCTCGCCCTTCGCCATCTGCGCAACGCCTGGGCGCGGCGCGAGGCGGACGCCGAGGCGCCGGGGCTGGTCGGGATCGCCGCACGGACGTAAGGCGAGGCGCGCGCGGTCATTCCGCCGGTTCGGGCGTCTTCTGCGGGGCTCGAATCGCGAACGAGAGGATCGTCGGGCACGCGCCGCCGAGCGCGTTGCGCGCCTCGTCCAAAACTGTTTCGGCGCGCGCCGCCGGCGCCACCACGACCACGGCGTCGGCGAACGCGGAGGCGGCCCGCGCCCATTCGCTGCGCCAGTCGGACGCGTGAAGGATGACCGCCGGATATGCGGCTGCGAAGGCGGTCAGCGCGTCGTCGATCCGGCCGCCTGCCCGGTCCCGCCCCGGCAGGACGACGTCCAGATTGGTCGACAGGTCTCTCCGGATCACAGCGTCGAAGCCCGCGCGCCCCGCGAGCAGGTCGGAGAGGCCGAGAATCGCGGGTTCGTCCGCTTCGTCCCGATAGAGGATGTCGGCGAGCCAGTCCTGCGTTTCGCCGAGGTCGACGAAGACGGCGGCGCGCTCCGCGGCGAGACCGCGCGCGGCCTCGAGCGCAACCGCCAGCGCCCGCCCCGTCCGGTCGCCGCCGACGAGCGCGACGAGGGTCGCGTTCGGTTTCATGCGCCTGAGCTTCGCGACCAGATCGGCCACATGATCCGGCCCTCCGGTCCGCGGCGGCGCGCCGGGCGCCGGATCGGGAACGCCCGTCTTGGACGGCGCGTCGAGCGTCGAAGGCGCCGCGTCCGTCGCGGGCGCGCGCTGCTGCATCGTGTACGGGCTCGGGCGCCGCCTGCCCGCGCCGAAGGCCGAGACGACGGCCGCGAGGCTCGACAGTCCGAAGCCGGCCGCGCCTCCCATGAGAAAGGTCTGCCCGATCCGAGGAAAGACGGGCGCCCGCGGCGGCTCCGCCCGCACGACGATCCGGGCCGCGCCGGCCTCGGCGTCCGCCGCCGCTTGCGCCTCCTGCTCGCGCGCCATCTGCCGCCAGGAGGCCAATTCGTCGCGCGCCGCCTGCGCCTCGGCTTCGAGCCGGCGCAGCGACGCCGCCGCGGCGGGGTCGGCGGCGGCTTTCGACCGCTCGGCAATCTGGGTGGCGAGCGCGTTGGCCTCGTCGCCCGCCTTGCGGGCGTCGGCCTCCCGTGCGCGCGCGGCCCTGTCGGCGGCGTCGCGAATCGCAACGTCGAGGCTTGCGCGTTGCGCGGCGAGGTCCTTCATCCGCGGATGGAGCGGAAGCAGCGTCCGCGACGCTTCGGCGATCTCGGCCTCGAGCGCGAGCCGCCGGTCGAGCAGGCGCCGGAGCGGTCCGTCCGCAACCGTGTCCGGAGCGTCCGCGAGGCGCCCGCCCTGTGCGAGCTTGCGCAGCAGCGCCGCCTTCTCTCCGGCTTCGGACTGGGCGGCGCGCGCGGCCGACAGTTTCGCTTCGAGGCCGGCGGCCGCGTCCGGCGGCCCGGCGCCGGCCGCCGGGGGATTGGACTGCGCGCGCGCGGCTTCGAGCTTGGCGCCGGCCGCCGCGACCTCGGCCTCGCCGTCCTCGATCTTCCTGGCGAGCCGGGTCTCGACCGCCCGGACCGACCGCGCCCGCGCCTCGTTTGCGGCCTGCGCCGCGAGCTCGGCGACCGTGTTGGCGCCGCGCGCCGCGAGGTTCGGATCGCGCGACACGAACGTGATCGCGGTCGCCCGGGACTCCGGCGCGGGCGCAAGGCTCAGATGCGCCAGGAACGCGCCCAGGACGTCCGGACCGGCGGCGTATTCGGCGTCGGCGGCGAGCCCCAGCCTGTCGATCGCCGCGCGGGCGAGATCGGCCGGGACCAGCGGCGCCGCCTCGGCCGCCGGCGCCCCCGCGGACCCCGGCCGGCCGGGCCGCGCCTCGCCGAGCCTCACAATCGCGACGCCCGCGTAGCGCGGCGGGACGACGAAGGCGAAAATCGTCGCGGCGAGCAGCCCAGCCAGCGTCCCCCCGGCGATCCAGCGCCAGCGACGGGCGGCTTCGGCACGAAAGCGCCGGCCCGCGGCGGCCCCGTCGTTCCTTGCGTCTTCGCCGGTCATTCGGTGCGTCCCCTTCACGCGGTTGGAGCGCATGCAGACTGACGGTCAGTTTCGCGCGCCATGGTTTCTCCCGCGTTAAGAAAGCCGTCGCGTCAGCCGTTTGTTAACCATGGGTCGATAGATCAGGCTGGGCGCCCATCGCCTCGCGGCGCGGATCTTGTGATGAGTCTCTTGCGAGTCTTTGCGGCAATTCTTGCGTCCGCGGCGCTCGCCGGGTGCCTGGCGCCCGCCCGCGGCGGGCGCGCCGACGCCCCGGCGCCCCAGGCCGTCGTCAACGCGCCCTATCGGCTGGCGAGCGGCGACCGGCTGCGCATCCTCGTCTTCGGTCAGGCCGACCTCACCAACGACTATGCCATCGACAGTTCCGGCGCCGTCTCGATGCCGCTGATCGGCCGCGTCCGCGCCCAGGGCCTGACGACCGCCGAGCTCGAACGCGCGGTCGCGGCGCGGTTTCGCCAAGGCTACCTGCGCGACCCGAGCGTTTCGATCGAGGTGCAGGACTTCCGGCCGATCTTCATCCTCGGCGCGGTCGCCTGCGCAGGACAGTACCCCTTCGTCGACGGCATGACCGTGCAGCAGGCGGTGGCCGCAGGCGGCGGGTTCGGACCTATGGCCGTGCAATCGCGCGTGGCCGTCACCCGGATCGCCGGCGGCGAGGCCGCCACCTTCGCCGCGCCGCTCACCTATCCGATCCGGCCGGGCGACACGATCACCGTCGAGGCGCGGCTCTTCTGAATTCTCAGGCCGCGCCGCCGGGGCTGCCGCGACGCCCGCGAGCGGCGATGCTATAACCGCGTTCGGAAAGGAGCGCCTGCGCCATGACGATCGCCGCCCGCGTCACCACGGCCGCCGAGGGCCTGCCCCGCCGCCGCTTCACCGTCGCCGAGGTCGAGGCGATGGCCGCAGCCGGAATCCTGGACGAAGACGAGCGCGTCGAGCTGATCGGAGGGGAGCTGGTTCCGATGTCGCCGAAGGGAAATCACCATGAGGCCGTCAAGGCGGCGCTGCTCGATCGCTGGATTCGCGCGCGTCCGGACGATGTCCGGCTCGTTCCCGAGACGACCTTTCGCCTCGGCAACGATACGTATCTCGAGCCCGACATCGTCGTCTTCCCCCGCGCGACAGGTCTACGCGGCCTGACGGCCGCGAACGCCCTCCTCGTGGTCGAGATCGCCGATTCGTCCCTGCGCTACGATATCGGCCGCAAGGCGGCGCTCTACGCAGGGTTCGGCGTCCGCGAGCTCTGGGTCATCGACGCGGTGAGGCTCACGACGCGCGTCTTTCGCGACCCCGCGCCGGACGGCTACCGGCAGACGCGCGACGCTGACGCCTCGGAGCGGCTCGTCCCGCTCGTCGCGCCCGAGGCGTTCGCGCTCAGGCTCGACGAGCTCGAACTCGCGTAAGCTTTGGCGGCGCTCCGGCCTCTCGCGGATGCGGGCGGGAACTGGCGGCGCGGATTTTTGGGGGCGTGATGTTGCAGCAGGAATGCGCCAGAACCGGCGGCTCCTCGGAGAAACCCCACAAGAGGACTGCGCCCTGCGGGCGGTTCTGACGCCTGCTCGTCACACGGAAGCTCGCCCCCGGCGGCCCAGGCCTCGAGGGCTCGACTGCCGGGAGTTCAGCGACGTTTTGCGTGCGGCCCTCGCACAACCCGCGCTTCGGCCTCTCCCGTTGGGAGGGCCTTGGCGCCGGTCTGCTCAAAACGTCGGGCCTGCATAATCGGCCGCTCGGCGCGATCAAAGCGTGATTACGTATGCCCGATAATGGTGGTCGCCCCCGAGTGGATGGCAAAGCTGCTCTGGCTGAAGGCGCCGACGAACTCGAAAGCGTGCTTGGTCGAGCCGCTGGCAAGCGTCAGCGTGCCCAGCGTCCCGCCGGAATTCTCGGAGAAGCTGGAGAAGGTCCAGTTGCCCAGGAGGTCCACCGCGTCGTTCGACGCGAAGCCCGAGATCTCACCGTAGAAGTTCGTGGGGCTCTTGAGGTTGAGCGTGCCGGCGCCGGTGAAGACGATGTCTTGCGCGCCGATCACTGTGCTGCTCCCAACGCTCGAGTCGAATTCCAAGGTCGAAGAGCCGGTGATGGTGTCTGTCGCAGGCTTGGCCGCCGTCCCGCCGGTCACTGTCCCTTTGAAGTCGAGCGTGCCGGAGGAAACGTATACACCTCCGTTGACGTTGGCTCCCGAGGTGTTGACGCCGATGTTCGTCACGTTCGGCGTGATCGCGGTCACTCCGGTTCCGCCGGTCTTCTCGAGCAGACCCGAATTGGAGATGGACGACGAGTTCGAGCTGCCGCGCGCGATCCCGCTGTTGTCGAGGATCTTCCAGGTTCCGGTCGAGGCGATCGAGAGCGTGGCGACATTCCCCGCCGAGTCTCCGACCGTCGCGGAGCCGCCACTTTGGGTCAGCGTTCCCAAATCGTTGAACGCGGTCGTCCCGCCGATCGTCAGGCCCGAAAGCGCGGTCGTCCCCTTGGCGGCGAGCGTCCCCGAGCTGCTCGTGGCCGCCCCTGTGAAGGAGGTTTTCCCGGTCAAGGTCAACGTGTCGCCGGACAGGGCCAGGGTCGTTCCTGCGCCCGCGCCGAACGTCCCCGCATAAGTCAGGTTCTCACCCAGCGTGACGCTCGTCCCGCTGCCCGACACGGACACTGCCGCGACTGAGAGCGATGCGCCAGCTGCGACCGTCGTGGAGCCGCCCGCGAGCGCGAGCGTTCCCGCGCCGCCGACGACGCCGCTGAGACTCGTGGTTCCCTTCAGCGTAAGCGTATCGCCACTGGAAATGCTGGCGGTCGAGCCCGCCCCTTCGGTCAGGCTCCCCGAATAGGCGAGGATTTCGGCCAGCGTCAGCACCGTCGACGCGCCGGTGAACGTGAACTTGGGCGCAGCGATGGTCGCGCCGCCGCTCACGGTCGCGCTCCCGCTCGTCGCCGTAAGCGAGGCGACATGGGAATTGCCGTCGAGCCCGCCTAGACTACCGACGATCGTCGCCAGGGCGTCCGTCACCGCAAGCGTATAGGGCGTCGCGTTGGCGTTGACGAGCTTGCCGATCCCCGTCGCGTCGCCGGTCAGCTGCGCGACCGTCGCCCCGACCGCCCCATTGTCGGAAACGGTGATCGTCAGGATGTTGGGGTCGTTGAGCGAATCGAGCGCGGCGGAAATGCCGGCCGCCGTGTCGGAGATCGAGAAGCCGCCGACGACCTTGTCGAGCGCGGCTCGGTTGGCCAGGAACGTCGCCACAGTGACGACGACCGGACCATTGCTCAGGATTACAGTCTGGGTCTCGGTCATCGACGCGCCGGTCACCGTGTCCGCGACCGTGTACTTGAGAGCATCGGCGCTGGCCAGGGTCCCCGTGAAGGGTCCTGGCGTATAAGCGAGGACGCCGTTGCTGAGCGTGAGCGAACTGCCGCTGGCGAATGCGGCGTCCGAGACCAAGGTCACGGCCAAGCCGTCGAAGCCGTTCGCCGAGACCGCCGAGCCGAGCGTCGTTGGCCGCCCGCTCGCTGCGGTCGGCGACATCGCCGCCAAGGTTACGACCGGCGGCGCGACCGCGAAGCCGGTGTTGGCGATCTCGAACACCGAGCCCACGTTGTTCGTCCCGCCGTCTATCGTCGCGCCGAACAGATCCCCCGCCGCGTCGGCAACCAGCTGGCAAAGCGGATACGAGGCGGCGGCGCCGGTGAAACTCGCCAGCACCTTGGGCGTTGCGGCATAGCCGGTCGCGGTATTGACGATCTCGAACACCGCGCCGTCGCCGTAAGCGCCGCCGTTGGCCGTCGCGCCGAACAGGTCGCCATTGGCGTCGGCGATCAGAGAGGCCGAGGGGCCGACAGGCCCCTGTCCATCAGCGCCGTTGAAGCTCACCAGCGTGGTGGGGGCGCTCGCGTAGCCGTTCGCACTCTTGACGATTTCAAACACCGCGCCGTCGCCGTAAGCGCCGCCTCCGTTCGTCACGCCGAACAGGTCGCCATTGCCGTCGGCTATAAGGCCGCCCTGCGGATCGGAGCCATTGGCCCCGTTGAAAGTCGCCAGCACGGCAGGCGTCGCGGCATAGCCGGCGGCGGTCCTGGCGATCTCGAACACCGTGCCGTTTCCGTTTGCGCCGCCATAGCCCGTCGTACCGAACAGGTCGCCGTTGGCGTCGGAGATCAAAGTGCTCCATGGGTTGCCGCCCCCGGCGTTATTGAAACTGGTCAGCGTGGTGGGAGCGCTCGCGTAGCCGGCAGCGGTCTTGACGATCTCGAACACCGTGCCGTAGCCGTATGCGCCGCCATACACCGTCACGCCGAACAGGTCGCCACTGGCGTCGGCAAGCAGGCTGCCGTCCGGGTCAATGCCGGGGGAATCAGAAAAGCTGACCAGGGTCGCGGGAGCGCTCGCGTAGCCGGCGGCTGTCTTGGCGATCTCGAACACCGTGCCGTAGCCGTATGCGCCGCCATACTCCGTCACGCCGAACAGGTCGCCATTTCCATCGGCGATCAAGCCGCCTTTCGGTAAATAGCCGTTGGCACCAGTGAAACTCGCCAGCACCGTGGGCGCGGCGGCATAGCCGGTCGTGGTCCTGGCGATCTCGAACACCGCGCCATCGTTGTTGGCGCCGCCCAGCTGCGACGTACCGAACAGGTTCCCGCCCGCGTCGATGAGTACGCCGTCGGTCGGCCAGCTGCCATTCGCGCCGTTGAAGCTGGCCAGCGTCGTCAGGGTGGCGCTCAGCGCCACCTGCTGGGTCTCCGTGGTGACCGCTCCGGTCACCGTGTCGGTGACGGTGTACTTCAGCGTGTCGTTGGTCCCGACGATGTTGGATGGAATGGCTCCCGGCGTGTAGGTCAGATTGCCGACGTTGAGGGTCAGCGAGCTTCCGGTCGCGAAGTCGGCGTCCGAGCTCAACGTCACCGTCAGGGCGTCGTTGGCGTAGCCGGACGCCGCCGTGCCGAGGGTTGCGCTCGTTCCGTTCGACGCGGCCGGCGCGGCGGCGAGCGTGACGACCGGGGCCGGACCATTGCTCAGCGTCACCGTCTGCGTTTCGGAGGTCGCCGTCCCGGTCACCGTGTCGGTGACGATGTATTTGAGCGTGTCCTGGCCGGCGAGCTGGGCAGTGACGAGCCCCGGCGTGTAGACAAGACTTCCGTTGGTGAGGGCCAGCTTGCTGCCCGAGGCGAAGTCGGCGTCCGAACTCAGCGTCACCGTCAGGGCGTCGCTGGCGTAGCCGGGCGCCGCCGTGCCGAGGGTGGCGTTCGTTCCGTTCGACGCTGCCGGCGCGGCGGCGAGCGTGACGACCGGCGCGGCGGCCGGGTCCTTGTCGACGACCGTCGTCGTCGTGTTGACCGTCGGCGTCGCGGAGGCGCTGCTGAGGTCGCTCAGCGTGAAGGTCGAGGTCGAGGTCGTCCCCGGCGATCCGGCGGTCGGCTTGAAGCTCAGCGCCTCCAGCTCGCTGGTGACGGTCGAAGCCGCGCCCGTGAGCGTGTAGACGCCGCCGGTTCCCCCGCTCAGGCCCGTCCCCGACAGCGTTCCGCCTGCGCCCGCGAGCGTGATCGTCAGGGTGTCGATCGCCCGCGAATCGGGGTCGGCGACCGTCACCCCCGAGAACGGCGCGATCGACGCCTCCGAGGTCGTCGTCTGTCCGGCGACCGTTCCCGTGATGGCCGGCCCGGCTTTCGCGGCCAGACTGACGGCCTTGCCGGCATCCGCCAGACCCGCGCCGCTCACGGCATTGTATGCCATCGGTGTGGCGGATTGTTCCAGCAGGTCCCGGATTCCGAATGGCGTCAGGTTGCCGTTCTGCTGCAGCATGAGCGCCGCTATGGCGGCGACGCTCGGCGTGGCGCAGGAGGTGCCGAAGAAGTCATCATCAACAGCTTGTGGCTGTTTTGGATTACCGTTGTTATTTTGGTAGTCCGCAATGTAAAAACCGTTATACTCAATTCCATTGACGACATCGGAGGTGTTGATGTCGTCGATCCCGGTGACAGCCACCGGGAACAACTGTTTTGGCGACAGGTAAGGGCTTCCGTCGGGGGCGTAGAGCCATTCCGTCCCGGCACCGCTGGCGGAGAAGTACTCGCTGAGCGGCGGACTGTTGCCCGCATCGGCGGCGCCGACGGTGATCTGATAAGGGGACTCGTGCCAGCCGGAAACCGTGCCGGCGTTCTCGCCGCTGATGGCGAGCGCCCCTGGGCTGTTGCTGTTGCTTGAGGCCATGTACTTGACCAGCGACGGGTTCGAACCGTTGAGGTTGACGATGGAAATTTGGTAACTCTCCGCCCCGGAGGCGTAGGTGTTCTGGAGCTCGGGCCCAAGGACCAACGGGCAGGCTTGCAGGTTCACCGACTCGCCGTTCTGCATCGGATTGGTGGCCTTGGTCCAAAAGTCGAGACCACCAATCCCAGTACCCCCTACTACCTCGTTGAATAGGACGCCATTTATCACGACGGGTTGAGACACAATCAACGCTAGGTCGGTCGTCGCCGCGCCCCACGGCTGCGCCCATTGCATTTCAAGTTCGCAACTCGCGCCGTGTTGGAGAGTCAGCGTCTGGAACGGGCCGGAGCCGAAATTCAGCGCGTCGCTGTAAGGGATGCTGTAGCCCAGGTTCGGAAAATAGAGACTGACCGACGTCTGGTTCCAGGCGCTCTGATAAGCAGGGTCCGAAAAAACGGTGCTGCCTTGGCTGGATGCGGAGCCTGAGTTTCCGGCGCAGCTGAGGTAGGTCACGCCCTCCTGCTCGACCGTCTGGATGGCGTCGGCGACCACGCCGCTCTGGAACCACGGCTGGTCCGGACTAAGATAGTCGTCGCAAATGACCTTGCAACCGTCCTGGGCGAGCGCCAGGATGGCGTCGGCGAACGCCCTGTCGCTGCCTTGAATGCCGTTCTGAAAGTCGGCGGCCGTGCCCTCGGCCGTACAGAAATCGAGGCTCGCGCCCGGCGCGATGTCGTGGATGACCTGCATCATCGCCCGGCCCTCGTCATCCCAGTTGCTTTGCACCGAGCGCAGGTCATTCAACGGGTCCACGAGCAACTGGGACGGCAGCACCGTTCCGTACCCGAGATCCACGCCTGGAAGATTGTAGGAGTTGAAGCTGTTGGAAATGACACCGACCTTGATTCCCGCGCCGGTGACGCTGAGATTGTTGGCGTCCAACGCGGCCCTGGCCAGCGCAGGGGTAGCGTCGAAGGACTGCCAAGCTTGCCCGTAAATCGTCGAGAAGCTTTCCGAGGCGCTGCTGGCTGGCGATTGCGACGGCATGACGCCCGCGACGGACAAGGTCTCGCCGCTCGCTCCGGTTTCGCCGGCCGGCGACGCCGCCGGGTGCGGCGACGTCGCGAGCGCGTAGCTGCTGCCCGCGATCTCGAACGCAGCGCCTTCGCCGACGGCGCCGCCTCGCTGCGCCGCGCCGACCAGATTGTCGAGCGGCTCTTTGAAGACTCCGTTGGCGATGACGTTGACCCGCGGGGCCGGCGCGCCGGCGGAGCCCGCCCCGATCCTGGCGATTGCGAACGCCGCGCCCGACGCGCCGGCATAAAATCCGCCCCAGTACGGGTTCCAGCCCAGGACATTTGTCCCGAACAGGCCGCCATTCGAATCTGCGAGCAGTCCCCCCGAAACGGCGTCGTCGTATCCATTGAAGCTGACCAGCGTCGTGGATCTCGAAGCATAGCCGGCGCCGGTGTCGAGGATTTCGAACGCCGTGCCGTCGCTGGAGGCGCCGCCCGCGGCGGTCGCGCCGAGCAGGTCGCCCTGCGAGTCCGCGAGCAGGCTGCCGTAAGGGACGCTGCCCTTGATTCCACTGAAGCCGACAAGAAACTTCAAAATAGCCATTTGCCTCACTCCACCTGCGGCGTCCGGGGCCTCCGTCGCCTTCCAATTTGCGGTGCGCATCGCTCTCCGGCGCTTCACCCGAAAGGGGCGCCGCCTGTTGTTTGCACACTTAAAACAACGCGCTTATTGCAAATCGTGTTGAAAGGAGCGATAAGGGCTCATGCGACTTGGGGTTTGAGATGAAGCCGTCGGATTTCTCAGAGTGGCTGGCCGCGCTGTC
>CAIZGR010000223.1 GCA_903932535.1 uncultured Hyphomicrobiales bacterium | reverse complement strand
GGTGGGAGCTGGCGTCGGGGTGGGAGCTGGCGTCGGGGTGGGCGTCGGCGCCGGAACAGCGGCGGCGAGCGCATCGGCGGCAGCCTTCAGCGCGGGCTCGACGCCGGCCAGCGCCGCGGTCTGCGCCGTGATCCCGGCGGTGATGCCGGCGACGTCGGCCGCAGTGATGCCGGTCGAAGCGTTGGCGATCTGCGCCAACAAGGCCTTGATCTCCGTGACCGCGGCGGTGACGCCGGCGCCGATGGCGGCGACGTCGGCGGAGATGAGAGCGTTTTCGGCGGCGAGAGCCGCGAGCGCAGTGTTTGCATCCTGAACTTCGGACATTATTCTCTCCAAAAGGTGGTGGGTGTGCTTCTGTGTTTCCTCGATAGCGTCGAGGCGGCGCACGATCGACAAGATCTCGTGCTCGTTCATCTTGCCGGGTTCCTCATGTGTCATACGATTTGATGACGGCGGTAGCGACTCCGATGACGCCGCCGACCGCGGCGCCGAGCACGAGACAGCCGACGAGTTCGGCGGCCCAGAGGGTGAGCAGGATCACTTCTGCCTCGCCAGCAGAGCCGCGATCGCGTCAAGCGAGTCGGCGATTCGGCGCATCGTCGCCCGGTGATCGGCCTCTTCCTTGTCGGCCTGCTCCTTCTTGGCTTTCTCCTCGGCCTTGAACGCCAACAGCTTGTTGTACTCTCGCTGTTCGTACTCTCGGTCGGCTCTCCGTTCGGCCTCCCTTTCCAGACCCGTCCGTGAAGGTGTCTGAAATCCTGACGCCTCACCCATCAGTTCGCCTCCGCCGCTTTGACAATTCCGTGGACGCTGGCCCTGCTGACGCCGAGTTCGCGCGCAATCCTGGCCTTCGACATGCCGCCGGCGAGCAAATTCAGCATCTGCGCCGATTTCGCGCGCGCCGTCGGCTTCCGGCCCTTATATTTGCCCTCTGCCTTGGCCTTGGCGATGCCTTCGACCTGGCGCTCCAGCATGATCTCGCGCTCGAATTGAGCAAAACCGGCGAAAACCGTCAGAATGAGCCGCCCGGTGGCCGATTTCGTGTCGATCGTCTCGCCGCCAAGGTTCAAGATGCGCAGAAAGGCGCCCTTGGCGTTGATTTCCTCGACGGTCTTCCAGAAACCAACGTTGGAGCGGGCGAAACGGTCGATTTTCGTGACGATGAGAGTGTCGCCGGCCTTCAGTTGACTGATCGCGGCCTCGAATTTCGGCCGGAAGGCGACCGAGCTGACCTGCTCGGAGATAATTTCGTCACAGCCGGCAAAAATGAGTTCGCGGATCTGCGCTTCGAGTCCTGCGGCCTGGTCCGTCGTGCTCGTGCGAGCGTAGCCGATTAGCATCAGAGGCCCCTTGCGCGAATGAGGGCTTGCGCATTCGAGAGCGTCGCGTTGATCTCGCCGCAAAGGCAGGTATCGCCGCGAGCGTCGAGCCCGCACAGACCCTCGCCCGTCTCCATATCCATGCCGTGATTGTGCTCGCAGTCGCCTCCCGCATCAAGTCGGTTAAGTTCCTTCGCGCAGGCTTCCCGCTCAACAGCGACGATCTCCTCAACCGCCGCGCGAAACGGCTCCAACGAATGCGGGTTGTGCCGCAGTTCGTGGACGGCGCTCTCGGTCATCTTGCCTGACAAAAGTTCAACAAGCTTCCACGCCAGATCGTTCTCGGCCATCTCGCCCTCACTCTGTCGGCCCGACCGGAATTTCCATCCAGCACACCGGGTGATAAAAGTTGTTTGGGAAACCGCCCCACGACGCCGGACGGTTGCACATGCTGTCGCCCTTGTCCCACCGGCAGTCGGCAAAGCGCTCGAAGATAAATTCGTCTGTGTCTGCACACCACCGCTTGCACCACAGGTCGACCTTCCGGTCTTTCGGCGCTGTCTCAATTGGTTGCCAGCCACTCATCTCAACCTCACGGTTTCCAAGACCCAAACAGCGGATCGACTACCGGCGCCGCGGCCGGCGCGGGTTTCGGTGCGACCGGCGGCTCCGCAGGCGGCGCGGCTGCAGGAACCATTTCCCGCAGCCCGTACCTCTTCATCATCCGAAAAGCCGTCGCGCGCCCGATCCCGAGATGCCGCGCCGCGCCGACGATCGAGCCTTGCGACTTGATCGCAGCCATCAGAGCCTTCCGTTCCATGTCCGCAAGCGTCATGTCACCGACCGTAAGCGTCGAGCGGCTTGTCGAGACCGATGCAGCGCGCCAGAACGTCGGAGGTCGTGCGCTCGGGCTGCGGCGCCGGCGGCGTCAGCCTTGCGACCTCGTCCTCCAGCAGACGAATCTTGGAGTTGGCCTCCTTCAGTCCCGCAGCGTACGTCTCGGCGAACTTCTGCCAGTCGATCATTGGCCGATACGTGACCGGGTTCTCCCGGATCGGAAGGCCGCGACAACGCTCGGCCCACTCGGCGTCCGTAAAATACGGGCCGGGTTCCGGCGCCGTGCTCCGAAGCAGGCTCGCCCACTCGCTACCGTCCTTGACGAGCGGAGGCCGGTCAAACGTCTCCTGACGGTACTGATAGAGATGCTCGGCGGCGATCTTACCGGCCGGTGACTGAAAATCCATTTATGCGCCCTCCGTGTCAGAAGGCGTACATAGTCTCAAAACGATACTTTGTCAAGGAAAAGATCGGGGAGCTTCGGCTGTGCGTGGCAGTCGTAAGCCCCCCGCTGTCTCGCCGATCTTGGGGAGGACGCTCCGAGGAGGGGGAGTAGTCGAGACCGGCGAAGAAACCGGCGGCTGTTAGGCCGCCGAAGTCAGGGAGGAAACGCTCGCTAGAGGGGGCTCACGCGAACGTGATCTGCATACGCTGGAGTGGGTCGGTCGTCAAGAGCGCTTCTTCTTGTGGCTGCGCTTGACCGGAGCCGGCGGCTCGACGGGCGTGGCGGCTTTCTCCGGCGGAGGGGTTGCGGGCGTCGAGAACCACGAGCGCGCCGCGAACGCGACGACGGCAAGCACGGCTAGAGTGAGCACCATCGAAACCTCCGTCTCTCAGCCGTCTAATACGTTCCCGGCGCTGCGACGTCAACTTTTGGCGACGGAGGAACGAAAACGCCGCCCCGGTCGCTGCGCTCGAAGCCTTCGGCGGTGCGATGCGGGGCGGCGTTCGATGGTGCTCCCGCCCGGCCGGGGGTCGCGTCGGTCGGATAGCAGAGTCGGCATTGCGGCGTCAAGCCCCGGTCGCTGCGGTTAAGGGCGGATTTTTCACGGCGCGGAAAAATTTGGAAATGCGTTTCGGCGCTTGGGAGTGGCTGCGGGTCGACGGAAAATCTAGTACTCGGGGAAGTGGTCCGGCGGTGCGGTCGTATAGGCGTAACTATTTGTTATTGTGGCTATTTTTAGAATTTTATGTAGGTATGGTGGTTCGGCAGAGTCACCATAAAAGCGAAGGCCCGAAAGCGCGGGGTGGGGGCCTTTTAATAGGTATAGGCCAAGCGTTCGCGGCGTCGAGCCGCCGAGCCGCCGAGCCGCCGAGCCGCTGCGGCGTCGAGCCGCCGAGCCGCCGAGCCGCTGCGGCGTCGAGCCGCTGCGGCGTCGAGCGGCGTCGAGCGGCGTCGAGCGGCGTCGAGCGGCGCGTCATGCCTACTAGATGTTGAACCGTCAAATAGCCCTCGCTCTATTTATACAGTCTGCCTGTGTCTGCGGTATCCTGATACCGCTTGGCGATAGGTCAGCATCACTGACCTATCGCCTAACCGGCTAAACGCTGATAGCCGGTCAGCCTACGAGGACGTGACAATAGGTCAGTGATGCTGACCTATCCGCACCTGGTTTCGCCGATCAGCCTTTGCGCCGCTCAATCTGTCTCCGCAGCCCCGCAACGCTTGATCGAGGCCGAACAGTTCATGGCCGAACAGTTCATGGCCGAACAGTTCATGGCCGAGCCGCGCTCCCCTCCTAATCACGTTTTCGTGAACGCCGCGCCTGGTCGCATTTC
>CAIZGR010000222.1 GCA_903932535.1 uncultured Hyphomicrobiales bacterium | reverse complement strand
GGTGCCTGAAAGAACAGTCTCATTTGTATCTAATTGCGCCTGGATAGTAACTTGAGACGTGCTTCCTGACGCTGTAACAAGCGACCCGCTTCCGTATGACCAATTTGCAGACATAACTACTTGTTTAGTATTAATCCCATTATAACTGTTAAGCTGAATAGGGTTATTGCCTCCTGAAATGGTAATCGGGGAAAATGTTACAAGCTTCGACCCATTTAGCACAAGCGCTTGAGATGTTGGTGAAACGAAAAATCCGCGCCCGTCTATTGACGTACACGCCGTACATACGAGCGGGCCTCCGCTGGAATGCCAACTTATATCTAAAGTCGACGAATTTAACTGATTGAAAAATGACCCTGCTACGTTTGTGTCTATATCGTTCTTTCTGATTTTAGAAGAAAAGATTCCGCCCGTCGCCCCGTCTGCGTCCCAAAATAGCGCATAATTATTGTTGTAAATTGTGTTTTCGTCAACGAATACTCCGCCAATCCACCCCCTTGCTTCAATAGCAGAAAATCCAGCATATTCGAAATAGTTGCTTTTTTGAATAAAAATATCTCCCAAGCCAGCGGAGACGCTTGGTCCATACATATAGACGCCGCTGTTTTCTTGATTGAAAATTTGGTTATTATCGACGTGAACCTGATTATTATTTTGGGAGACGGAATCAATAGAAATTTGATTCCACGCATTAGACGACGTAAGTCTATTGTCTGTTATATCGACGTAGTACGTATCCTGAGCATGAATTATCGCAGGGTCCGTCATCAAGAGCTTTACCGTCACCCCCGTACACGCCCCGGAAACAGCAGCAGTCGCAGCGGCGGGCATTACGATTGGCGTCTGCGTCTTTGTGGGCGCTTTCGTGTAGACGCCCGCCGTCGCAACCCCGAGCCCCGTCGCTAGACCGCCCGATGCTGTCACCGTCAAAATAGCTTGCGTCGAATACGTTCCGCCTGTGACGCTGATCGTATCGCCGGTATTGCACCCGCTTCCGCCGTTGACGACTTCTGCGCCTAGAACGGACGCCGTAGCCGCCTGCGCGCGTCCAAGGTTGCAATGGTCAATTTGAATTGACCCGGAATGACCGTGCAAGAAAATACCGTCAGCAACCGTCGTCGGGTCATCCTGCGTCAGCGTCGTAACATCTCGCGAAGGGCAGGAAATGCGAAAATTGCTGGCTGTGGTTGCGATGGACGAATAGCGATAATTTCCGCCAGCAGCGAATGTGATGTTCCGCGCCCCCGACGCGATGGCGTTCGTAATCGCCGTCGTATTGTCCGTCCCGTTCCCGCTTGACCCGTTCGAATCTCCGGCTCCGCCCCACCATTCAGGATAGACCTCGGATTGCCTATGATCGTTGTAAAACGAAGGCGCACAGCCGGAAGCGAAAATGGTGTTCCGCGAAGCCGTGACGCTGTTCGAGAATGAGAACGAGCCCGTCGCGCACGCGAGAATTGCCCCTGCTTCGAACTCAACCGGCGTCGAGAATGTCACGCCTGACGCGTCCCATGTTCCGGCTGGAATGACGAGGGAGAGCGAATTAGAGACCGCAGCCGCTTCGGCAGCGCTGACAGTCGCGAAATCGTCGCCCATTGTGACGACGCGACCTGCGCGCGTTGAGGAGCTTGTCAAACTTGTCGCCCCGTTGCCTGTCGCCTGAAACGCAGTCCCTCCTATCGTAGCGGGGGGGAGGGTGACGGGGCCGGTGAAAGTGTGAGGGCCGTTGATTGTCGCGGGAACATCCTGAGATGCGGCGAACGTAGGCGCGGTCGCAAGCGCGAGCGCAGAGACGGAGGCGAGCAGGCGGCGAAGCATCAGGAAAGCGTCTCGGCGGTCAGCGTGACGGTTTTCGACGCGCCAGTGACGCCGGTTGCCGAAACCGCGATCATGCTCCAATAGATCGTAGGCGCGGCAAGGCGGGGGGCGGAAACCGTTCCGACGACGGGCGCAAGCTCTGCATAGACGCCATCGCCGGCCACCGCTGAGAATGTGCCGGTGTAGCTCCCGAGATGGTTCGCTGCGCCCGTAGCGACCGCGAACGCGCCGCCGTCGCCGTTCGTGAACGTAGGCGCAGCGGACCAAAGATCGATCTGGACAGACACAGCGCCCCAGGCCGTCGAGGTCGCGTCATTGATCGAAAGCCGCAGCCTCGGAATGAGCGCGCCGGGATTGGTTAGCGTCAGGCTAGGAACAACGATGCTTCCGGCTGTCGCATTATTCGCGACCAGCGTATTCGCAGAGCGCGCCGTCGTGGCGCTCGTCAGCGTCAGCGTCGAAGTCGGATTGCTTTCGACGCCCGCGATCTGCTGGACGATCGTACCGGATGGATCGGCGGTCATTTGAACGGCCTTGCGGTTGGAGAGAGAAGCGAAACGGAGCCGGGGATTACGTCGGCAGGAACTCTTGCAACGTCGAATCCCAAATGAGGTCGGTTGACTGACCGACGTTGTACAGGGTCAGCGCGCCCCCAGCGATTGGACCGCTGATGACTTGGCCTGATGTTGTCGGAGCAGCCGCTATCGTTACACCCTGCGCGAATGGCCACGAGGCAGGCATCGTGATCGGTGTTGCGGAGGCGGACAGGACGTAGATTCCAGGCTGAGAAATTGTCGTGGGAGCGGCCAAGTGAATGGTTGTTCCGGGGGAAGCTGGCGTCGTCGCCAGCGCGCTCGGGGCTTGAGGATTGGCGCAAAGGAACCGCGCAAAGAGCGTGTAGGCCGCGCCCTTCGCTGTGGTGATTGAAGCGTTCCACTGGTAAGTCACACCAGGGATAAACGCAGGCCCCACGTATTGCGTGACGATGGTTCCCGAGGACTGAGCCGCCGCCGCGGCGAGTGCCGCCGCATTGGGGTCGGTTCCCAAATATGCCTGAACCGCCCCGGCGCAGTTCGCTATGCTGTCCCCGGCCACGAGCGCGACGTCCGAGGCGAAGTCCAGTTGCATCGGGATTTGCTCGCCGGAATCGACCGGGGAGAATTCACCGGCATACGGCATCCCTGCAACTCCGGTCAGCAAAAACGTGCGAGAAAGGCTGGCGCGGAAGGTTCGCGCGGGGCCGGCGAGCACAGGCATCAGGGCGCGCGAGCAACCGACTTGTCGCCCAAAGACTTGCCGATTTTCGCATAAACGTCCTGGGCCTTCCCTGCCTCTTGCTGGGCGAGAAAATTCGCCACTGCCTTCGTGGTCTCGGCTTTCACGAAGCGGTCGAGTTCGTCGCGCGTGAGGGTTACAGACTCTTCGCCGGGCTTCGGCGACTCGGTGGCCTTCGCGGGCGCCGCCGTGGCCGCCTGGCCGCGCTGGGCGTCGGGAGCAGCATGTTCGTCCGCCAAGGCCGGCGCCGAAAGTGCGCCGACAAGGGCGAAAGCGAGAATAGTGGAGTGCCTCATTTTTTCATGCCTCTTCGGTGGTAAATCAGGGCGCGTCAGCGATTGCGGACACGGTGAAGCCGCTCGGGAAACTCCCGCCGCTCGGCGTCAGGGAAAGGACAAGGCGGTCGTATTTGCTCAACACTTGAGCCCCCGGGCCGGAGTAGAGGCACCCGGTCGCTGTGCCTGTCCATGAGCAACCAGCGACCGTCTGCCACGAGCCATAGGAGCCGGCGCTGTAGCGGGAGATTTGCAGATAGGCCGATATGGTGGTCCCTCCCGGCGTCGCGCTGCCGGTGACATACAAATCGGTCAGCGGCCCCTTTTGCCCGGCGATAACGCCATTGACCTCGGTCGTGCTGACCACGCCGGGCGTCAGGTAGACGGTCGAGGAACCCGAAACCGTCGCCGAGGTCGGGAGGTCGAAAAGCTTGGTCGACGACACGATAGAATTCGAGAATCCTGAGAAAATCGTGCTCCACGTCCACGTTTTCGAATTGATTGCCACGGAGGACACTTGGTCGCCCATGTGAAGGTCGAAGGCGCTATTGTTGGTTGTCAGCTTCGCGATGCTGTCGCCGATAGCCGTGCCGCTGAAAACGACCCCGCCACCCTGTCCGCCGATGCTGCCCAAAGAGCCAAGCGCGCTCGGCCCCGTGAACGCCGCATAGGCGTAACTCAGGTCCGTGTAAGTGCAAGAGAAGCAGAGGAAGGCATAGTCCCGAAGGCTATCGGACGTCAGGCGAATGAATGTGTCTAGCGTCCCGCTATTATCGACAACGCCATCCTCGAACCCAAGAGAGACGACGTTCCATTCCGATCCGCCGCTTGCGACCGTCTGCCCGTCGCCGTCGATATAGACGCCGGCTCCGCCATAGGGGGACGTATGGTTTCCGAAACCGTTGACGCCGACGTTCAGTTGGACATTCGAAACGTTCGTCATTTTCGCGACGCCAACCATCGTCGCGCCGTTGACGAAGGAATTGGTCAGCGTCTCTTGAAGAGTGAACGAACCGCTTGAAGACGAATTTGCATATTGGAAGCCGACCGGCGCGAGCGGGATGGAAACATTGTTGATATTCCCGCCGTCCGCATTGTCGACGACGACCGCGCCCCAAGCGCAATCAACGAAGCCCCCATTCGGCGCCCCGCCATAGGTCAGCGTCGCGGTTCCACCAGTGGATGTCGATGCCGTGGAGGGCTGATAGACGGAGACCGTAGAGCCGGGATTGGTCTTCCAGAGCCCAGGCGCGTGGATTGTCAGAGCCCCGGTCAAGGCCCCCGCGGAGGCCGTGACAGCGGCTGTCGCCGGCGCCCCGCCCGCTGTCGGCGTGATGCCATTGAGCACGACCTCGCCAGTGACATAGCCTGACCCAGCCGAAGCGAAAGCAGCAGTCTTAAACGTCCAAGGCAGATTGTCCGCAATCGTGATTGAACTTACGCTCGCGGACGTAACCTTGGACTTCCAATAAATCGGGAGCGGCGCGGCGCTATCGAGTTGCACGGTCGCAATCATGCCGGCCTGGCAGGCCGAGCCGCTTACGACCGGGAGGACATTATTGTTTGGCGCCACCGAGTTCGTAAGCGTCGTCGTCTTCTGCAAAACGAGCGTTGGGTCGTAGGGAATGATGTTTCGGAGATTCGCTGCGAATCCCGTTTTAGTAATGAGCCGCGTCGCGCCGGGGAAAGGCTCAATCACGCTCATTTGGCCGTCGAGCGTCTGCCTGTCTGCGATGACGAGACCCGAGACATAGCACGTCGCGAAGGGGGGCAGATAGACGGTCCCCTTGCTCGCGAGGTCCGCCGTGATGCGCGCGGTGTCGTCGCTGCCGTCGCATTTTGCGGTCGTGTTGACCGGACCCAAAGTCCCAGGCGCGAACGTGACCTTTCCGGTGAAATTGTTGATGCCTGTGAAAGTGTTGTTTGAATTGAGACCCGCAAAGGTGACTGCCGCCCAGCCCGTGAGGCCAAGAGCTCCGGCGCCCATGCCCGTCGTCAGAGCCGCGCGAAGAACCGCCGCGGTAATCGAGCCGCGATTGTTCGTCGGAAGCTGCTGATTGATGCTCTGATTGATTTGGCTCGGGTCGGTCAAAGTCGCCTCACAGCTTGCCGGCGACGGAAGAAATCACCGCCCCGTCGCCGGAGGCTTTGACCGCTGCGTCTTGAGCGCTTTTGCGCTTGACAATTTCCGCCTCGATTTTGTCGCATCCGGTCGCCGCCGCAGTAGCGTCCCAAGCCATTGGAGGATTGCGGACGAACCCGACATTCCCATTGCTCGGGACAACCACAGCATGGTCGCGGCATGTCTTGTAGGCACTGGCGAGGTCGGCATTGCTGACCGTGGCGCCGGAAGGAGCCATAAGGTTCCCGGCATCGGGGGCGGCGGGAAGCGCGTTTTGCGCCAGTGCCGGAGCAGCGACAATCAGCGCCAGCGCCGCGATTACGTTTCTCATGGTTGCCTCGTTGTTCATTACGGAACCCAATTCTGAACGCCGTCGCAGTGGAGATGCGCGGAGTGGCCAGTCGTGGAGCCATTCACCGGATAAGACGATGCGTAGTTGATTTGCCCGGAGGTCGGCGTGAGGACGATATTGTAGGATGAAGCCGTGCCGGTCTCGTCGGATATCACAATCTCGCTGCCATAGTTCAGCGCCGTGCATCCCGGAATGGTTTGCGCCTTGGCGCATAACGATGCCGAGTTCCAATCAATGAAGTGGTCGTGAATCGTAGCCGTGTCCGAGCACCCAGAGTTGACTTGTCGCGAGGAATACCGGACCCCTCCCGCAATCTGGAATGTGTGAGAAACACGAGACCACGACGTATTTAGAGAGCCGTCCCAATTGTTGAAGTTCACAACGTCGTCGTTTGAAAAGTCCATAACGTTGCGCTGCGTCCATGTTGGCGTCCAGAATCGAACCAGCGCGCCGGTTTGCGTGAAAAGCGATTTGTTCGAAAGCGTGCCCGTCGTCGTGCCGCCGCCCGCCGTGAGCGTGGTGTCGTAGGGCAAAACGAACGAATAGACATAGGTAAAGCCCGACGTCGGAATATTGGTCGGGCAAGTGATTGTGTAGCTTCCAGCCGTGAGATTGCAGTAGAGAACCGTCCCGCCTGTCGGGTCCACGGCGCCCGATTGCTGAATGGAGCCGCGCGCGGGAGGCTTGCCTGGGTCGTTCGTATTGTCAAAACTCGACATTTCGATTGCAAAAATGCCGGTATTTGACCAACCAACTGCACCGCGCTCATATATCGCGCTCGTATTGATGTCCCAAGGGTTCGTCCCGCGAAACGAAATCGCCGCGTAGCCATTAGCGACGTTGGTGTTGCGGATTTGGAGCGTGTTGTTTCCTCCAATGGCGGAGGTCACAACCAACTCGTAGGGCGAGAACGTCGCGGCAAGGTCGTAGCCGACAGTGGTGTAGTCACCGCCCGCATTTGCCACGCCGAGCGTGCCAAAAAGGCTCAGAGTATTGGGCAGGGAGGAACCGACAGAATATCCAATCCCGACGTAGCCTCCCGTCAGATAGCTGTTTCCGGAAGCCGCTATCGAAACATTGTTGACGCCGCCGTTGTAAAGCAGAAGGGCACCATTGTCTCCGCCAACGGCGAGCCCCATGAGCCCGACCACGGGATTCGTCGGCGTGTTCTCAAGGAACATGCCGTTGAATTGCGTGTTCGAGAGAACGGTGAGAGGAGCGGAGCCCGGGGCAACATTCACGCCAAGATGATTGATGACCTTGAGGTTCCCCGAGGCGTCGAAAACCGGGAAACCGTTGATGCCGTTGGTTGGCTGGCTCGCGGCAGTCGCCACATTGGTTCCGAGGCCAGAAATGCCAGTGCTCAGCGGAAGTCCCGTTGCATTGGTCAGAACTGCCGCGCTAGGCGTCCCGAGATTTGGCGTGACGAATGAGGGCGAAGTGTTGAGGACGACGGACCCGGAGCCGGTCGGAGCCGAGCCCAGGGCAGACAAAAGCGTCGCATTGGTCGAAAGCGCTGAAACTGCTGTTCCTGTGGACGGATAATAGGCAAGAGAGCCAGACGTGCCATTGTTCACCGTGCCCGAGCCGGCGCCGCCGCCCCCGCCGCATGTCGCGCCGGAGTCAACCAAGTTCCGGTTGCTGTCGAATTGCGGACAATGCCCGGCGACGAGAGACCCGGACACAGTGGCGAAATTTGTCGTACTTCCGACCGCGGCGAATGAAGAAAGCCCCGTCCCCCCGTTCGCGGCGGGGAGAATTCCCGTGATTGCATTGGAGAGGTTCAGATTGGTGCTGAGCGGCCCGACGACCGCGTTTCCCGCGAGGTAATAGAGCCCCGCCGAGGTCATCCAGACGTCGCCAGGAACCGGCGCCCCGGGCGCCGTCCCTATCCCCATATTGAGACCGGAGGTCGAGGCGCTTGAGCCGGCGAGGTATAGCTCCCCGGTCATGGAGCCGCCGTTTGAACTGAGCGGCTGATAGCCGAGATAATCCTGCTTGCTGCTGAATGCCGAATCCCATTCTCCGGCCGTGGGGACATGCCCGTAAGACCAGCCGGGATTGGATTGCGCGCGCGCCGCATCGCCCCACGCAAGCAGCATGGCGCCGGCCAGCAGCGCGTTCCGAACTCTTCTCATGTTGCGGTCTCTGCTGTCGGCAATCGGGTTATGCGTACTGGCCGCCCAAGGACGTGACGCCCGCCGAGGAGCCCGGGATGAACGTCGAGCCGCCCGCCACAGTGTTGATGGTCCCGTTGATGGTCGCGTTGTAGCGAACGCCCGTCGCCGCCCCGGTGAATGTGACCACAGGGGAGACGATATTGATTGAACCGCCCTGAAGCGCATACGCGGTCGCGACCGAGAAGGCCGGCGTTCCGGTCAGCGTAATCGTGGCGGGCCGGGTGACGCCGAGTTGGTCTCCAACCTGAATCGAGGCGTTGGACGAAGCCGTAAAGAGCGTCTGCGCCCCGCCGCTTCCGTTGAAGGTTCCGTACATATAGATAGACGAAAGATTGAAGGAGTTGAACACGCTCCAACCCGATTGGGTTGGCGCCGTCCAGTTCACATTGTTCAAGCGAACGTTGGCGAGATTGTTCGCCTCGAAGGTCGCATAGTACGAGTTGATTGTGATGCCGTAAATATTGACGTTCGCCGCCGTGACGCCAATCCCGATGCCGCCGTTGACGCCGGCAGATAGAGAATTGATGACCACATTCGCCGGGGTCGTGACGTCTCCAACGATGCTCCACAATCCGATGAAGGACTGGCTCACCACGAAGCCCGAATAAGTTCCGTCCGCCACGTTGATTGTAACGCCTGTGACCGACAGATATTTGTTCGAAATCGTGTTGATTGCGCCTTGAATGGTCTGGAACGCCGTTCCCGACGTGAGGCCATTGTTGGCGTCGTTGCCCGTGGTCGAATTGACATAGAACGTCGAGCCGCTCGGCGGCAGGCTCAACTTCGGATATCGCGAGTCCCAATAGCTCAAGGGCGGCTTGGACAACATGCGCCACTTGGCGCCGTCGTATTCGAACAGCGCATCCATGCCCGCGGCCAATTCGCCGCCCGCGAACACGGTTCCGTCCTCGAACGTGACCGCGACCGCGCCGAGACTATTGACGTTGAGCGTGGTGGCCCCGGTGTTGGCGGCGACGATATTGTGAACGAGCAGAACAGTTCCCGCGACCAGGGACGAAAGCGCCGGGGTGGGGTTCACAATCAGCGCGCCGGCCGCGCCGCCGTCAGGCCCGTAGCGAACGCCGGAGCTATTGGAGAGCGGAACCCAATTGGCCCCGCCCGCATCCGGGTTCGACGTGTTGTTCTCGGCCGTGCTTACCCAAAAGGCCCCGGGCGTTGTCAGATTGTCGAGCATCGCCCCCTTGGGATAGCCGGAGATGGAGGCGGAGAACGTGGCGTCGTAATAGACAGGCCCCCCGGCCGCCGACCAGCGCGACCACGAGGAAAGTTGGTTCAGGAGCCCGTTGAAGTCCTGCCCGGACGGGGGCACGCCGCCGGCGCCGACAGGCTGAAAGCAGACCGGGGGGAAGCCGTCCGTGAGCGACGCGGCTCCGGGCGTGATTCCGATTTGCGACGCCTGCGGAACGGTCCTGACGAATCCTGACCCCGCCGAGTTCGCGAAGGGAATCGGGAACTTTGCGGGAATGTTTGTAGACTGCATTTCTTTGCCTGCTTGTTTGTCAGAAATCGTAGCTGTACGAGGCGTCGAACGATGCCGACGTTGACGGCGCGTGGGCTACGGCGAACCGAGGCGGGGGCGACTGAATCAGGATTGAGGAGGCGACGCCTGTCGATTTCGGCAAGACGCCAGAAGTCGCAACTATCGAATATTCGACAGGCGACAATTTGAACTGGAAGACGTACTCCATCGTCATGCTTGGAATGGGTTCGGCGATGTAGAAAAGCCCCTGCCCAAACGTGTCGGCGTTCTGTTGCTCAATGAAACCGAAATAGTTGATTCCGGTGTAGCCCTCTTTGACGAACGCATTTCCTCGGCCTGGGAAAAGCGTCATCAGGATTCGGTTGATGGCCGGAATGGAACCGTTTGTGATGTTGAAGGCAGCCTTCGCCAGAATGAGGGTCCGGTAGTCCTTGTCCTGAAGCGAATATATCGCGGTCAGGGCCGCGCCATTGTAGAAGACGCCGCCGCCCTGCGTTTGCCCGTTGGATAGCCATTGCGGGCTGAGATTGAAGGAGCCGGAGCCGAAGGGGACGAAGCCCTTTCCCTCCGAAAATCCAAGCGCGGGCGTGTAGTAGAAAATCTGCGTGTTATCGAACGACAGGGCGCCGGGAGTGGCTTCGTTGAAGCCAAACCACTGCGTCACTTGAACCTGAATGGTCCGCTCTACGCCGACAATTCGGCCCCACACATCAAGGCCATAGCCTACGGCGGAAGCGATGTTCCAAATGTTGTCGTAGAAGGCGTTCAGGTTCTCGGTCTGGTCAATCGCCTGCGCCGTGTCGATAATGATTCCGGTGAGAACCGGCGAGTTGGCGTATTGGCTGACGATTGTCGTCCAGATATCGAGGTTCGGAATATCGCCGACAGGCGAGACGCCAATCTCGAACTTGCCAATAGCATTTGACCCCGCGGCGGGCGGGGGCGGATAGGCGGGGCCGCTCACGTCAAGGTCACGAAGATGCTAGAGGCGCTGATGGACGGGACTTGATTGATGTTCACGGCGACGTCGAACAAATTCGGGATGACGCCGGAAATCGCCTCAAGCGCTAACGTCTGAGGATAGTTGATCGAATAGGTTCCAACGCCTCCCGTCGTTCCGGTGATTTGGCCGGTCACGATTGTTCCGGGCGTCAGCGCGCCCGTGGTGTCGAGGAGAACCTGTCCGGTCGCGAGCGCCCCCGACAAAATGCCCGTCACCGTGAGCGTCGTGCCCGAAATGGAGCCCGTGAATGCGGAGCGCGGGGCATTCGGAGAGCCCATCAAAATCGAGATGACGCGGACCCACGGGCCGAGCGAGGCCAGCGTCGAATAGAAGCGGCTGGCGAAGAGTTCATAGCCGATTTTGGCGCGGGGGCCTCCGTCGAGGCCGGCGAAGGCGCCGACGATAGCGTTCTGAACCAGCGAGACCGCGTTGTTCGGAACCAGCGGCGTGTTGGCGAGATTCACCGCCATGACAATGGGCAGAACCAGCGGCGTTTCGAACGAAACCTGATAGGTCGGATAGGGCGGAATGTAGCCGGCGCTCGTATCCTGAACCGTTACGGTGGTGTTGCCGTTGTAGGCGCAGCCGGGAGCCTTCCTCGACCAAATGGCCTGGGCTATCGCCGCCGCCGAGCCGCCGAGCACGCAGACGTAGATGGAATTGGCGACGAGAGAGACGCCCCCCACGACCAGCGGCGTGTTGGTGGTGTTCTCGTACACGTAGGCGTCAAGCACGCCCGGAACCGCCAGGACCGCACCCAGGATGCTCGGAAGCGAGCCGAGGGCGTTCAGCGAGACCGACTGGCTTCGGCGAAGTTCGAAGTCCGAGGCGCTCTCGACGTTGTTTCCGAGGACGCCAGCCGCGGCGTTGCTGATGCTGTCCCAGCCGGGGATGGCCTGATAGATTTGCGCCCCGGCCGAACTGCTCAACGCGCCAGCGCCGCAGGGAATCGGCCCCGGCGTCTGGTTCGCGAAATTGAGGACGATGGAGCCGGTGAGTGGAATCGAGCCGCCGTCCGTACAGACATAGGTGTTGCTGTTGGTGTCCTCGATAAGCGCGCCGGCCGGAATCACAACGCCCGGACTCCCGGTGCAAGTCACCGCTACCGTGGTAGGCGCCGAGGGGATTCGCTCGATGAAATAGATGCGCCCGATTGCGTCCTGCATCCTCCCGTAGCTGAGCGCCGGGTCGACCAGATTGGTGTAGAGGAGGAAGAGGCTGTTGACGTTGCCGATGGCCGCCGTAAGGCTTGATGCCAACTGCCCTTGCGGGGTAGCGAGGGAAGGGTTGAGATTGCCGCCAAAGGCCGCGTTCAGGTCCGCCGTGACGCCCGCAATGATGGCCTGCTCGCTTGGGGGCTGAAACCCCGTCGCGCCAAACGTCGGCTGCGGAACTGCTGTCACCTCAGAACCCCGCCGCCACCGTGTTGCCCGTCTTGTCCGTCACCTGAACCTGCCCCGACAGTTTGCGGCCTGAGAAGGCCGTGAAATAGGCTTGCGCGCGGACTACGCCCGGGACGAGCAGCGCCGCCCGGACGAGATAGGCCCTCACAAGCGACAGGGGCGGCGCCATGCCGAGGATTTGGCCCCAATAGGGAACGCCCCTCGTCGTGTCGTAGTAGGCTTCCCCGGCGAAGAGACGGCACTCGCTGGCGGCGTCTTGCGCTAGGGCATAGGGCGGGCTCGCGATGGCGATGTTGCCGCTCGCGTCCAAGGTCAAATCCCAGCCGGAGTCGTTCGGGTCGCTCGTCGATGGAGGCGTCAATTGAAGCGTCTGCTTGGTCACGGGCTTCAGGTTCCCAGGACCGGGGTCGCGGTATTCGCGCCGCCCGAAGTGACGCCGCTATGGATGTGCGTATCCAGCGTCGTGTTCGTGCTCGTCTGGACGTCACCGGCCGCCTTGATGTTGCCGTGCAAATCAATCAGCGTGCCGTTGATTTTGACGCCCGCGCTCGTCATCTCGATTTTGTTCCCGTTGCAGTCGTAAATGTCGATTCCGACGCCATCTTTGAAGTGGACATATTGCTTCGGCGTCGTCGGCATCGCGACGGCGTGGTGATAGACCCCATCCGCCAAATCATGCCTTCGCATCGAGCCGGGATTGCTCTCGGCGCCGTCGTTGTCTTTCCACGATTGAATATCGCGGTCGGCGACCATGAGATGCCCGGTGTCGCCGACCAGCGGGTCGTTGATGACGACATTCGCCCCCGCCTGATTTCGCGCGACAGGGATTCCGTAGACGATTGCGTGAGAGGACGCGTTTCCGACGCCATCCATCTGCTTTATCATCGGCTGAACATCGACGGTCGGTGGCTTTCCGACGCCACCGCCGTGAACCTTCACGACCTTGACCGGGACGCTTGTCCTGTGCTCGGCTAGCGCTTGTTTGATAAGGAACTTTATTTGATGAAACAGCGAACTGTCGTCGAAGACGCCGAATTGTCCGTAGTAGCCATCACCGCTCATGAGGCCGGATTTCCTTCACTCGTCGGCACACCGACCAGGGTCATGAACCAACGCCCGTGCGGCATCTTCGACTCAAGCTCGTAGACGATTTGGATTATCATCCAGTCGCCATTGGCCGGCGTCAGGTCGCTTTGAATCGTCATGGTCGATAGGATGCTGACGCTTGGCTGAAAGAGCGCCTTCACCAAAACCTTGGCCTCTAGAAAGGCCGGATAGCCGACCATCCCCGTCGAGGGGGAGATGATGACGTTGCCCTGTCTCGGCTTGCCTATCGGCGCGATTGCGAGCGTCCCTCGCTCGACCACGAGATGAATGTTGGCGTCTTCCGCCAACGCGACGGCTTGGTTCCAACTCGAACTCGGATAGTAGGGATTCTTGATTTTGACGTTGACGCCGTTGTCCTCGAACTTCAGGCCCATTTGCCCGGCCAGCGTCTTCATCATCTGGCTTACGTCTTGCGGCCCGGACTTGCTGATGGGGTCGACCGGCTTCGCGGCATGGATGCCGCCGCTCGGGCTCCCGGTCAGGCGAAAGCAGACCTCGGGCATATTCGCCGCATCAACGTAGGCGTCGAAAATGTATCCGGTATAGACTAGGCTCATTCCGCTTTGCGCGTCGCCCGCATAGACCGAAACTTGGTTGTCGCCTTGCTGGGTTTTCTGAGTCCCCATCGTCGACAACTGGTTCATTGTGCTCAGAGGCAGGCCGAAAATCGCCAGTTGCATGGTCCCGGAAGACGCTGCCCCGTTCATTTCAATCATCGCGGAAACGCGAAGTCCGGTGATGTTGGCGGAGTTGCCTCCGCCCCCGAAATTGCCGGAGGCGAGCGAAAAAGAAACGTTGATGAGCTTCTGGCTAAAAGTCATCGCCGGTCAGAACGTTTCGGGAACCCGGAAAAAGTAGGCTAGCGTGATTTTCATGTCGCGCCTCCTGCTTCTTTCCGTCGCCATTTTGGTCCTTTCCGGCGCCGCGCGCGCCAAGGAAGGCTCAATGACTGGTTTCGAACTCGGCAGGCTTTTGGGCGCCGCCGACCGTTGCGGGATTCCCATCAGCGACGCCGCGGTTCAGCTTTACGTCAACGCCAACGTCGCTGCCGACGACCTCGAATTCGTCCACGACCTACACATGGCGACAGGCAACGCCGAAGACGCCTTCGACAAGATGGGCGATATCGAGCGCCATGCGGCTTGTTTGCAGACGCGACGGGTGGCCGGGGCTTTGCGCTTGCTGAAAGAGCCCTAAGCGTAGAGAGACGTTTTCGGGGTATCGCTCGGCAAGAGATACATCAGCGTGTAGCGAGAGCCGATGCCGATATAGTAGGGGTCGAGCGAGCCCTGATTATCGAGCCACATCAAGTCGCCCGAAAACCCGAGATAGGTGTTCATGAGCCAGAGCTTCAGGTTCCGCCCAAGCACGCCCGCGATGACGAGATTGTTGTTGAGGTAGAGGTCGCCAAAGACGCCGGTGTTCTTTTGGTAGATGTTGATTTGGCAATTCTGAGACGCCAGGGCGACAGTCACCGACTGGCTCGGCACTGCCTGCAACGGAATTATGAACATCAGGGCAAGGCCGAGGGTGATTGGTTGACGTTGAAATCCGGCGCGGCCTGTACTGCCCCGATTTGAGCGGCGCTCGGGTCCGTCGTTTGCACGCTTCCCCCATTCACCGTAGGCGCTCCGTCAGGCTGAGAGGCCCCGCCCAAGGCGTCGTCATTGCCTTGCTGGATAACCTGCAAAAGCCAAACGTCGACTTGGAGGAGGCCCAAGCCCTGATGCGAGGTCCGCTGATAGTCGTAGTGGCTGATGGTCGCGGACGTGTAGACGAATTCCGGCGTCACGACGTCGAAGACTTGCGTCGTTCCGGCAATCGCGGCGATTGACGAAAGCAGCGCCTCTCGGTTCGTGGCCGAGCCGCCGGCCGCGAAGCGAACGCGGGCATCGAAGGGAAGGGCTACTTTGTCGTAGCTCTCGAACGACCCGCGCTCGACCGGATAGTCCGAGATAGACCATTCCTGCTTGTAGCCGAGCGAGAGAACCGTATCCGCCGTGATTACGGCGCCGCCGCCGGAAAAGACGCCCCATTGCGCGCCCGGCGGGGCGATTTCCCCGATAAGGTCTTGCGTCAGGAGCGTGAGGATGTCGTCGTCAGCCACGCGCCTACACCTGCCCGCTCTGGCCGCTCATGGAAAGCTGGTAGCGGCCCAGCGCCCCATAGATGTCGCCGGCAATGCCCTTCGCATCCGTCGCGTTCGGCGCGTTGACGTGAATCGCCCCGATGTGCATGGCGTTGCTCGTGCTGCTCGTGGTCACGGGATGAACGCTGTGAATCATGGACAGCGAAGGATGTGTGCCCGGGACAATGCCCACGTCGCCGCCGGAGCCATGCCAGAGCGGATGATACATCGAGCGGGCTTTCCAGCCGTGCCGGCGGTTGCCGGCGGCGTTGTCGCGCTCGACCTCGCCGAAGTCATTGACGATGTGTCCGCCGCCTCCGCCGCCCGCGCGCTCGGCCGCCGTGCCGGGGTCGACGGCCCAGCGGACCCACCGGCGCCCGCCGGCCCCTGTCGGGTCGGGAACCCAACGGCCGATTTCGTTGGCGCCGTTGCCGACCGCGCTGGCGCTTCCGAGGCCCTTCATCATGTTGAAATAGGTGTTGGTCCCGGTCCCGTTGCTATCTCGCCGAACTTGTCCAGTCGCAAGAGCCTGAGCTCCGCCGACGCCGCCGATGTGAGCCGCCGCCAGATAGCCGGCGATTTGCTCTTTCGACATTCCCTGCTTGATTATTCCTTTGGCGACAAGCTCATTATAGTGCTGCAACGTGTACGCCATCATCGAGCGGTCTTGCACGCCGCCTTTGTTGGAATACCAGTCCGAGTCTCGCTTGTTTCCCGTTCCTGCTACTTCATTCGGCCCCATCTGCCACCGGCCGCCATAGCCTTGGGCGTTGTTCCCAATATACCTGTTCCCGCTCTCGTATTGGCCGAGCCTGTTCAGGAAATCCGAGGTTTCGTCTGCGGTGAAGCCTGGAATTGTCGAGCCGCCCGTGTCGACGGGCGTGGGGGACACGGCGTGGCCGCTACTGTCGAACCGCGCGCCCGTCCTGCTGCTGCGCCGCCTCAACGCCGGCCCGGCGCCGCCTCTCTCCGAGGGGATAGGTGTTGGCGGGGTCGCGGCAGAGGCACCCCCGCCCCCTCCGACGCCCACCGAGCCCGTGGAGTTGGGGACGATTTGGACAGGGAGGGGGTTGGTCTTGGAGACACTAGAGCCACCAACATCGGGCACGAACTCGCCAGACGACGAAGGGTCGTGGATGTTCTTGTCGATTCTCTTTTTTGTGCCTGCGAAATTTCCGTGGACTATCTCGTCAATCGACGTGAACACGCCCTGTAGAGCGTCCAGCGTTTCCAGGAAGGCGCCAGAGAACCATCCCTCTATCGTTCGCCCGATATCATTTGCCGTCTGTTCGAGCGTCTTCCATTTTTCAATCAGCTTTTGGGAGTTCTCAATTTGCTTGTCCGTGGCGGTCAGCCCGCTCAGCGCCTTGACGTGCGCGGCGGTCGCGGCGCCGTAGCGCAACATCAGATTGATGGTGCTGTCCGTAAGCCCCATCCCTTCGCCGAAGAAAAAGGCCGCCGTGCGGTCCTGCTTGGCGATTTCCTTCAGCGCCGCTGCGGTTTTGTTGAGCGCGCTGTCGAGACTGTCTTCGCGGTTCGGAACCGGCATCCGCGCCATCGCGAAAACGCGGTAGACGCTATCCGGGAGAGCCTTGCCGTTGTATTTGAGTTCGAAAAAGGACTTGCTGAGATTGGTTAGGCTTTGCGTGGCGTCGTTGGCGTTGCCGCCCATGCGCTCGACGGCATTTCCCCATGCCTGAAGCATTTGGGGCTGTTCGCCGATGTTGGCGGCCAAGCGCCCAACAGCGGCGTTCGCGGTCGTGACTTGGGCGACGAATTCTTTGATTTCACGCGCGCCGAGCAGGGCGGCGAAGAAGCCAAGCGCCTCGACCTTCAGTTTGTTGAAGGAGCCGACGAGCTTTTTGTTACTGTCCTCAATCGCCCGGCCATGCTGAAGCGCCGTGCCGCGCGCTTTCTGCCAGGAGTCGTTGACCTCGCGCTGACCCTTTTTGAAATTGGTAGCGTCTAATCCTATACTTACGATGAGCGAGTCGACGACGTTCATTTTTGCCGCCTCTCGCGTTCGCGCGCTTTCGCCACACGCTTCTGATTGTGGCTATCCACCGCCGCCTTCTCAAGAATGTCGTACATATCGGAAAGCGAATAGACGCTATCCAAATCGCGCAGCGGCGCGTGGGTCATGGCGATGCCCAACATGCGCGGAATGTTCGGGTAATCGATGATGCCGACGGTATCGACCTCTAAGCCGAGGTCGAGGGGTCGCCGGCCTGCAAAAAACCCGTGTGGAGATTCAACCATTCTGCCCGAAGGTCCAGGCGTGTCTTGAGTTCCTCGATATCCGTCTCAATCAAGTCGCGCACGACGCTCGGATTGTTCGCGTCAGGCTTGATACGGACGCACGCCATCATCTCGGCGAGCAAGGGCTCGACCTCGTGATAGCTTGCATAGGAAAGCCCCCGGATGCCGGCTATGGCGAATTCCGCCATTCCGGCGCCGATAAGGTCGGGCACATCCACGCCGCCTTTCGCCATTGCCTGAAACGCACGCAATGCCCAGCGCTCGGCTTGAGCGGCGGACATTTCCGTGATTTGGAAGACCTTCCCCTTGTCCCGGCCTTCCGTTTCGATGGTGTAGTCGATAACCTTGCGAGCCATGCCTCATTGCCTCGCTTCGTTCAGACGCCTGCGCCAAGACGGGACGGCGTGACGCTTTCCCAGGTGATGCCGAAGACCCGCGGCTGAAGCACTTTCTTCGCGCTCGGCATAACCGGATAGGTCACGAGGAAGCCATTGTTGAGCGTGTACTGGCGATTGACGCCCGTCAGCGTGATTGAGCCCGAGGCCGCATAGACGTCGCCGACCTTGCGCTGGTTGGCCTCCCAATTCTCGAAAATCGGGATTGAGGGCGAGTCCGCCATGAAGGCGATTTTCATCTGAACCGGCTCGAAGACATGGCCGGCGGTAAGGTGGCCGTCAACGCCCATCTGCGCTTCGGCCGCCTGGATTGCGTCGACGTCGAAAATGTCGTCGGTCGCGAAGTTCATAAGCTGCTGCGGCGAGGCGTACAGCGCGCCGATGCTCAGCATGAAAACCGCGTTGGCGCTTGTGATTGACATGGGTCAGGCCCTACGTGTTTCGATTGATAGGTTAGGCGAGTTCGATTGACGAAAGAACGATAGCCTGCACAGATTGGCCGTCCAGATACCAAAAGTAGCAAGGCGGAGTTCCGCGAGCCTGTCTCACCTGTGGAGTCGCGGGCGCGACCCAGAAAAACCAACCTTGAGCAAACAGCACATCGTCGATGCGGAAGCCCGCTTGCATATTGACGTCCGCGACCTGAAGCGACGACAAAGGCACGCCCGCGCGGATGCCGCCGAAGTTGAGCATCTGAACGATGGTGCTCATGCACGCGGCCTGAATCAGCGCGTAGCCGGCGGAATTGTAGGGGATCGAGTTGACGGTCGTCAGAAGCTCAATCAAATCCAACTGGAATTGCGAGTTCATGTAGACCTGATTGGCGAAACTGTCGAGCCATTGGAACGGGCCGGTCACGGAGCCGTTGTAGTAGAAGACGAAGGTCTGGTTCGCCGTCGCGTAAGCCCCATAGAAGTTGTAGCCGTTCGAGAGAAGGTTCGCGGCGACCTGGGCGTTCGTCACGGTAGCGGCAAGGCCGCTCTGAGTGCGGAAGGCGAATGTCGTGCGTCCATTCGTGGCGCCGAAGTTTAGGCTCGCGATGCTGCCGGCCGTGAAGGGCGCGAGGCCCGTATTGAGCGGGTCGTAAATCAGGTGGACGCCCGCATAGTTGTTCCCGTTCGTCGAGCAGAGATAGCCGAGCGATGTCGTAGCCGGGGTCTGCGTCGTCGGGTTCGGGTCGCTATCCCAGCAGAGATAGACGTAGCGATTGTTCTGAGCGCTGACCCATGCGCAGAAGGCGAGTTTGTTGGTGTTGCCGGCCCCGTCGTCCGGGTCGAAAATCGTCCAGAACGAAACCCAATTCTGCGTAATCTGAATCAGGTTGCTCATGAAGGCGGAAGGCGTGACGCCATTGGCGCCCTGCGAAAGCGTCGCGCCGGTCGCCGAGGTCATGAAGAGGCTCGGGGCGATGGCGCCGGTCGCATAGGCGGCGACCGATGCGGAGCCGGAAATCCCGGACGTGAAGTAGAAGGAGCCCGAGGTCGAGTCATACGCGACGGCGAGAGGGCTCGCGGTGCAAGTCAGCGTCTCGCTGGCGACCGTCTGCGTGTACTGGACGATATACGTGCCGGTGAGGCCCGAGCCCATCCCGAGGGCCGTCACAATCGTTCCAGCGGTCACGCCGGTTCCGGTGACGGTCTGGCCGACCGAAATGGTGCCGGAGGCAACCGCGGTCACGGTCATGGTTCCGAACGTCGCCGTAACCGTGGTCGACGCGACGGCCTGGTTTATCGAAACCGAATAGGTGCCGACGCCGCCGGTGGTTCCGGTCAACTGGTCCGCAATCTGCGTGCTCGCGGTGACGCCGGTTCCCGAAATCACGGCGCCGGGGTAGAGCGTCCCGGAGGCCACGTTGGTCACGGTCATGATGTCGTCGGCGATAGACGCCGTGAAGGAAGCCGTTCCTGCCGCAATTGAGCCGGTGACGGAGGCTTCGGTCGGGTCCGCCGCGTTGAGCGCCGTCTGAATCAGCGCCGCCGCGGCGGAATAGGAGGTCGCCGAGGATAGGTTGATTGAGGCCGTGCGCGGATAATTGTCCATCGTCACGGTGAGGGAGCCGGAAATCGCCTGAAGCTGCGCGAGCGTGAGCGTCTGAATCTGGCCCGACTTTATCCACGCCGGAACGTTGTTCTCGGTGTAGCGCGCGACGAGCATGGCGCCCGGAAGCTGCGAGGCGTTCTGGTAGCCATTGAAGTAAATCTGAGCCTGCGCATATTCCGCGCTCGCCAGGCCAAAGAAGGCGCCGACCGTGAGCGCGCTCGCAAAGCTCATGACTTGGTTGGTTGGGACGCGGACGTTCTTGGTCAGCATCACGCCATTGAGGACGAGCGCGGTTCCGCCAGCGCTGATAACGCTCGGTAAAATTTGAACAATTTGCGAGGCGGGGATAGTCGACATTTCTCTCTCCGAATTCCCGCTTACGCGGGGGCGCCGTCAGCCGGCTTCTGAATCTGGATGCCCGGAGCGCCGAGCATGAATTGCTGCGACCAGACGACGCCCGCATTGACCTGCAAAACCGCATCGAGAACCCAGCGGGTTTCGAATTGCTGTTCGGCGTTCAAGAACGGGATTTGTTTCGGGTCGTCGGCGTACAGGGGCGATATCGGATAGCCGGAGGCCGCGAAGGCTTGAACGGCGACGTCATCGCGAAAGAGGGTCGAAACCAGCACCGCCGCATCGGACGAGTCGCCGACGTTGGCGGAGTGGAAATCGAGTTGAAACGTTACCTGAAAGGCTTGCGTGATTGTCTCCGACCCGGCGACAAGCTGGCTTCCTGGCGGCGGCGTGTAGAAGGAGCCGTTTGTCTCAAGCCGCGTTCGGTTGATTATCGTCATGACGACGAAATCGGTTGTCGAAGGCTCCGAGACGCGCGAGTCCTGCCCCTCGATGCACTCCCATGTGGGAAGCACTGTGAGGATGAAAGAACGCAGCGCCGTTTGAATTTGGCTCTGCGTGACGGTTGGAGAGGTCACTCAAGCACTTCGGCGGTCAGCGTCATGACCTTGCTGGCGCCGGTGACGCCGCTCGATGAGCCCGCCGCGATTTGGGCCGTCCAATAGACCGTGCCTATGTTGGCCGGGATGCGGACGTTTCCGACGTTCGGCGAGCACTCGGCATAGAAGCCATCGCCGGAGAACGCCGAGAACGTGCAAGAGAAGGCGCCGAGATGGCCGCCGCTGCCGGTTGCCACCGACCACGCGGCCCGGTCGCCGTTGTTGAAGGTTGGGGCTGCGGACCAGAGGTCAATCTGAACGTTCGCCGCCGGCCACGCCGTCGAGGTCGAGTCGGCGACCGCGAGCCGGAGACCGGCAATCATCGCCGAGCGGTATTGCGCGGAAATCGAAAAGGAGGGGACGACCACGGAGCCGGCCGTCGCGCTGCTCGCAATCAACTGCCCCGCCGAATAGGCGGTCGTCGCCGACGTCAATTGCAGCGTGGATGTCGGGTTGGCCGGCGTCGTCGCCTGCGCAAACGCCGCGGACACGCTCAAGAGCCACGAGACCGCGGCGGCATAGGGGAATCGACGGAACATTAGGAGTTGTCCTGAAGCGTGATGATGCAGGAAGTCCAATCGGGCCAGTGCTCAGTTACGAGCGCGACCTTCCAGACCGTTCCGTCAGGCATCGTGACCAAATCGCCGCCCTTGTTATCCGCGCGGACCAGCCCCTCGACGTCGCCCTCTACGTACATCTTGCGGCGGACGCCCTGGATATTGAGGCCGTTCGCCTGCTGGATGTCGTTGTAGGTCAGGGCTTGGATTTGAGCCGACACGCTCTGCGTCGTGTACGTCGGCGTGCGCGAGCCGTCCGCGCCGGTCACGTAGCCGGTGCTTATTTTGATTTGAACGGTCAGGGGAGGATTGACCGTCCCTATGGCGCCGGAGACGAGGGCGTTGAGGTCCACGGATGCGGCTTAGTTGAACCACTCGCCCTGGAAATTCCAGAGCGTCGCGTCCGTCGCCGTGGTCGCGCAATTGATGACGACCGCGATGGTAATGGGCGCGGACTCCGTGAGCGTAAGCGACTGGCTCGCCTGCAAGGCCGAGACGACCGCGCCGACCTGGGCGGCATAGTGCATCGCGGACTGAGTATTCGAGCCCAGGGAGCCGGTCTTGATGATGTCCGCGCCAATCAGCCACGCCGAGCCGTTGGTGGTCACGGCGCCGGTCGTCGCGATGGTGGTGCCGCCCGAGACGACGCTTCCGACCGCCGGATTGGTGGCGTTGACGACGAGGCTGATGGTCTTGGTATTGCCGTTCGCGCCGAAGTTGCCCTGCGCCGTAATCATGATGTCGCGGCCCGCAGCGTTGAAGGCATTGGCGGGGATGGTCGCGAGCGCCACGACGTAGCCGGAGCCGGTGCCTGCCGGCGCAAGGCCGCCCGCGGGGGTCTGATTCCAGAGGTTCCCGCTTTCCTTGACGTTGGCGCCGGTGGAGACCGCGCCGCCCGCCAAGCTGGCGGTGTCCGCCGGGAGCGCGCTCGAAAGAACGCCGCCAATTTCCTCGGAGATGAGATGCCAAGCCATAAGTCTCGTTCCCTATTTGACGATGAAGTCGATGCTGCGAAGGAGGTCGCCCGTATCGACCAGGGGCTTGGTCGAGGGGCCGAAGTTGGATTCGCCCGCGGCGACACGCGCGCGGGCTATCTTGATGAGTTGGCCGAAGGGGAGGCCCTGGAATTGAGATTGCGTCCGCATCCCGCGGAGCATCAGCGTGACGGGGCTAAGCGGTGGGTCGAGCGTGTCGACGATTGACTGCTTCAACTGCCCGGCTACTTGGTCGCCGACGATGTTGAGCGTTTTGGCGGCGTCATAGTCGGAAGCCTTGAGCACGCCGGCAATCGCATCCGGCCATTCCGGCGATTTGGCCGCAATCATGTTGCGGAAGTAGGGGCGCGGCGGGATGCCGGCGCGCGGGGCGCCGAACTCCTGAATTGCCCCTATCATAGCCACACTTTTTCCGTCAGGGTACTTAGCGTTTTCTAAGAAGCCAACCTGAACTTCTTTCGCCGTGTCCAGCTTTGCCGTGATTCCGTCCATGAACGGCGCGAGTTTATTGCCGCCCGAGATTGACGCCACGTCAGGCGACCTTGCCGAATATCATGCTCACGAAGCCGCGGCATAGAAGCGTATGGTTCAAGTCGGCGTTCGTGCAGGTCATAAATTCGGCGCTTCTTACGCCGAACTCGGCACCGCACAGGTCAGACACCGCCGCCGCATACTCTCCGGGGGTGTACCGCATCGGCCCGATTACGATGACCTGAACGCCCTCTTCCGACACGTTGACATAAGCCCCCTCGCGGTCGGATATGCCGAGGTCTCGCTGCGGCTTGGGGACCAAGGTTGGCAGTGAAGAGTCGCTCAGCGGAAAGCACATCAGCGCCATCCCCGCCCGCCGGCGCCGAGCGGATATTGAACGAACCCCTGCGTGGTCGGATTGACGCGCGCGAGGTAGCGGGCGGTTCGATAGGGGGCCATCGCTTGCCAGAGAGCGGCGCCGAATGGCGTCTGCATGTACCAAGCCGCGCCCGGAACCTCCGGCATATCGACCGAGACCGAGACGGAGCCTTGCGTCGCATCGGAAATGCGGCCGACCAACGCCGAGGGCGTCTGGCCGTTGGCGCCGTAGAACAACTGGCAGATATGAGCGACCGCCAGATTGAGGAGATTCGTCTGAGATTGAACCGACTCGACCGGGCCGCCGCCGTCATTGCGCACGTATTGCTCGGCAAGGGGAAGGATGACGTTCGTCAGTTGCAGGTCGCTCACGCTGCTCTGAAACTGCGGAAACAGTTGAAAGAACTGCGGCGCGCTGAACGTGACTTGAACGCCCATCACTCGGCCTCGGCCGGGCGGACGGAGACCTGGGCGAGCAAAGCCGATTGAGCGTATTGCTTGGCCCATGCGTCCATGAAGGCGGCGTCGATGCCGTGATTATCGCCGAAGTTGAGCGTCACGACATCGCCAATCCGGCGCATGACGTCGTAGCCGAATTCATCCTTGACGCTCTCGCAAAGCTGAAGCGTAAGGCCGCCGCTGACGTGGCAGTGAACGATGATGTCATTGGCGGCCATAGGATGGCTCCCCCTTACGCCGCGCTGCGCGAGGCCGCCTGAACGCCAGCGACGTGCTGGTTGGTCGAGCGCGCCATGCGGGAGTCGACGATAGTGTCCGTGCCGTCGATTTTCTCGCGCGCAATCGGCTCGATGCCGCTGAGGTCTTTGACGTGATCCGACGACTGCGCCTTGATGTCGGCGACCGCTTCATGTGCGAAAATCATGCGGCTTTCGACGTAGGGCGCCCGGGCGTTCTGAGCGAGCCAGCGCTCCCAGAACTCGCGGGGGACGTTGCGGGTCAGCGCGTAGCCGTTGAGCATTTCCGGGCGATCCGGGAAGCCGTCCGGGGTCTGCCCGCGCGGATAGGACGTGCCGCGAAGGCGCACGATCTTGCCCGTCTTGACCCACTGCTTAATCTGCCGCGGGCCGGTCTGGGTGTTCTCCGAGATTTCGCGCTCTTCGCAAAGTTGAAGGTCGAGCCACGGCACGCCGATTTTGCACGCCACGGTGACATAGGCCGACGTCGATTTCTGTTCCGCCATTTTTTCCTGCCTCGTTTTCGGCAACAAAAAACGCCCGCGAAGGGGCGTCTTTTGTGCTAGTTGATGTGGGGAGCCGTCAAAGAGACGGTTAGATTCCGATCATGCCGCCGACGCCGAGCGGCATCCGCATAACGGTGCCCCATGTTCCCGCCGTCATCTTCTGCTTCCACGAGGAAAGCTCGGGGACGATCTTGTGGGCGCGCATTTTCTCGTTGTACGCGGGATAGGCGACCTTCTGCCCATCAATCTTGTCGACGATGATTTGCATCACGTTGCCAATCGTCGAATAGCCCTGCGAGTTCGCCGAGGTCTGCGCGCCGTACTGGACCGCCGTCTTGATTTTGAGATTCGGCAGACCTTCCTTGAGCAGGTTCTTGACGTAGACGCCGAAGGAGTTGGCGAAAATCATCGCCTCCTGGCTCTGCGGCGAGAGCGCCAGCGTCATCGGCGAGTCGAGTTCGACGGCGCCGTTGGTCTGCTGAATGATTTTCTGAACGACGGCGAGGATGTCGTTGTAGACTTCGTTCGCGGTCGCGGCCGGCGTCGTGCCGTTGAACCACGTCGTCCCGCCCCACGCCTTGACGGCCGGCGTCAAGAATGAGGAGAGATACGGATTGTTGAGCAGTCCGTAATTCTGCAAGCCGGAGATGCCGAAGGCGTAGCTCAGATTGCCGAAGCGATTGAGCATGGTGGCGGCGGCTGTGCTTAGGTCGCTGACGTAGTTGATCCGCATCAACCCGGCGCGGGCGGTCTCGCGCTCGCCGTAGTTCATGATGATCTGGAAGAGATAGCTCTGAAGCGCGGGATAATTGAAGTTGATGCCCGCGCGACCGCTGTTGGCATAGTCGCCGTAGCTCGAAACCTCGCCGGTGTCCTCGACGACCGGGAAGAGGCGGGTTTCTTCGAGCCAGTCGCCGACCTTGCGCTCCTCGCCGAGAATTTCCGCCATCTGAAGCGGGGCGAAAAGAATGCGAATGACGTCGGGGTCAATCGCCGTGGTGAGGATGGTCGGAATCGCCGAATTCGGGTCCGTCGAAAGCGGCCCTACGGCGTCCATCGCCAGGCTCTCAATTGAGCGGTCGCTGCGCTTCCACTCGTCGGGGACGAACATGCGAACGCCGGGCATAACCAACCCGGCCTGCTCGTACTGGTCTCGGACGCGTTCCCATTCGGTGACAGCTTGCTGCCGGTCCATGTTTTTCTCCTTGTCGATAAAATGGCCGGCAGTTGGCTGCGGCGCTTGTGGGTTTCAGAGAGAGGGGTTTGAGGGTTGAAATTCGGCGGCGGCTTTAAGCGAGTTGCGAGCCGTAGCCGGCGACCGCCGCCGCGACCTTGACCATCTCGCCCGCGAGGGCGGAATGTAGGGCATAGAAGGGCGTCTCGACGTTGCTCACCGCCGAAATCACTTGCGAGGAGACGACGTTGTTGTTGTTGACGACCATCGTCGCGCCGGTGCCGCCGGAGCCGGTGATGGAAGCCGTCACCTGCGTTCCGGCAACCACCGAGCCGGTCGCGTTGAGCGTATTGCCGACCGCGAAGGCGCCGGTCGTGATGGTGCCGACCGTCAGCGTCCCGTAGGTTCCCGAAACGGTCGTCGAGGCGACGGTCTGTTCCGCAATGCTGACGTAGTAGGCGCCGACGCCGCCCGCCGTGCCGCTGATCTGCTGCTGAACCTGCGTGCCGGTGGCGATGCCGGTGCCGGAGATCGTCGCGCCCGGATAGACGGTGCCGGAGCCGACCGCGGAGACGGTGAGGATATTGCCCGCGATGGAGCCGGTGACGCTGAACGTGCTCGCGGCGATGCTCGAACCCGTCGCCGAGGCGCCGGTCGTGGGCGAGCCGGAGGCCGCGAAGGAGACCGCGCCGGTGAGGAAGTTGGCGTAAGCCTTCATCCCGCGCGTCGCCTGCGTCGTGCCTTCATTCTTGACGATCCAGTCGCCACCGGTCACGAGCGCGACGCCGTAGCCCGGAAGAACCGTCATGCCGGCGTCAGAGAGGTAGGTCGCGTTCGATGCGGCGTTCCAACGCGGCACGAGGCCCGCGACATTGCCAGCGCCGAACGAATTGGCGATGGCGGGGGCGCCGTTGGAGTCGAGGGGGTTCGTCACCCAAGCAAAGCGACCGACAGTGACGCCAGCGGAGCCGGCGACGAGGCCAAAGGGGCCGGCGTCGAAAGTAGCGATGGGGTTGTTGCTTGCCATATCTCCCGCAATACCAATCGCAGGCTGAGCGTAGCACTGGGTTTGCCATCCACCGGGCATATCTGTTCTCCTGTTTTACTTTAGGGCAAGAGTTGTGATCTGCCCGCGATACGACGAAGCCCGCGCCTTTACGGACACGGGCCTTGGGTTTCTATCTGGATGCTTGAGGTTTGAGTCTCGGCAATTACGCGCCGATGCGGATGCGCTCCAAGCCGGGCGCGATTTTGACGGCGGCTTCGCGATTGGACGAGTCCATGCCCATCGCGAGGGTTCCGCTGAAGTGGTCGCGATTGCGCTGGCCGGGCTTCGGCTGCGCCTCCAACAGCGCGCGATAGGCCGAGGGGTGGATGCGGTCGAGTTCCGACGACTTCTTGCCGACCATCGTCAGCGCCTTCTTGTAGACGTCCTCGGCGCTGTCCATCGCGACCAGCAATTCGCCGACCCAGGGGCGGACGAACTTTTCGGCCTCGGCGACGCCGCGGCTGCGATTGCGCTCGGCGAGCACCGCGTCCTTGATTTTCTCGTCCATCGCCTTCGGGTCGTCGTCCTCGTCCTCCGCCTTTTCCTTCTCGGATTCGGAGTCCTTGGCCTTGTCGGCGACGGCCTTCTTGGAGCCGAGCGGGGGCTTCTTGCCCTTGTCCTCCGGGTCGTCCTCTTCCTCGGAATCCTTAGCCGCGGAATCGCACTTGGCCTTGTAGGCGGCGAAGTCGTCCTCGCTGAGTTTGCCCTTCAGGAAGTTGTCCGGGGTATCGGCGTCCTCGGCCTTTTCCTTCTTTTCCGGCTCGTCGTCGGGAAGCATGGCGTCGAGCGCCATCAGCACCGCATCGAGTTCGTCGAGCTTGGCGTCCTGCGCCAGCTTTCCGGCCGTCGCCTTGGCGACACCGCCGATGATTTCCGGGCGCCGAAGGACGTAGTTCTTCTTCGTGACGCCGGCAAAGACGGGCGCGAGGTCGATTTTGGCGTCTTGGGCGAGGCGGGGAGCAAGGAAGCCGACGACGGCCCCCTGCGCCATCGCCGCGGTGCGCGAGAGGGCTTTCGTCATAGATTGGTTTCCTTTGCTGTCAGCAACCAGAAGCCGCCTTTCGGCTTCGTGGATTCTTCGGTGATTGCGGCGTCTCCAATCATGGCCCCGGGGACGCGGGGTTCGACAACCTGAGCCAAGTGGTTGAAGATGATGTTTCTCATACAGCCGTCGAAATCTTCGCCATTCCAAGTTCCCGGCGTCGGGTCATAGGTGTAGCGATAGCCGGCGCTCAATGCCGATTTGACGCCGCTTTCCGCTTGGTCGATGGCGTTTTTTTTCCAGATGACGAGCGAATTGCTCAACCACGGGTCGTTCCAAGCCGCATCGGTTCCGGTCGAGCCGATAACGTGTTCCGGCTGATGCGCCTCGGCGGAGATCGGGACGTGTTGGTCGAGCAGCGGGAGATTGTTCAGGCTCGCGATTGTTTCCGGCCGGCTCAATTCCTCCGGCGCGCGAAGGAGCTTGTATTTGCGGTCTGGCGTCAGCCCGTGGCTCTGCCAATTCGGGATTTCCCGGCCCCAATATTCGCTGACGCACGCTTGGGTGATGGGACTCGTCAGGACATGCAAGCGCCCGTCGTCGTCCATGCGGCGGTCGAGCGCCAGCGCGTCTTGCGCGGGGGCCTCGTCATCCGCCTTTTTCTTCGCCCCGACCGGAAGGGCCGCGTTGGCGGCGAGAGAGGCTTCGTCGACCGCCTTTGCGTCGGGGGCGTCGAAGAGTTGCGCCAGCATCGCCAGGATGCCGGGATGCGTCGGCTTTGGCGGGTCGCTGACCGGCGCCCAAGCATAGGCGCTATGTTCGGCGCTGAGCGCGGGCTGAAACTCGCCCGGGACCACCTGAAGGAACGTCGTATAATCGACGCCGCGCTCCGTCGTCGCGCGATGAAGGCGCAAGAGGCCGGAGGCCGGCAGAGCGCCGGTTTCCTCATTCGCCTCGCGCGCCGCGGCTTGGGCCGCCGTCTCGCCCGGCTCTATCTTGCCGCCGGGAAAGACCCATTCCGGCTCGAACTCGCCGCCGCCGGCCTGGCGCATCCAGAGCGCCTTGCCGGAGGGCGTCAGGAAGAGGACGCCAGCGGCTTGTAGGGCATCGGACATCGGTTCGACGCTTACGGGTCAGGCGTCGGGATGACGGGCGCCTTGGGCTTGGCTGGCTCTTTGCTGGCGCTGAAGCCGGGCACGGGAACCCACGCCTCGCCGTCGTGGCCGGTCCATTTCTGTTCGAGGACGTCGCCGTTCCAGCGCAGGAAGGGCGTCGGCGCCGGGTGAAAGCCGAGCGTCTCGCTCAAGCCTTCGAAGAGGTCGCTGATGGGGTCGGGCACGGTGGGTCTCCTATGGATGGGTCAGAGGGTGGCGGCGCGAACGGCGGCGGCGGTGCGCTCGGCCTCGACGCGAACTTCGACAAGCTTCAGGCGGATGCGTTCGAGGTCGCCGAGAACCGTCGTCGCATCCATCGAGAGCATGAGTTCCATACCGTTCGGCTTGAACGGCGCCGGGGCCGGCGGGCGCGTGGCGTCAGCGTCGGTGTTTCTGCCGCCTTTGCGAATGAAGCCTTCGGGCAAGGGCCGCCCGCCTTGCGCGGGGTAGGCTCTGCCGATAGTTAGGTTGTCGGGCATTGCGGGCTAACCTTGAAGGCGGAGCGACGGCGGTGAGTGACACGCGCAGCATCAAGCCAATCACGACGCCTGAACTTGCTAGGCGGCGCCAACTGGTCATTGAGATTGACGACGGCGGAGATGGCATCGCTGTCACGATGTCAACTCAGGACGCCATGTCTCTGGCGCGCGACCTTGCGAAACTCGCCGCACAGATTGACGCCGGCTCTTTTTGGAGCGCGGCGCTTCGCGGCGACGAGTTCATTCCTCCCCTTGAGGCATGTCCCGCTGACCCAGAAGTTCTCAGGCATTGGGGGACCGGAGATGCCCAACAGAAAGGACCGTCCGCATGACCGTAGGCGAACTGCGCAAGGCGCTTGAGGGCGTGGCGGACCACTACCGATTGTTGATGGACGCTGGATGTGGGCCTGGCGCACTGGAAGCCGATATAGCGCACCTATACACAATCCCAGAGCGCCATGTCGCCCCAGAATTTACCGCGAAGTTTGGCGTCTCATCGACGCCAGCAGAGACCGTCTTTCTTATTGAGTGACAATCAACTAAACCCCTTGACCACAAGTTGAGAGAAGCACTTGCAGTTGATTAATTCGCCTGGATGAATATTGCGGCCAACGTCTCCATCGAACCAGCCGGCCTTCACTTTGAATCGAACCTTGTCCTGCCCTGCCTTCACATGGCTCTTGCGCGGCGTCCTGCCCCCGGCGCTGTGATGCCAGATAGCCTCCGCCTCCTCGCCGGCAATTTCAATCTGCCGAACCCGCTGCAAGGCGCCGGTCGCTTTGTTGTTCTGGTCCCGGCTTATAATTATGGCTCGCCGCCGCGAAACACCGAACTGATGCTCGATATCGTCGGTCAGTTGTTTCATGTCTCGTCCGGTCGAGACGGAGCGCATAACCGCCCCCTCAACTTGGGTGAAATATTGCCTCGGGATTGATTTTATCAGGCTGACGTTCTCATGGACGATGGCGTTCAAGGCGTCGCGCTGAGGCGCTGTCATTTTCCATTCGATAGAGAAGCCGCCGTCCTTGAGGATTTTCTTCAGGGCGACGTCGGACCTATCGGCTACGGACTTCGCGAAATATTTGGCGAGCTTTTCGGCGGCATCGTCGAATCGGCGGAACCAGCGCTTCGTAAGGTCAGAAATCGCCTTGCGCATCGCTGCGGAGGAAAGCTCGTCCTGCGCGAGTTCCGGCGGGGTTTCTTTGTACGCCGCGCCAATCCACCAAAGCGTCGAGGCGTTCATTTCCTCAATCAAAGCGGCGAGGCGTTTGCGATAGTCCGCCTCAATGGCCGCGCTCGGCCGAACCGGGCGGAGAAGAACCTCCCCCTTCGCCTTCGGCGCCCTGGCATTTCTTGCCGGCGCGGCGTCCGCGGCTGCGATAGGCTCGCCGCCAAAGAGCGCCATGAGCGGGATATCAATCATGCTGCCTTTGCGGGCTTGGCCTCTTCTTTCGGTTCTGCGGAGCCGGTCGGGGCTTCGGCCTCGACCTCTTCGGCGGCAACCTCGGGGCGCCCGCCGGCCGGTTCGAGCCCCTCCATTTCCTCGCTGAGTAGGTCCGGAACGTCGTCGGGGTCAAGACCATCGTAGGGCGAGGCCGGGTCGTTGGCGACTTTGGCGCGGACCTCGGCCGGGTCGAGAACGCCGGTGTCGATGTAGATTTGGTCCGTCTCGGCGCTGGCCTTGCGGACCTCGGCCTCTTCCTTTTCGGTCAGCGACCAGAGCGGGACGAACTTGAACGTGATTTCCTGGTCAATCTCGCCGAAAAGCGACAACTGAATGAAGTCGATAACCCGCGTCAGGTTGGGGCGGAAGAACGCCTCTTGAAACGAATGGACGCCCTCATAGAACGCCCGCAACTCCGGCTCGGCGCTGGCGTTGAGGCCATGCGGCGAGATGCCGAGCAGCTTCACGAGAGGTATCCCGGAGACCGCCGCCATGTGCTCTTGGGACTGCGCCTGAAGCATATCGAGGCCGCCAAGCGGAGCCGAGACGTTGGCGAAGTCCTCGCTTTCCTTGTCGACCATCATCAACCCGCGATTGTTGCGCAGGTTGTTGAAAAGCTCGGCGCGCATGAAAAGCTGCTCGCCGCCGAGTTGGATGCTCTCGGAAAGATTGCCCTTGAGCACGAAGACCGAAAACGCGGAAATGATGTCGGACGTCGATTGGCGCGTCTGAAGCCAGTTGTCGACGTAGGGCTTCGCCATTTGAGAAAGGGCGAGGCCGCCGAAGGAATAGGCCGGCTTCAGCAAATCGGGAACTTCGCGCCCGACGAAGCACAAGAGGCGGGAGGCGTGAACCTCCTGCCCCATCACATACCAGCGGTCGGGCTGATACCAATGCGGCGAGAGCGGATTGCTCGCGTTGTAGCTTTGCGGATAAGTCCAAACCGGCTCGATGGTTCGGAGCGCCTTCAGCGCGCCCTTGCCAATCTTGCCGGTTGAAATGTCGTCGCGGCCGGAGCCGATGGACTGCTTCAATTCGGCGGGGTCGTCGCCGTGGCCCGTATCGAGATAGAGGTGGGCTCGGCCGAAATATCCGTCGTGCTTGGCGATTTTGCAGAAAGCGGCGCGGACGCCGAGGCGGTCCATCTCGTCCGTAATCTGCTTGATTTTGTCGTTCTTGGTGTCCTTCGCCGCCTTGTCGTCCTCGCCAGTGGATTCGAACTCAATCCATTCGCGGGTCATCTCCTCCGCGAAGGTGTCGACAATCTTGCGATATTCCGGGCGCTGGGCAAGTTCGGAAAGGTAGCTGTAGCCGAGAAAGGTCACGCCCTCATTGAAGGCGAAATTGTAGAGGCCCCCGGCCCAGCCTGTCGGGCCGGCGCTCGGGCCGGCGTCGTCGAAGGCCATATTCGGCGCGTCCTTCGGGACCACGCCCGGCATCGGCCGCTCGGGCACGAAAGGATGCCGCCTATTGCCGGGCAAGGGCGGGGAGGGCTTGGCGCGCGAGGCCATTAGCGCCTCAAGCGATACGCCGCCCTTGGGCCGCTTCGGCGCCGCGGCGGGGCTATCGGCCGCCGGGGGGGCGAGAAAGGCGCTGTAGGCCCGCTTGGCGCGCGCTACGAGGGCGGGAAACATCAAGGGCGACCGAAGCGCGACGAGCCGTAGGCGACGGCGGGCTGGCGCGAGCGGGCAAGCACTTCAGGCGAGACGGTCACGACGGGCCTCATGTCCATGAGGGAGGACAAGGCCCAGACCAGAGCGTCGGCGCGATCCGGCGACCCGTCGCCCACGTACCCATCGTTCGTGAATTGACACATCTGATCCTCAAGGGCGGAAAGTTCGCCGATGTGCGAGACCCGGCCCTGCTCGTAAAGCTGCGCTATCGGTTCCGCACGAACGACCTTGCCGCGCGAGGCGACAACTTCACGAAAAGCGACGGTGACGCCTCGATGCTGAGCCGCCGTTTTTATAACGTGCTCGACCATCGCCCCGCCATAGTTGCGCTCGGCAACCACGCAGTCCGCGTCGTTGTCGATATATGCTTGAACGGCCCGCGCGCCCCAGCCTGCCGGGGAAAGCTTGCAAGTCATGTCGGCCTTGACGTACGCGCGCCCATCGACGCCGCGCGCAGCAACCACGATTCCGATGCTGTCGGCGCCTTCGTCATCGACGCTTCGGGCGCCGCTCGGGTCGACGGCGACGACCACGCGGGCGAAGTCGGGAACCTCGATTTTCCAGCGCGCCTTGTCTATCGTCTCGCGCGTCCAGAGCGCGCCGACGACATCATCAAGGATTTCGGCGTTCAATTCCTGCCGGCCAAGCCGGGTGCCTGCGTAGCGCTCGACAATCTTTTCAAGGAAGGACGGCGCCAAGTTGGCGGCGTTGTCGAGCGTGTTGCCGCGGGTGACGATTGTATCGCTCGCGGCGACCAACTTGCGTACAATCGGAATCGGGCGCGGCGTGGTCGTGAATATCTGCCTCGGCCTATCGCCGCTCGGGCCGCGCAAGCGGAGACCGAACTGCAACTGGTCGTAGACCTCTTGGACGTATTCCCATTTCGCCAATTCGTCGCCCCACGCGAGGTCGAATTGGGGGCCGCGAAGTTGGTCGGGCTCCGTCGCGTTGAAGACGGTGGCGATGGCGCCGTTCGGCCAAGTAAGCCGGCGCTTCGAGGGCTCGTACATCGGGCGATAGACACGGGGGTGGATTCCGAGAATCCCGCTCGGCCCCTCAACGATAACGTCGCGGGCGTCCGCCGCCGTCTCGGCAATCAGAGCCACGCGGGCATAACGGCCCGGCGCAAGCGGCGTAGGGCCGCAGACCAATTCCCTGATGCTTTCGGCCCCGGTTTTCGTCTTGCCCATGCCGCGGCCGGCGAGAATGAGCCACGTAAGCCAATCGCCGGGGGGAAGGCGTTGTTCCGGCCTCGCGTGCTTGGCCCAATCGGTTCGAAGAAGCTCCTCGGCAAGTTCCCGCTCGGCGTCGCGCGCCTCGCGCTCCCTATTCTTCTCCGCGCCTCTCCTCGCTATTTCCGCCTGAACTTGCGCCAGCGTGGGCAAGGATGGATTGGAGCGCTGTAAGTTGCTCATCGGTCAGTTTCGATAGGTCATAGGTTCCCACGGCGCCTGACAACTCAACCGACTGCTTCGGCTCAACCTTCCCATTCCGCGTCTTGTCCCACCAAATCGCGGCGGTCATATTCGCGTCGCGCCAGTTTCCGCCGCCCGTCGCCGCCTGATAAAGCGTGCTCGTCACCATCACGTTGGCTTTGGCGGCGCCGTTGTCGAGTTCGTTGCGGTAGTGCTTGCGGAGAGTCCGGGTCGAAATCCCGAGAATGCGCGAGACGTCGAGTTGCATCTTGCCGTCAGCGGTCATCATAATGACCATCGTCTTCGTCGCCTCGGACGGCTTGTGAGGCGCGCGCCCTACCGGCTTCTTCGGCTCCTTATAAACAATCTTGCGAATGGTCTTGCGCCTGTAAACGGTATGGACGCCGATTTGCCGTTTGAACCGGCTCTTTTTGCGGGGCTTCTTCGGAGGCTCGTCAGAAGGCGGCGGGTCTTCGGGGGAGTCGGTCATGCGGCGGTGGCTCGGTTACGTTCTTCGGCCGTTTCAGCGAAGGTTTTCCCGGTTGATTCGAGAACGGCCTTGCGGCCTGTGAAGGCTTCCCAACGAGCAACAGACACATCGACATAGGTTGGAGAAAGTTCGATTGCGTGGACGCTGCGGCCGGTCATCTCGCCGGCAATGATTGTCGTGCCGACACCGGAGAAGGGCTCGTAAACGGCTTGGCCGGGGCTGCTGTTGTTCTCTATCGGTCGCTTCATGCACTCGACGGGCTTCTGGGTGGAGTGGCCGGTCTCGGATTTCTGCGGTTTGTCGATTTGCCAGAGCGTTGATTGTTTGCGGCCACCGTTCCAGTGGCCGGTCGCCTTGTCTCTCACAACGTACCAGCACGGCTCATGCTGCCAGTGGTAGTCGCTGCGGCCGATGGCGAAGGTATGCTTCGCCCAGATTATCAGGCTCCGCAAAGCGAAGCCTGATGCAAGTAAACTCTGTGCGGCTTCTGGATTGTGCAGGCTCGCGCACCAGACATACGCCACGTCGCCAGAAAACAACTCCCACGCCGCCGACCAGTCCGCGCGGTCGTCATTCGAAACTTTCCCGATGGCTCGCCCACCGATGGGCGAGCCATCGGAACGCAGGCGTTTGTTGCGCCAGTCCGCGTCGTACTCCACCCCATACGGCGGGTCCGTGACCATCAAATGCGGCTTGACCCCATTCAGCGCCTTGTCCACGCTCTCAACCGTCGTGCTGTCACCGCAGACCAGCCGATGCGAACCGAGCAGCCACACATCCCCGAGCACGGTCACCGGCTCTGCCGGCTCGTCGGGAACCTCGTCCGGGTCCGTCAGCCCTTCCGCCTTCTCCGCGAATATCCCGCCCAACTCCTCGACGCTAAACCCAATCGGCGCCAAGTCGAAGTTCAGCGCCTTCAACTCGCCGAGTTCCAACTTCAAAAGGTCGACGTCCCATTCGGCCCAGGTTGCGGCTTTGTTGACACTGATGCGGAAGGCTTTGATTTGCTCATCCGTCATGTCGTCGGCGAGGATAACAGGAACCTCTTTCATCTTCAGCTTGCGGGCGGCTTTCAGCCGGAGATGCCCGTCGCAAATCTCGCCGTTCGAGCGGGCGACGATGGGAACGCGAAAGCCGAAAGCTTTGATGGCGTCGGCCATAGAGGCGACGGCGTGGTTGTTCTTCCTCGGATTGCGCTCGTACTCGCGAAGGCGGTCGATGGGCCAGTTTTCAATTTGCATCGACGCCATCCACGAAATCCTCCACCTTTCCCCAGGCCCGCTCAAGCAGGCTCACGGCCTCCGCCAATCTCGGGTCTCCCGGCATCAACTCGACGGCCTGAATCGCAGCGCGGATAACCAACTCGGTTGAGAACATGCGATTCATGTCTCGGCGCCGCGTCGGGTCATAGGCGGCCTTGGGAGCCATTAGGGGTGCCTTCGCCGCTTCCGCCGCCATATGGGGCGCAAAGCAGTTCTCGCACCAGGGCGCGCGCTTGGAGGGCGTACACCAGCACATCGGGGATTCAGGCAGCAGCCAAGGCCGCAGGGCGCCCGTCGTTGAGGACGTAGCCCTGGCCCCAAACCGTTTTGATGCGGTTGAGTTCGCCCGCGTCGCCGAGTTTCTTGCGGAGCTTGTGAACGAACACGTCGATGATTTTCAATTCCGGCTCGTCCATGCCGCCGTAGAGATGGTTCATAATCATCTCTTTGGTGAGGACCGCGCCGCGCCGAAGCGCGAGCAGTTCCATCAATTCGTATTCCTTGCCGCTGAGATGGATTTCGACGCCTTTGAGGCTCACCACCTTGCGGTCGAGGTCGATGGCGAGCCCGTCGATTTCAATCACCGACTGAGCGTGGCCCTTCGATCGACGAACGATGGCCTGGATGCGCGCGACCATTTCGCCCTTGTGGAAGGGCTTTGTGAGATAATCGTCGGCCCCGAGGTTGAAGGCTTTCACCTTATCCTCGACGCCGGCCATCCCGGAGACAACCATGACCGGGGTTTTGATTTTGACGGAGCGGAGGCGGCGCAAGACCTCATAGCCGGAGATGTCGGGCAGATTGAGGTCGAGGAGAATGATGTCGTAATCGTAGAGCTTCGCGAGTTCCACGGCCTCTTCGCCGAGGTCGGTGCTGTAGCAACTCATGGCCTCGGCCTTGAGCATAAGTTCCACGCATTCCGCTGTCTGCGCGTCGTCCTCGACCAGCAATACCCGCATGTTTGCTCCTGTCTTGGTTGCTTGAAGGCAGGCGCCGGGGTACGCGGGAACCTGAAGCCCCGGCGGCGCTTCCCCCTTGGGAGGGGATTGGTTGGAACTCGAAAGTCAGCCCTCTTCGGAGCCGGTTTGTTTGATGATGTCCTCGACCGCTTTCTCGGCGGCGATCCCCTGCTCAATGAAGATGACTTGATGAATGGCGACGTCGCGCGCATTCCTGCAATAGTCGGCAAGGAATTGAGTGTCGGTCCAGCCTGCCCGCTCACGCCAGTAGGCGAGGTCTCTTTCGATTTTCGCCTTGGCTTGGTCGGCGGCGCTCAGCGGCTCGGGCATTGGTCTCCCTTCCTCGCAAACACCGCCTCAAGCGCGCGGTCGGCGCCTTCAATCCATTTCTCGAAGCGCTCGACTTGACCGGCGAACGCCTTGTCGAAAACACGCCCGCCTTCGCTTAGGTGCATATCGACGTCCATTGCTAGCTGCGTCGCCATAAAACGACGGGCGGTGGCGTCGTCGACGTGCATGGAGCCTCAGGGCAAATCGGGAAGCGGGACGGATTTTCCGCTCAGCGCGTGCGTGCAATCGCCGAGATATTCAATCACGCCAGCGCGCAGGAAATAATGGCAGACATCCACGCACCCGTGGTCGGTTTCGTTGGGGTCCCACGGGTAAGGCCCCGTGCGGATGTTGACGCTCGGCGAGAACGTAGGAGCGGACTCGTTGCCATCGAACGTCCAGCGTGCGCCGTTGGAAAACGGCTGCTCGACGGCGATTAGGTGTTCCTTGTTGCAACCCGTACACCAATGCGACCAGCCGAGCTTAATGCCGAGCACCTCATAGCGCTTCAACTTCGCCACGTCAGCCTCCATTGCCCTCGACGTGATCCGCAAGAGCCTCCCGGGCATCGCCGAGAAGCGTCACGGCCTTTGTCAAATAAACGCTGGCGCCTGCATCCTCGACCGCATTCATTGCGGCACTGATGGCGGCCTCTGCCGGCGTCCACCATTCGACGGAACGGCGCGTCGGCCAACCATCGGGTCGGTTCTTCGTCCGCACTCCGCCGCTCGCTTTCCACGCCTCTAGCGCGACCCGATTCTCAGCCTCGTTCCACGGCATTGGTTTCCTCGCGATAGAGCCTTGAGCGCGGGCTTTCGCCCCGGTGTGGTAAGCCGCACACTCCCCGATTTCTTCGGGAGCCCACTGCCTGGTTCGATGGCGCTAGGCGCTCAAAGCGGCGAATTGCGTAATGGCAGATTTCGCCGCCATTTCTTTGCGCGTCAGGTCGAAGGCGCAGCCGTCGACGTCGGCGCCGCCGCAGAGACGCTCGCCGCCGGGGTCACGCTGGCGATCGCCGTCACACTCGGGCTCGCGGTAACGGTCCCGGTCGAGGCGGTCGTGGCCGGCGCCGAGGCGGCGTCGAGCTTGGTGTTGGTCGCGGCGATTTCGGTCTGAATCGCGGTCACGCTCGCGTCGAGCGCCGAAAGCTGCGCGTCGGTCGTGCCGGTCGGGACGGCGGCGAGCGCCGCGGCAAGCTGAGCCTTCAGGTCGGAAACCTGCTTGGCGATGGTCGTCTGCGCCGCGATGAGGATGTCGACCTTGGCCGCGTTGGCGTCGGCGGAAGCCTTCAGCGAGGCGACGTCGGCGGAGAGGGTGTCGAATTCGGACATGATTTTCTTCTCCAAGAGCAGGAATCGGGACAACAGGCTTGCCTCGATAGCGTCGAGGCGGCGCAAAGCCGGCGAGCGGAACCACATTGCAGCCGGGCCTTTCGGGGTTGATGGCGCGGGCGTCAGCGGGCTCTCTTCGTCGAGGGTTTCCGCCCGGCCTGAAGCGCCCTGATAACCGGCGTTTCAAATGCCGGGTCGACCGCGGCGCGCTGCGCCTCGATACTGGCGGCGATGCGCGCGTTGAGCCGTTCAAGATCGTCGGCATCCGCTTCAGTCTGGCGCCGAGCGCTCGACCAGCGCGAAAATTGGAAAGCCGCGAAGGCTCCCCCGGCGAGAATCATGAAGCCTACGGGGTCGAGCGACATTTCCGGGCTCCCTATTTTGCCGCGAACGGCGCCAGCGCGATAAGGGCGGCAAAGATGATTAAGCCGGCGGCGAGTTCGAGATTGAGTTCGGGAACCGCGACCACCGCTTGCATCAGTGCGGCGCCATCCAGCCGGCGGCGCCGAAAGTCGGCTCTTGGGACGGTTCGGAGGAGAAGGCGCGGAAGAGAGCATTGGTGGGGGAGGGAACCGGTTGCGGTATCTGGATACCGTAATGCGCGCACGTCGCGTGGATTGACCGAACGATTTCGTCGGAGTCGACGGAGACCTTCAACACGTTCGCGCGCCCGGCCGCTTCAAGCTCAGCCCTCAGCCTCGCAATCTCCGCATCCTTTTCCATCGCGAGCCCGAGCATTTTTTTCCGGTCGGGCAATTTCGCTTTCAGCGCATGAACAGCACCGGCCAGGAACTCGATTAAGCCCGCCTGGGCCATAATCACCGTATCCTTGTCAGCGTCCTTCATCGTTCCAAGCTCTTTCGCAAGAGCAAGAGACGTCGGCGCCTTTTCGGAAATCGCGACGCTATTTGAAGCCTCGCCCATTTTCGCAAGCCGCTCCGGCGTGATGATAGGCGGGTCATGTTCGACGTAATTCAAGACGCCTCTCCGTCGTGGATTAGCCTCATGCGGTATTGGAATACCGCACACATTTAAGTCTGGGCAGATATGTGACCGAACAGGCACTTCTCGATTTCTGATAGGTCGAGGCGAAAATCCATCGCCAAGCCAGATAGGTCCGCGCGGAAAATTCGGCGTCGATTTCGGAATTAAGATGCCAGCGAGAGGAATTTCACCCCACACCTATATATCCACATCCCGTCGTTTCGGAGGCTAGCGTCTTGCGCGTCGCAGCGTGGAAGAGCGCGCTTAAGGCGCTTCAGCGCACGCCTCCGAACTCGCAAAGGGTAGTGTCAAGAACAAAGATTTGATTGTATAAACAGCGCTTCATTTTAACGCGCCGGAGAAGTCTGTCAAGCGCTGATTTTCGATGAGAAGACGCGCTTGAAAACAGGCGCAAATTTTCCGTTCCGCTCGAACAAAGGGCGGACGCTGCGTGTAGAGTTGAGCAGGGGCTTCGGATTGCTGAGGGCGGGGCCGAATTGGGCTGGGGGGCTAATTTTCGGCCGCCGCATGTTCGCTCAGCTTACCCTTTTTTGATGCCTGAAAGCCTTGTCGGACGCAATGGCTGTTTTCGGGTGTTCCGAGGGGTGCGAAAGGGGTCAGTTGGAATTTTTCGTAAAGCTGGAAAAATAGGGGGAGGGAGGGCGACGAGCGGGTGAGCATCGGCGCCGAAATGGCCGTGGACGGGCGGGAATCGGGCCAGGACGGGCACGGGTCAGCCGGCGGTGTCCTTGACGCGCTGCGGGTCCATGAGGGCGCGGCACGGCCCGCGGGCGGCCTGCATGTCAATCTTGGCCTCAATCAGCTTTGACCGGGCTTTGGCGTATCGGTCTCCCGGCGTCGACGCGAGGAGACTTTCGATAAGTGCCTCGACCGCCCCGACCGCGCGGAAGATGGCGAGGTCCGCCTCGTCGGCTCGCTTTTCGACTTCAAAGTTTCGCATCGGATTTCCTTTCCTGTCATGTCACCCCTGCGCCGCGAACAGCACGTCCGCCGCCTTGCGGAGCGCATAGACGGCGTGCCTGAGCCGGCTCGCGCGTTCCTCCTGCGCATGGCCGGCGCACGCCTCGCAAATCGTCGCGGCGTCGTAGAGAATGCCCGCCGGGACCTCCGCCTTGCCGGCCGCCATGCGCTCTAGGCGCCGCTTGTCGACGTCGAGGAGCTTGGCGAGGGAGCTGGGCCATGACGGGCCTAGAAGGGCCTCGCCAGCGGCGCGGAGGGTGTCGGCGGGGGAGGGTTCGGTCATGGATGGTCCAGCTTCTCGGGATTTTCGCAGTCGGGGCAGACTACCCAGCCCGACGTCGCGATGCCACCGAGGCTTTCGTCAATCCAGCCGGCGCCATTGCAGGTCTCGCACGCAGGTGCAGGTTTCGCAGTGGAGGTTGGTTCGAGGGGCTCAGGCGCGTTCGCCATCACCTTTCGGATGGCGTCGAAGTCGAAGACCGCGGGCGCGCTCATGGCGCGTTCGCAAGTTCGAGGAGAACGTCGGCGTGACACCATCGCGCGTCGACCTTGCACCAGCAAGCCAGATTGTGGCCGCGAAGCTTCGGAAGGCGCTCGTGGATTGCGCTCGTGCGAGGCCCGGGGATGTTCAGCAACTCGCGAAAGCAGGCGACGGCGTCCTCGACGGTCGGGACCGCTGTGTAGCCTCCCCACACTTGGTCGCCGCTCATAACGATTCCAGAAGAGAACGTCCGCCCAGGAGGCTGGTTCGGCAATATCGAGAACGGATTGCCAAAAATCGAAGGCCGCGAGACATTGACCGCCGGCAGACCGTTGACTTCCCGGCTCCATGCTTGAAGGTCGAAGCCTTTGCGGCGGGAAAGCTGTAGGCGGACAGGCGCGCTCACTTCCGGTTTTCCCCCACGTTCCGAGGGCTCAGAATCACGTCGACCATCGCCCGCCATGCGTTGTCGACGTTCACCGCGTCGAGCCCCTCGCCGGACTCCAAGCTCCATTCCAGCAAGTCGGACTCGCGCCCGGCCTCACACATGGCCTCTGACGGCTCCCGGATGGCCTCAAGAGTGGCGCGGACAATCGCCCGATAGATTTCGCGCTCCGCCGCTTTGGGCGCCAGGTCTCGCCAGCGCTGGACGGGCGGCGCATCTTCGCCAAGAGCCCGCTCGACGAACGGGACAGTCGCGTCGAAAGCCGCTTCGGCCGCGCGCTCAAAGATTTCGTTCGGCATCATGCCTTCTCCCAACTCTGCCGCGCGACGGTGCAAAGCTTCTCCCACGCCGGCCGCGGCGAGCCGTCGTGATAGGTCGGGCAGGCGGCGAGGGACGCCTCATAGGCCGCCTGGCCGCGCAAGGGGCCGGCTCTCACGGAGGACTCGGCGCGAAGCTGAGCCGCCCTGTCCATTTCGGCGCCGGAGCGCTGGTCTAGGAGGCGCTGGTCGTGGTCGGAAAGGGTCATTGCGTCAGCCCTCCTCTTCGTCATCAACTTTTTTTCGACCAAACAAGATAGCCGGTCGGTATGTTCGTGCCGCTCTCGGAAAAGCTGGCGACGGGCAAATCATGCCAGCGCCCGCCGGTCTCTTTCGCTATCTTATGGTCATATTCGGCGGTCGCGGGGAGGATACAGGCAAGCGTTCCGCCCGGCTCCAGGAAGAGCATCGCTTGCTTGAGGTGTCTTCGCCAGTGGGTTCCGTAGAAGGGTGGGTTGAGGACGACAAAATCGAACGTCGGAGCCGCGGCGGTTTCGAGGAAGTTAGCGACCAAGACCGCATGGCCCTTTGCCTTCGCCTTTGCCGCTCGGCCCGGGTCGACTTCGATTCCGGTTCCCTTGTGGCCCCGCTCCCGGATAACGTCGAGGATTCGCCCATCGCCGCATGAGGGCTCCAAGACCTTCGACGCGACGCGGGCGCCGACGTAGCGGTCCTGAAGGGGGGAGAGGCCAATCTCATCGAGCACGGTCTCGATTACAGCCCGCGGGGTCGGATAGAATTGCAGGTCTTTGGCGACGTCGGTGCTCGGCCGGCGGGGCGGGTTGTCCTCCTCCGCATCGGGCAAGACCTCGCCATAGAACTCGGCCAGAGCCCGGTTGATATCGAGGAGGGTTGGCGAATCGAAAATGACGTGGCCGTTGCCGTTCTGATATTTCTTCAGCGTGACGCCGCGCGCCGGGGGAATCCACTCCACATCCTCGCCGTTGCGATAGAGTTTGAGCGGGGAGCCGTCGAAAGCGACCTCGCCGGCTCTGTGCTCGTATCCGCCGAGCTTCTCGACTTGCTGCATCTCGGCGTACTCGACCAGCGGCTTGTTCTGAACCGCCGCCAGGGCGTTGAGGACGTCCCGGAGCCGGTCTCGCCCCCAGGAGCCATAGCCGCCGACGTTGGAGAGAATGACGCGCTTTGGCAGGCCGGCGACGCCTATCTTGACCTTGGAGTGGCTCTTATAGGCCGGGTCGAGTTCGACGAAGCATTCAGCCAGGGCGCGAAGCGCGTGGAACCGCGGACGAAGCAGATAGTCGCCGAACGTGGCCTTTGCGTTGTCCATCTTCAGGTCGGGCGGGTCGGCTAGAGTCTGCTCGAAAAGCCGCTTGTCGCGGGCGCTGGCGAGCCGGTCGATTTGAAGCCGGGAATAGACGGCTTTCCATCCCGATTTGCGGAGGTTGAGTTTGATTGCCGAAGGAATGAAGCGCGCCTCGGTGAACACGTTCTCGGCGTAGACCCCTTGAACGCAAGTGGCATGGCGCATCGCGTTCTGGGCTTCCTCGAATTTCGAAATGGCGCCGTCGAGGTTCGCGGCTTTGGCCGCGTATTCATCCACGATATCGGCGACGGTAAGGGGAAGCGCAACAGTTCGGTTGCTCATGGGAGGACTCTCGAAAAAGGGGAGAGGTAGCCCAGCCGGAGCGGGGCGGGAAAGCTCAGGAAGCGCGGGAAATCAGGCCGCGGCGCAAGCAGCGATTGAACGCCAGCGTCGAAACGAACGCGATTTTGGCGTTGTAGGCGGCGAGCAGAGCCTCATCGCTGGCGCGGTCCAGAATCGCGACCAAGCGATTGTAATGAGCGTCGCTCATGCGTTCGAGGCCACCAAAGGCTTCGCGAAGAGTTTCGATTTGGGCGGAGAGATTGGTCATCTTAGGGCCTCATGCCTGTCTGCAACCGGCCTTTGCCGCGTCGCCTAATTTTGATAGCGCGGACTTTTGGAGATTGCAAGCGTTATTTTGATTGTTTCGCGAGAAAAAAGACCCGGCCGAAGCCGGGCCAGTCAGACGCACGCAGGGCGGGCCTTGGGGGCAAGGCTTGCGCGTGCGACCTCGGGCGGGTCAGATAAGTTCCTTCTCTGCCGCCATGTTTGAAGGAAGGGTAATTGTGACGGACTCGCCGTCCGTCGCGTCTTCAGGCTCCAACTCGCCAACGGATTTCGGAACCCAGCCTTCCTTCCCGGTGAAATCGGAAACAACTAGCCAAGCCAATGGCGTCTGGCGCTTCAGCGTGCCGGGGACGTCCTTCAAGTTCGATTTGAAACTCACGGCTTCCTCCGACTCTCGCTATCCGCAACCGCGCCCGCCATCTCCTTTTCCGCCGCGTCTATGAACGCCCGGAACGCCGGAGATTGAGTGAACGACAAACTGTCGGCTATGCGCTTCAGGCTGACCGCTATCGAGGCGAGCGCGCCTCCATTGTCGAGCGGATGAATCTCCGGCTCGATGCGGTTCACGGTGTTCCCGTAGGCGTCAAATTCTGCACTCTGCATTTTCGCTTCTCCTTGACTGTCAACGAACCAAAACGCGCGCTTTCCGCAACTCCGCCGCGACTATCCCAGCCGCCTCCCAGCGCATCTTGTCGAGCGTCTGGCGATGCAGAACCTTGCCGGGCATGACCTCGGTGAGCGGGATTTTCTGAACCTTCGCCCTCTCGATAAGCCGCTCCCGGTGTGCAATTTTCGAGAATCGCTCCCGAGCCCGCTTTCGGGCGTAGTCGGCGTCCGCGCGCGCAGCGGCAAGCTGGCGCTCCGAGCGGGCCGCGCGGGCCGCCTCTCGCGCCCTATCGAGGAGGACGTTGGTCGAGGCGACAACGCCGCGGGCGGTCGCCCTAAGCTGGTCCACGTCGAGCTTCGGCGCCTCCGGCTTGCCGGCAAGCAGGCGGACAAGCTCTTCGGCGACAAGGCGCCGGCGGCTCAGCACGCGCTCTAGGTTGAAGCTTTCGGTCTGAGCCAGGAGCCAGAGCCGAAGCGCGTCGGACTGCAAATCCAAGCCCGCAAGATAGCGAATAGGCCAGTGGATAGCCTCCTCCCCCATTGAGATTTGCAGTTTGTTCGGCTTGCCTCCCCGAGCGGCTTCTTTGTCCTTTTCCGCCAGCGCCAGGCGCCGGGCGTTTTCGTCGAGCAAATCCGCGAATTCGACCATCATGGGCGGCCAGGCGGTTCCGAACGCTTTGGGGCCGGGCTTGGCGACGATGCGCTGGATAACACCGAAGGCGTCGACGAGCCGGTTGAGGACGTGCGCCGGGGTCCACTCCTTTGGGATGACGTAGACCGGATTCCCGAGCGCATCGACCAGCGGCGGCGAGGCGTCGTCGCTCCCATAGGCGTCGGCGAGGTCGGAAAGGGTCAGTTCCGGCATCACGCTTTCCTCGAATGGCATCGGAAATTCCGTTCGGTTTTCGGAAGAAACGTTTCGGCTAGCTTTGTTTTGGGCGGGTTTTCGGAGGAAATGGCGTCAGAACGGCATGTCACCTGAATCCTCCTCAATCAGATTCTCGTTGACCTTGGCCGGCGTGACATCGGGAGCGGCCTCCTTTTCAGGGTGGTCGACCATCGCGACCTTGCGGCCGGTACGCCATATCCAGTCGTCGTGCATCCCGATTACGCCCTTGTTGACGAGGCGCTCGGCGGCGGCGTCGCGCGCCTTGCGGCAGCGGTCGCGGAAGACTTTCCCCTCCCTGTCGTCGCCCGGCATCTTGGAGACGATTTCGTCGAGCCATGACTTGTAGGTCGTCGCACGCCGGCCGTGGGGGACCGGGACGTCGGCCGGGGGATATTCGCCGCTCGCCTCGATGACCGAGTGTAGAGCCCTCATTACGATGGTGAGGCGCCCGCTCAGGATTAGGCGCCCATCGGCGGTCATGAACGGCTTCTTCGTGTCGGCCGCCGCCGCGGCGTCGCGCATGTCGTGCCCCTCCGCCGAGCTTTCCATCGCGCCCGGGGCGACAAAGCAGGACGTGATGGGGTCGCCGTTATCATCCCGGCCAACCTCAATAGGCCGGAGGCGGAACTCGTGGCGATCGCCCGCCGGCCCGGCTTTGTTGCGCGTGACGCGCCAGTCGTTCGGCGCCCCGTCCTGGGCCGGGTTGACGAAGATTTCCGCGTCATTGTCGGCCCGAATTGAGCCGTGGCCCCTCGGGTCCATCCTGCCGCCCGATTTGACGGTGTGGTGGATAGCGAGCACCGCCGTTGAGAGCGCCTCGCGTATCGTCGTGCAATTCTTGATGAGAGCCCCTACGTGCTCAGGCTTGGAGTCGTCGCCCCCGGCCAGCGCGCGGTTGAAGGTGTCGACCACGATCATTCCGACCTCGCAATGGAACTCGGCCCTCATAACCGCTGCGACCGCTTTCGCCTCCTCAATGAGCACTTTCGTCGCGGCGTCGCCGGTTCTCAGGTCGATAACGGTTGGAATGAGAAAGACCGGAAGGCGAGTGTCGGGCGGGACGCCGTGCGACTGCATCCAGGCGTGCATCCGAATGACGAAATCTTCCTGCCCCTCGGCGGCGATGTAGACGATTCCGCAGGGTTTGATTCTGCGCCCGAACCACTCCCGAGGAGCGGTTTGATTGACGACGGCGAGAGCCATCGTCATGATTAAATCCAATGTCAGGAAGGACTTTCCGCAACCGGCAGGGCCGACAACCAAGGAAAAAGTCGAGGCTAGAAGCACGCCCTTCAGCAACCAATCGCGCTTCGGCTTGATGCTGATGATGTCGTGGATGAAACGCCCCCCGACCTTCGACGTCACCGCCGGCCCGAGTAGCGGCATGACCTCGGCGGAGAACTCCTCAAGCGATTGGATGCGCGGGCGCCCGTCAGGCGGGGCCATATTTGGAACGTCGCTCACCCGCGCCAGCCCTTCAGCATATCGTTGAAATCCGCCCCGGGGTCGGCCATGCAAATCGACGCTGTGCGCCCCTCATTGGCGTAGCGCCGCGCGCCGGTCAGCAAGGCGGCTCGCGTCGTTACTTGGTCGCTATCCCCATCCCCAAGCAGAATCACGCTACGGACATGCTCGGGAAGGATAACGCCGGGCTTTGCCGGGTCCGGGATGCCGTTCATGGTCCGCGAGGGATTCCCGTTCGCGTCCTTTTTGCTTCGATGCTCAACAGTCTGCGTCGAGCCTCCGCAGAGATTGCCCAGGCTCATGGCGACGCCGAAAGACGCATCGTCGGGCGCCAGCCCCATTTGGAAGAAAGCCCCGGTTGTCTCGATGCCCTCGCCGATAACGAGTGTTTCAGTGATGACGCCAAGGCGAATCATAGAGCCGGTCAGCTTCTCGACGACCTTGCGGAATTTCTTCGGTTTGTTTCGAGCGGAATCCCCTATGGGCCTCCACTTTCTCGGAATCTCCGGGTCGAGATAGGTCAGGTGAAGCCCGACGATATCCGCGGCCGGATTGCGAATGAGAGCAACCATCGCCGGGAGAGAGGCCAGGGGTTCGAGTTTCTTTGCCTCCGCATCAGGATAGCCGAAATAATCGAGGCTCAGGACAAATCGCAAATCCCGCGTCATGCGCTTGGGAAGCGTCACGCCCCGGCCTTCCTTCATATAGCGCTCGGCGTAGGAGTCTGGGAAAGGAAGGGCGCGCTCAAGGATTGCCGCTACTGCCTCTTCGTCGCGCTTCAGTCTTTCTTCGCGCTCGCGTTCGCGTTCGGCCTGAATTTCAACGGCCCGATATTGCGCCTCAAGGCGGCGCTGTTCGCGCGCTTCCTGTTCCTCTGGCGTCTCGCCTTGGTTTCGGTCAGGGCGGTTATGCCCGGTGATGAATTCTAACGCCTCCGTTTTGGTCGAGCCGTGGACGTGGCAGACCATATCGACGACATCGCCCGAGGCGCCGGAGGGGCGGCAAAGGAAAATCTGCTTTGAGGGCGTGACGACAAAGCCGTCCTCGCTCGCGCAGCCAAGGGGGCAAGAGGACAGATAGTCGGAACCGCTCTTTTTCAGCTTACAACCAAGGCGCGCGGCCACGTCGAGAATATCAATCTCGCGCGCCTCGCTCCAAAAACTCGACCATGCGGGGGATAGCGCGTTCACGCCCGCCCCTCCGCATTTCGCCGTGTCACGCGCAGAGCCCCTACGCCCTGACTCGCCGCGCGTTGCCAGGAGTCCAATTCATCCGCCGAAATCACATGCGCCGACATGACCTCTTCCGGCGTCACTGTGCCTCGCGCGATAGCGCGAAGGATTTGAGCCTTGCGGCCTGGGCTCCAACGGAGGCGAGGGGCGAGGGCTTCCTTGCGGGAGAGGTCGAGGGAGGGAGGGAGGTCTTTCATGCGCTAGCCCCGACAAGTTCTCTCATAGGCAGATAGGTTCTTGCGATATGGCGGCTCAGCGGCTCGGGAATCTTGGCAATCATGGCGCTGGCGAACTTTCTGGTAGGGGACTTGCTGCTCGTCTCGCGCGAAGTTGCGCCCTCGCCCGCAAACCATTCACGACCAGAGCCGACCTGCTTTCGGCCATCCGACGCCACCGCGTGCCTGCCGGCGATGCGCGTGAAATTCTGCCCGCGCTTCGTGCGGTCGCTCCAATTCATGCCTGGCGCCTTGACGCCCGTCTCGGCGACACTCGCCGTCTGAAACGACCTCCCGCTCCCGTCGAAGCGAAAGCCGGGAACCTTACGCGCTTTGATTGTTGCTGGCATCAGAGCCGGCACGTCGCCCCATAAGAAAAAACTTCCAAATGACCAACGCGCGCGACCAACCCAAGGCTCGGCGCCGCGCACGTTTTCCACCACCATCGGGATATGCCGCCCCGCCGCCGCGCACGCCTCGCGCTGAATTCGGAAGCAGGCGTTGAAAAGCCGGTTCAGCCGTTCGAGTTCGGCGCCGGTCTCGTCCGCGCGGATAGCCGCCGCCTTCGCTTTCGCCTTGCTCCAAGGCATCGCCATGTAGCTGTATTCCTGACAAGGCGGTGAGGCGACAATCAAGTCAGCACTGCGAAATTGCGAGCCATGAAGCGTCAGCACGTCTTGGATAACGAGTTGAGCCGGGTAGCGGTGCTCGCCATAGACGTGCGCCTCAATATCAAATCCAATCACGTCGAAGCCCTCCGCGAGCAGGCCCGACGTCCAACCACCTAAGCCGCAGAAAAGGTCGATAGCCAGAGGCCGGGTCATGCCGCCACAAGCCCTCGTGCAATCAAGTCATCGACGTTCCCCGCAATCGTCCTGACGCCGAAAATCGCGTGCGTGTCGGTGAGAAGGATATCGGAGATGACCGCCGTCGAGCGGGACGCCCAGCGGGGCATGAGGAAGGCGGGGCGGAGGCGTCCGAAGGCGGTCAGGTTCTCGCGCTCCCCGTAGTGATAGTCAGGCGCCCCGCGTTCCTCGCCAATGCGCTTGCGAATGGATAGACCCGGCCCTCCGGCGTCATAGGCGACGCCCGCGCCCCGCCGCGCCCGTGAATGCCAGACGTCATCCTCGTCGGTTCCGTCCAAGCTGACAAACGTCCGCCACGGCTCCGCAATCCAGAAGCCATCCCCTTGATTGATTGAAGCCGCTTCCTTCACGCTCAGCGAAATCGAGGCTTCGCCGTCGCGGTGGAAGTCGAGCGCCCGCGCCGCTGTGAGGGGCAAAGGATGAAACACGCGCAAGAAAGCGGAGGGAGGGTCTAGTTTCATGGGGAGCCACCGCCAGCCCACTGAAAGTCCAGCAGGTCGAAAATGGGAAGGCCAAGCGCTAGCGCGGTCGCCCGCTCTGCCGCAACGCCTTTGCTGTTCTCCCATCCCGGAAGACAAACCACGGCGTCGGCCTCGGCGCATATCCAGACCAAATCGTCGCGCAGCGCATCGCGCAGATTGAATCCGTGCTCGCGCTCGGCCTGACTGTTGTCCCCGGTCAGATTGTTCTCCGCGAAAGCGGGTCCATGAATCGCAACGTCCCGCTCGGCCGGATTGAAAACGACATGACCATCAGCGCGAAGCTTTGCTGCCCCTTCATGAAAAGCGGGAAAGTTGAACTGAGGAATCCCCCTCATAGGGCCTGCCAGATAGATTTTCATGCCACCGTCCTCTTCCAATTTGCCGCAACCGCATCCAGCACGGCCCCGATAACGGAGGCAGGCTCGTCATGGTCACCACGCGATACGGCGCTGCGAAGGTCTTCCAGCGGGACGCCGTGCTGAATCGCAAAGGAAATCAGAATCGCGCCGTCACGCGCGAGAGCCTCAAGCGCAGAGGCCGTCCTTACCGCGCTTACGAAGACCTCGATTGCCGTTTGACCATCAGGCAGGAAGCCAACCGATACGCAATAGCGCTGCCGGTCGTGTTCGACCTCGACGGTTTCCGACGAGCGGCGGTTCTCAGGGCGAAGGCGGGTCATTGCGAAACACTCCAACGACGAAGCGGCGCTCCCCGGCGCCCAGGCTTGCGGACGTAACCGGAGCGGCTGACAAGCATCCTTGTTTCGAGGTCGCCGAGGGTCGAGCGGACAACTTGGCGGGGGACGCCGAACAAGTCAGCGAGCCTCTCCGTCGTATCGACGCCGAGGCTGATGGCTTCAACCAAGAGGGCGCTTCGGGAGGGAGGGCGTTTGCGGAGGAGGGCGGGCATGGTCAAGTCCTTCCAACGGGCGAGAGGCACTCCGTCATCGATTTGCCGCGGCGAATTCGCCAAAGGAACGTCTGAGCGAGGACAGAAGAATTCGACGCCTCTAAAATCTCGCCCGTAGTGAGCATCCGCCCACAGAACTCAAATCTCTTATTTGTTCGCTGATTTCGCGCCTGCTCAAGCCGCGTTGCCCAGCGGCAGTTTCCTGGCTCGTAGTTTCCGTCGTTATCGACGCGATCAATCGTCTTCCCCAGGGGGCGATTCCCCATATCAGTAAGAAAGTTCTCGAAACTCATCCATCTCTCACAAACTGATATTCCGCGCGATCCATACCTGAGGTAGTCCTTCGATTTCGGGTTTTGGCATCTGTCTATCATCCCTTGCCAACTCTTATACGTTGGCGATGACTGCCCGCTTAGACAATGCCCATGCCTGAGGTTGGCCCTTCCAATTTCGCGAATTGCGTCAACCTTTACGCATCCACACGAAACAACGTGTCCACTTCTGACGTCGCATCGCCGCGTAACGAATTCAGCGCCACACTTGCACCGGAATTTTCCCATGCCCGCGCCGACTATCTTTTCGATCAAGACTGGCCCCGTTTCCATAGTTTCCCTCAATAAAATTGCGGCGGGATGATAGCGCAGAAGAAAATTATCTCCTTCCCGCTCACGGTCGGCATGATGCGGTCGCTGGTCGGATTCCCGTACATGCGGTAGTTGCCGATTGTCTCCGGGTCGTCGCGATAGCAAAGATGCGCCTCGTGCGGCTCGCCTGTCGGCACGTCTCCCGGAATAGGCGTGAACTGAATTCGGTCCTGGGGAATGCGGACCCAATCGCCGGCCATCGTCCGAAACTCGTACTGATCGCCGCGCTCGCGATAGATGGTCCGCCAGCAATCACGAGCGGCCCCGGCGCCCTCACCGCCGCAGCAAGGGAGAGAATGGTCCTTCGTGTAGAGGCCGTTGTAAATGTCGTGGCTGAACGCGCTCGTCGAAAACGCCAGCGCAACAAACACAATAGCAAGGCGGGTCATGCCGACTCCTTTCTTGAAGGGGAAAGCTTCTCGGCGAACATTTTCTGCCGCGCCGGGCTCGCTCGGAAACGAGGCCCGCACCAACCGCGATGGCCGGATGATTTGCCGCAAGCGCAGAGCGAGACAACCGGGCTCGTGCGGACGTAGCGGGCCGCTGTGTTGTTGCTGATTTCAAGCGCTATCGCGATGCGGCGAGCGGAATAGCCGCGCGCGTTCATGCGGCGGCTCCGTCGAATTTCGTGGCCTCGTTTCCGAATGAATCCCATCCCGCCCGTGACTGGCGCGAGAAAATATCGGCTCGGCGAGCGTGCGGAAGAATGCGCTCAAGCATCGCGTAGGCTTCGTCCGGTTTTCGGGAGTGCTCCCGAGCCAAACCGTCGATCAGGTTGATTTCGCGAGCGCCGCGAAAGCCAGACTCAGGCAACGTCGCAATCAGGAAGGACTCGCACACAGAGCGGAGCAGATAGCCCGGACCCCACCGAAGCTTGCCGTTGACGGTCCTCTTGGCCCAACTGCCGCCCGTCTTGACCTTGAGGCCCCAGCGCTTTGGCATCTGAGCCTGTTCGTCAATCAGCGGCCACGTACACCAGAGGAAGAGAACGCCCCCTGGCGCGAGCAAATCGCCGACCGGGAGAAGGCCGATAGCGTCCATGCTCATGGTCTCGTATTGCGCCTCGGGAGACTTGGCCTGCCCCTTCTCCGAATAGGCGGCCCACGGCCACGGCGGGTCGCAGACCACGAGGTCGTATGAGAATGGCCGCAGCGGGTCGAAGGGCCACGGTCTCATCCCGCCGCCCTCCTATCCGCCGGCGCCGGTCGAGCCGGTAAGCGAAACTCCCGCCGCGCCTTGATGCCGAAGTCCTCCCCGTGCCGCTTCAAAAGCTCGGTGATAAGCTCGGTCAGAGTCATCCCGGCTTCTTTTCCGACTTGGGTCAGCGCGGCGTGGGTGTCATTCGGAATCCAGACCTCCGGCAAGCGGCGTTGATTGGCGCGCGAGCGCATGGGGATGCCGAAAGCCGCGGCGCGGATTTGAAGGTTTCGGAGCGTCCACGCGAACTCAGCCGCAATCTCGTCCGGGGTCTTGCCCTCGACCAAATGCGCCGTCGCGATGCGCTCGGTGAGGTTGACGCGCCCATGCTGGCGCCCTTTTGACCTCGCCCTAGCCTCGTCTCGCGCTTCCTTGGCGGCGATTTGCTCCGCCGCGGTAAGGCCCGCCTGCCACGCATGGATGGCCGCCGCGCGCTTTGCACGCCAACTCGGAACTTCAGGCTGCTGTGTGCTCAATGTCCGCCCCCTTCGTTTCGATTTCCGAAGCCGCCTCTGTTTTCGGAACCGGCTTCAACCCTTCTGTCTGTTCGAGATACTCGATGATGCCGCTGTCGATGACCTTGAGCGCCCACTCCGGCATCGCGACGTCTCGACCAAATTTGCTCTTGGAGTCCTTCATCTTCAGCGCAATCCCGAGGAGGCCGAAGTGAAACTTTTCCAAGATGACGCCAGCGGCTTTGAGCGTCGCGAACATATTCGGGTCACAGATTGAGCCGTTGCGAAGGCGGAGGCGCTCAGCGGCCTCTTGGACGCCGTAGCAAATAGCCGCGAGAGCCTGAGATTGCTTGGCGTCGACCATGAATTCGCGGTCGGGAGGGGTCATAGTGGCACCTCGTCGTCGATAGGCGCGCGGAGGAGGCCGGAGGACGCTGAGCCACTACCCGCCACCATCGTAGCGACGCGGGCGTGCATCGAGGGAAGGATTGGCTTTGCGAGGCGTGGAGCCTTCAAACAAACGCCGTAGTGCCACAGGCTCGCGGCGTCGGCTTCGTCATCGTTGTTGACCGGCCAATTCAGCAAGCCGCACATCGCGACCACGCTCTTTTTCGCTACGTCGCGGTGAAGCCGTCCGTTGCCGAGGAATTCCTTGCGAATCGTCGAAGGGTAGACGCGGCGCGTTTCAATCGACGCCAGATTGCAGAACAACTTTACAGCGGAAATCATCTCGACCAAATCAAGCATGGACTGGATGCCGCGCTTGTTTCGAACCGTCTTTTCCTCGAAATTGACCTCGGGCGTGAACGCGGCGGGGTTCAGGCCCGCCTCCCAAACCAGCAAGTCGGGCCGGTCCAATTTCACGCGGTCGCGGAGATAGCAAAACAGCTTCACCGCGACGATTTCGACATCAAGCTTGGCGCCGACGATGGAAACGGTCTTCGGCGTCTCCCCGGCGCGGCCGACCGCCAAGCCGGTGCGCGCCTTCGAAATGTCGATGCCGTATATCATTGGCGCTTCGCTCAAGACTGCCCGCCCGACGTTTGATATTGATTGAAAAGCGCGAGGCTCGCCGCCGCGCGCCGCGTTAGAGCGTCAGCGACGAACTTCGCCGCGGAAATTCAAAGGCGTGGCGCGAATCCCCCGCATGACGTGGTAGGGATATCGCGTGCGGTCGATTGGAATCAGGCGGTGGGACGGAACCGGGCGCTGGCCTTTGTCGCGCTTGGCGCCGGGGACACGGTGGAAAATCGCAGACCCCTTGTGAAGCAGGATGGCCCACCGCCGAAGGCTCCACTCGCAGCGCGGGAGAAGAGGCTCTTCCCAAGGCATCGTGAATACGGTCGACTTTTCCATTTCAATCACCGCTTGCTGTTGGAGGCTCAGTTGATAACCGGCGATGTCTCGTCGTCGAGTTTCTTCATGCCCTTGAGCCGCTCCGCCGCCTCCGCCTTGCGCAGCGCTTCTTTTTCGCGCTGGCGATTTCCGCGGAGGTCAACCACGTTGTCGTCGTCATCCCCGACATTCAGTGCGTCGGCCTTGGAGGCGGCGCTCGTGTCGACCTTCTCACCCTTGCTGGCCTTGCGCTTCTTTGCGGGCTTGGGCGGGGTGTCCTCGTCGTCGGCCGGAGCGCGCGAGACGGCGAAATCGCCCAGGGGCAAGGTCGCATAGTCGGCGCCGAGCACCTCGCGAATCATGCCGGCGGTTTCCTTGACCTCGCCGTCGTCTTCATCCGCGTAGAGGTTCTCGATTTGCTTGGCGGCCTTCGCCTTGATGCGATGCTCTTTGAGATAGACCCGCCAGCCGTCCTCCGGCATTCCTTCGGCGACTGCGGATTTGAAATGGCGCTTGATTTCCTCGCGGACATCGCGACACTCGCTCATGTATTCCATCTGCAATTCGAGCAGACGCGCGGTGCTTTCGTCGTCAAGTTTGAGATATTTTTCCGCCAGTTCGGCGTCGATGCCGTTGGAAACATCAGACATGGAGTCAACCTTTCAGTTTACTGATAGCGCGCTAGTTTCTCGCGGGGGCGAGGCTCTTGTTTGGAACGGGAGTGAGGCTTCGAGACCATCCGGTCGTGATGGAACGAACACCAAAGCGACCGGCCTACCGAGGCGCCGCTACAGTTCGGGGCTCGGCATCGAAGTTCGGCCGAGCGGTCACTCGGAGGGGCGAAGCGCAGGTGGGCGAAGAAGTCTACCGGATCCGGCTCAAGCAAGGGCGGCGGCTCGACGGGAACAGCGGGCTCAGACCGCGCCACAACGGCCAAGGACGGCTTCGGGGACTCTCCCGCCGCAACCGTAGCCGGCTTGGGCAAACTCGCGCCCACGGGCCGTCCCATCGGCGAGGAAGGGCGGGAAAGGTCACACGTCCTCCCAGCCGGGGTCAGAGCCCAAATGAAGCCCTTCTGCCCATGCGCGACGATGACGGTTTCTTCCGTCCTGCGCACGAGGCCCTTGACCTGAAGCTGTTCGAGGCTGCGGTTGATATCGCGGCTCAGAAGGTCGAAGGCCGCCGCTATCTCCGAGGATGTAACGAACCCCTGCCTCATCGCCGAGAGAACGGCGACCTGGCGATTTGCGCCCAGCGGCCAGAAGATGACCGGCTTCGGCGCCTCGACCTTTTCGACCTTCTTAGGAAGCAGCGTCGGCGTGTATGCGCGGCCGGCGGCGGTGAGGGACCAGAGGTAAGCCTTCTGCCCCTTGCTGACGGTCTCGACCTCGCCAGTGCGGGAGACGAAGCCCTTCGTCTGAAGGGCTTGCAGCCCCCGATGAATATTCACCGCGGCGAGCCCGAGCCGACGAGCAAGAGCGGTCGTGGTGAACGGGCCGTCCATCAGGCCAGCGACGATTCTGTCCTGGCGGGGGAAGGCGGATTCGGGATGGACGGGGAAGTTGATTGTTGCCGGCGCATCATCGCGCCCAGGGCCGGCGTCTGGGGTTGGCGCGACCGGAAGAGGCTGGACTATTACCCCTTCGGTCGTGCGATTCGTGATAGCGGGTTCGTCGCTGACGAACTCGATGAAGCCGCTGTGACACGTCTCGGATGTGCGCTTGTGGTCCCACCTGACGCGCAAGCAATCTCTGCGAACGAGGCCAAACGAAACCCCGCGAAGCGCGAGCCGCTCGCTTTCCGGCCACGAGCAGTAGAGCTTACGCACACCCTCCGCCGAAAGCTTGACGCGCGGAAAAGGCGTCCCATCCAGCGAAGCCAAGATGGGGACATGGGGCTTTTTCGGAGCACGGGGAGAAGTTGCCGGCGCTTTCTTGCCCTTCGGGCCGGCGTCCAAGGTCATGGAGACCGCGGGCGCTGAAGCGTCGCCCACGAGCTTGCAAGAGGGTTCAGAAGGGGCAGGCGGGACCACGGCGGCCCGAAGCACTTCCCGAGCAAGCGCCAATTCCGCCTCACGCTCCGGGGTCTTTTCCTTCGGCGCCACCGGCGGAGCCAAAGCTTTCACCCGCTCAGCACGAAGCACCGCGCGCTCCGCAATATCGGCCTTTGTCTGTTTCGCCTGTAGGCGGTGGACTTTCCCGATGACCTTGTTTCGGTTCAGCCCGCAGCCAATCGCCTCCGCAATCTCGCGCGCGCTCTGGCCTCGTGACCAACGGTCCATGACTTCGACCTCGCGAGCCTCCGTCCAAACGAAGTCGGAATCGCTCGGGCTTGTGCCGATGGGAGAGTCAGTCACCGTCAATCTCCCCGCCCTTCGGCGCCGGAGCCAAGCCGCCGTGCTTCGACGACTTCATGAGAAGCGCCCGGAAATTGTTGATTGCGGCCTGGGCTTTTCTGTCCGCCCTGTCCGCCCTCCACGCCCACAAGCGTTGCCTCCATTCGCGCGCGAAATTCACGAACCTCTTGAAGCTCGGCTTCGAGTCGTTCGATGCGTTCAGCCATGCCCCGTTCACTTGCCCCTCCGGTTTTTGCGGCCTCGCGCAACAGCTTCATCTCTTCGGCAGTCAGGACGATGCGCGACGACTGACGGTCGATTTCACAAACGCGGTGGAACGAAAAGAAACGCTGCAACTTTATCCAAGCGCGGTAACGACGTTCGCCTTTCGAGCGCGCGGACGGTGCAATTGCGAGCAGGATAGATGCCGCTTCTGCGCGAGGGTCCAACGTAATTTCGCTCATCGGCAACGCTCCTGGGTCTACAAGCTACACGATGGGTTCGCCTCGAAGGGTCAGGTCAGGCAGAGGGATTTGGTTGCTGGGAAGGCTTCGACGCGACTGCAATCGGTTGCCTGCCAAGAGCCGTCAGAAAAGCGGATCGACGAACAGGATTTGCCCAATGCGCTCGCATTTTTATGGCCTGACCCTTCATGGCCTCGGCGTGGCTCCGTTCGGGCGTCGTAAACCCCCACGGCCTTACCGCCCCAACGCCCTGTCCCCAGCGAGACTCAACCAACCGCGTGACAGGGCCAACGTTGCGAAACCACTCGCCCCATGCTCTTTGCGTCGCGCATTCAACGTGAAGCGCGCGCTCTTCCTCAATCCAGCCTGGGAAATAAGCGATAAGGCGCGTGAGAATCGGCGCCTGCGTGCTGAGTGTCTGGAAACGACGGCATGGGTCTTGCGATCTGCCGATTTTTATGAGGCCGTTCTCGGCCTCAACGAGGTAGACAAACTCGCTCATTCCGCGGCCTCAACCATCGGGCGGGGGCCTTTGCCTGTGAAGTCATTCGCGGTCACGAGACCGTTCGTGAACTCGTACAACCGATCAAGATTGGTGCGAGAGGGGAGCCTTTCGCCCTTGCGCCACTTGCGAACGCCGGAGGCTGTCACCCATGACTTTCCCAACTGGTAACGTTCCAGCAGTCGCGCCGCGAATTCGGCGTCGTCGAGATTCAGCGCGTCCATGTATTGGGCAAGGGTCATAACCACTCGATAACCCAAATTGGGCAACTTCGCAAGTTCCCAAATCGGGAGGCGCGGAATCTTTTTGTTTCGGGCAACCTTTGCCCATGAAAAACGGGATCAGAGCGCTTCGAATGCGCGCGGGGCTTACCCAAGAGCAGGCGGCGTCCGCAATGGGCCTGTCAAAAAGCGGCTTCACAAAAATCGAAGGCGGCGCGCGAAAACTTTCGGAAAATTACATTCGGTCTGCGATGTCGGTTTTCTCGGCGTCGGAGCGAGAGGTTCTCGGTGTCGAACCGCCAGGCGGGAAAGCCGGCGGCGACATCACCCCCGACGACTTCGAGCGGCTGAAACTCGCCTGCGCCTATTTCGTGGAATCGTTTTCAGAAGTCGAGGGGGCGATGCAATGGATTGAAGCGCTTGAACAAGTTGTTCAGATGCGAAAAGGCGAGAAACGTCCAATTGATCGGGAGCAGCTTCGTGCGAAAGCCGAAGCAATAGCTGATCTCGCCAAATCTGGGTTGCGTCCAGAAAATCGTCAAGGCACATAGTATCTACTGCCACCATGCGTACCAAAATATTCGGCCCAGCTTATTGTAACAAAGCCGTTACATTCCGCAATAGGCAATAGTCACACATTCGTATTGCGGAATTGCCGCACAAGCAAGCCATTGGGAATCAACAAAAATCCGCAGAAAGGTTGCGGTTATGGCTGAGCTTTGCGCTCGCGGCCGATTCGCCGCGCTCGCGCGCCCTCGCGGATTTTGCGCCGCGCCCGCGTACAGAACTCTTTCCAACGGTTCGTAAACATCAAAGATAAATCGAAAATCGCGGTTCGTTGCGCGCCAAAGGCAGCGCCAAACAAAACTTGCCGCGCAACTGTTTCCGAACTTGGCGCCGCTGTTCGAAATGGCCGCATCCGAAAAAACAGGCAGGCGGCAAAAGACACCGGGCCGGGCATTGGCCCGGACCGAGGTCTTGCGGCGCTTGCGCGCTATCGCGCGAGCCGGCCGGGTTGATTTCCCGTCACCGCCTGTTTCGGACGCTTCGGTTCTCTCGGACGCTATAGGATAGATACCAACTAAACCCGCGCGCGCGATCCTTAGTGGGTTCCCGCGCGCGTCACACGCGGGGGAGGATTTTTCAACCAAACCCGGTTTGGGCAATCGGTCGAAATTATTTTCCGAGATTGCCCATTTTGGCTTGCGCGTTCGCCCAAATTGGGTATGATGGCTTCATCCACCCTCGGAGCCCTTCAATGCCCACCCCCCTCCGCCTCCCCGCCCCCCGCACTTTCACCACCCCCTCCTGCCAAATCAACTTCCGCGCCTGCGTGAAAATGATTCGCCATCTCCGCAATCGCTTCGAGAACAGCTTCCGCCGCCGCTACCTGCGCCCTGGCGCCGTTGGCCGGCTGACGTTCGCCGAGCTTCGTGAGGTCGGCGAGCAGATGCGCAATCTCGCGGACGCCGAGCGCTACGCTTGGAACGACCTGCCCGAGAAAATCCGCGCGTCGGCTGAATTCTTCGACGCCAAGATGCTCGAACTTGGGACCGAATGTTGCAGCGTGACGAGCCGCGAGGAAGCGGTCGACGCGCTCGCCGCTGGCCGCCCGGCGGTCTGGGACTCCTACCGCAAGAGCCCGAAGAACGCTTTCGTCCCGATGATAAACAACGGGGTCAATCGGCTTTGCGACGAGGACTCGACCGCGACGGTCTTCGACGCGCTGATTTCGGCTCACATCGACACGTTCATCACGACGCTGGTTCCGCTCAACGACGCCGGCGCCGCGGTCATTCGGAACGCGAAGGCTGCGCGGGCGATGCGCGGCCGGCCGGTTGCAGCTTGAGCCGCTCAATCGTAACGCCAACAATCAACAATTCGGAACGGAGTAGAGGCGATGGCGAAAGCGGCAACCAAGAAAGCGACGGCGAATGAGAAGATCGCCAAACCTGAACCTGCCTCAGAGCCCGTCGTTCAATCAATCAAAGCGTTTGACGCCGATCTTTCCTGCCGTGGCTACAAGTTCGAGATCGGCAAAAGCTACGAGGTCAGTGGACGCATCGAAACGTGCGCGAACGGCTTTCACGCTTGCCCCGAGAGCGAACACCCGTTTTCGGTTTTTGAATATTACCCGACGACCTCGCGATTTGCGCTGGTATCGCAAGCCGGCGCGACGCACGCGCGTGGCGACAAACTTGCGTCAGCTAAAATCACAATCAATGCGGAATTGTCGCTTGGCGATTTGACAAAACGCGCAATTGATTGGGTCTTGTCTCGAATTGACAAAACTATTCCGCAAACTACGACGAACACGGGCTACCGATCCGCTGCGACGAACACGGGCAACCAATCCGCTGCGACGAGCACGGGCGACCGATCCGCTGCGACGAACACGGGCGACCGATCCGCTGCGACGAACACGGGCGACGAATCCGCTGCGACGAACACGGGCGACCGATCCGCTGCGACGAACACGGGCGACCAATCCGCTGCGACGAACACGGGCTACCGATCCGCTGCGACGAACACGGGCAACCAATCCGCTGCGACGAACACGGGCTACCGATCCGCTGCGACGAACACGGGCAACCAATCCGCTGCGACGAGCACGGGCAACGAATCCGCTGCGACGAACACGGGCTACCAATCCGCTGCGACGAACACGGGCAACCAATCCGCTGCGACGAACACGGGCAACCGATCCGCTGCGACGAACACGGGCAACCAATCCGCTGCGACGAACACGGG
>CAIZGR010000221.1 GCA_903932535.1 uncultured Hyphomicrobiales bacterium | reverse complement strand
GCTTTGCGCGACACGTGAGCGGATTCGGAACCCGTTTCCTTCATCGCGTCAATCACCGACTGAGGGCCCGATGGCTGGGACATCGCGTCGGCCAGTTCATCGACCCGATCGCGGAGTTGCGGGCTGTCCTGGCGAAGCTCCTCGAGCAGGGCGACCACCTTGGCGATCTTTTGCTCGCTCAGGATCGTCAACTCCAGATTGAGGAGTTCCCGGCGCTGGGTCAGGCGATCGTCGCCTCTTTGCGTCGTGAGGATCAGGATGACCAGATAGAGGGACGCCAGCGACGCTGCGCTTTCCATCCACGCGAACGGAGGCGGGTCGAGCGCTCGATAGCCGAGGGCCGCGGCGAGGCCGTTCAAAATCACCCAGCCGACAACGAAGACTGTCAGCGCGCCAATGAAGTTGGCGCTGCCCAACAGGGTCGTGATGCGGTCGACCAAGCGTTGATGATTGGTAGCGTTCGCATGGTGCTCGGCGTGGAGCCCGGCGATCGACTGGATCGTTTCTTCGATATGGATTGGCGGGATCGACGACGTGGCCTCCGGTTCAGGCACTGGCCGTCCTTTGATTCGAAGGCGCTGCGCGTTGCAACTGGATCCGGTCGCGACGCCCGGCGCGGCGGCGCCCGCCTGGGAGATTGACGGGCGCGCCTTCGTTCACCAAGCGAGAGCCGGGTGGAGGCATAGTCCCCTCCATCCGCGGCAAACTATCGGCTCGACCATCCCCTCGCGCCGGACGCCGCCGATCGATCAGTATTGCTCGTAGTGGTGATGGTGATGATAAGCGTAGCCGCGATGGTAGCCTCTGTGATTGGTGACGGAATTCCCGATTGCAGCGCCTCCAACGCCGCCCACGACCGCCCCGACCGGACCGCCAACGACAGCCCCGGCAACCGCGCCCCCGACCGCGCCAGTGACAAGGCCGTTCTGGTCGGCAAGAACGATCTGGGACGACGCGCACAGAAAGATCGCCGCTGAGAGAACGAGAACAATTCGTGACATAATGACCTCCTGCAAGGCGGCTCCCGCCTCGCTCTTGATCACTTGGTCGTCAACCGATCCGAACGGTAAGCGTCGGAATCTACTTAGAGCCGGCCCAATTCTGCGGACGCACGGTCGACCAAGGCCGCAGGGAATGGCGCCTGGCGACGACGATCGCCTGCTCGCGCCACGGGAGCCGCCTGCACGACCGCTGCCCGGCCTGCGGACAGGGGCTGGCGCCGTTCAACCAGGCGTCGCTGCGACCCCAGAACATTCGCGCCGCCTGCGGCTTCGATCTCGCCTGCACCAAGTCGCCGCGTCTCGGCGCGGGCTCCCGATGCGCGGCCGCAAATTTGGCAGACCTCGGCCGACGTGTGACGGATGTGAACGCGGCCGTTGTCGACGCCATCCTGGCTCCGCCGGCGAAGCTCGATCCGCGGCAGGCGGCGGTGTTGACGGCGCTCCCGACCTCCGATCGCGCCTGCGCCCTGCCTGCGCTGGCCCGCGACATCGATCGCCTGCTCGCCGCCGTGACCGAGGGCGACGCTAGGCGAAAGCGGCGTGTCGAAACCATGCCCGCCGCCCTGAAGGCGTCCTTGCCTGCTTTGCTCGCGGCCTATGCGGCCGTGCGCCAGCGCCGCCGCGACCGCTTCCCGGAGATCGCCGCAGTCCGGTCCTCCTCGTCTCTCGGGAACAGGCGTTAAGCTGCATCCTCCTCGGGCTCGTCCCCTTCGGCCTCGAGATCGAGGACGCCTGCGAGATCGGCAAGCAGGCCCGCTTCGTCAGGGAACGCGTCGCCCGTGGAGCTTTCCAGGGCAAGCCCCGCTCGTCCGAGTTCCCGGCTCGCCGCGCCGAGAAGCCCCGCATCCGCGAGATTTTCCAGATCCGGCAGGTCGCGCAGCGACTCGAACCCGAACTCGAGCAAGAACTTCTCCGTGGTCACGTAGGCGTAGGGCGCCCCGAGTTTTGGGCTGCGGGGCCCCGCCGCAATCAGCCCCTCGTCGCGGAGCGAAGCGATCAGGTCGCGCGAGATTTCCTTGCCGAACGTCTCCGTGAGCTCGCCCCTCGTCACCGGCTGGAACATGGCGATCGCCATCAGCACGCCCGCCTCGAGTTTCGCCAGCTCTTTCGCGTCGGCGGGGATGTCGAAGGCGACCCGCACCGCCGGTCCGAAGGCGGGTCGGGTGTGAAGCGCAAGACTCTCCCCCGCCCTGACGAGTTGGATCGGCCGGCCCCTCAGATCCTCGCGGAGATCGTCGAGCAGGAGCTCGAGGGCGCAGTCGCGGCCCACCACGCGCGCGAGCGTCTCGCGGTTGACAGGCTTCGCCGCGGCGAACAGCACGGCTTCGACCCGCGCCTTCCATTCGCGCCAGCGCAATTCCGGCGGAAGGTCGGAAAGCTCGCGGTCGAAGTCGGGCTCGGGATTTTGCCTGCGCGCCATGGTTCAGAGCCCGTAGAGCCGGAACGCCGGGCGGCCAGTGAGTTCGCGGGCCGCGCCGAGAACGACCAGGCGCTCGAGCAGCCGCCGGCGGGCACGATCGCTCAACCCGGGGAGGGGCGCCGCGGCGGAGACGGCGTCGTCGGCGAGCAGCGCCGCGAGCGCGCCCGTCTTGCCCTTGGCGCGCAGTTTTGGCGCGGCGTCGGCGAGCCTGCCAGCGCGGAGCGACAGGTCGTGGGCGAGGTCGAGGGCGGCGAGCGCCG
>CAIZGR010000220.1 GCA_903932535.1 uncultured Hyphomicrobiales bacterium | reverse complement strand
GCCGCCGCCTGCACCATCGGCTCGCCGCCGGCCGCCGCGATGTTCTTCACCGTCTCGCGATCGTCCGGCGTCACCAGCGGCGCGCGGCTGAGGCCGTAGTGCTGCGCCGTCTGATCGGCCGCCGCGACGCGCGCCTGCAGCGTGCGCTCGGTCGCCTCCGGAGACGAGAAGTCGAGCGGAACGACGCCGGGAATGACGCCGTCCGCGGCCGAGCGCGCCAGCGGGTTGCGGTCGAACTGCTCGCGCAGGGTCTTGGCGTATTTGCTCGCCGCCTCGACGATGCGCGCCTGGTCGGGGTCGGCGCCGGATTTCGCCAGCTGCGCCTGCATCGCGCTCACCGCGCCGTCGACCTGCGCCGGCGGCAGCCCCTTGAAACCGGCGTACATCGTGCGGATGCGGTCGGCGACGGCGAATTCATGCGCCACCACGGGATCGGCCGCGCCGCCATATTCGCTGCGCTTGGCCGCCCATTCGCTTTCCGGCACGTCGTAGCCGGCCTCGATCTGCTTCAGGTCGCCGCCGATGTCGCCGAGCGCCTGCTTTTGCGCATGCTGCGCCTGGCTGTCGACGGCGCGCAGCGACGAGGTCATGGCGTTGGCGGTCTTGGAGGCGGTCTCGAAGCTGAGGCCGCCGACCGTGCGCGACGCGCCGCCGAGCGTCGGCGAGATGGCGTCCCAGATTTTCGGCATGTCGCCGTTGGCGGCCTTGATCGCGGCTTGCACGTCGGGCCGTTGCTCGAGCTTGTAAGGCACGAGCTGCCAATGGTTGAACTCGGCGGAATTGTCGACGCCGTAGGGGTTGAACAGCCCGTGCTTGCTGGCGATGGCGGCCCATTGCTGCGCCTGCGGCGAGCCGGCAGCGCCAATGCCGCCGACGTCGGCCGCCGCGCCCTTGTCGTGCAGCGAGAAGCCCTCGGCGTCATAGGCCGAACCCGTCGTGTCGCCGGAGCGAAAGCCCGAGGTGATGGTGACCGGCAGGCCCGCGGCGCGCGCCTCTTTCACCGCGGCGGCGAGGCGGGTGGCGAATTCCGGGTGCAGCTCGCTGGTGTCGCCGGGCCGGCCGGGATGCGCCGACAGCGTCGAGAGATACTGCCGCGCCGCGCCGGCGTCGCCGGGCTGCAGAAACTGGCGCTGGAAGTTCTCGGCGAAAGCCGCCTTCTGCTCGTCCGGCGTGTTGTTGAACAGCGTCAGGATGCGCTGGCCGAGCACCTCCTGCTTGAAGTCGTCTTTGACCTTCACCGCCTGCGACGCGCTGATCAGGCCCTGGTTGACCTGACTGTCCACCGTCGCGTCGTGTTGCTTGACCAGCGTCGCCAGCGTGGCGTCGTCCGTCGCCGGCAGGCTCGCCAGCCGCATCGCGCTGTCGCGCGCCGAATTCTGGTTGACGAGGAAGCTCGCCTTGGCGGCGTCCTGATTGCGCGCGTCGAGATCGGCCTGCGCATTGCGCAGATAGCTTTGCGCAATCGCCCCGAACGAATTGTCGAACTGCCCCTTGATCTGCGGAAAAACATGGTTCTGGTCGAAATCGCTCTGGATGTCGCCGATCATCTTCTGCAGCCGGTCGGGCGTGCGCTGATCGGCCGGCAGCTTCTGATATTGATCGTAGGCGTTCCCCAGCGACGTGCGCGCGGAGGCCTCCAGCGTGTTGGTGTAGGTCGCGTCGGCCGCGTTGCGGCGCGCGATGCCCATGATCGAGGCGTCCTGATCCGGCCGATAGTTGGGATCGAGGCCGGCGACCTTGCCCTGCTGCACGCCCTGGTCCTGGGCGGCGTGATCCTCCCATTGGCCGAGCTGCTGCGACAGATTGCCGAACACCTTGGCCGCCTCGTCGCCGGCGATGCCGGTGAACTCGCGCACCCGCGTCGATTGTTGCACGTCGGCGCCGAAGGTCGGCAGCGCGCCGGGCCCGGCGGGGGCTTCGTACATCGAGGCCATCAGAGCACTCCGGCCGAGAGCAGTTTGAGGCCGCCGCCGAGGATGCCGCCGATCAGCGCCATGGTTCCGGCGCTATCGGCCTGCTTGGCGGCTTCGTCGGCCTGGATCTGGTTGATCGTGTCGCGCCGGGCGCGAATGTCGCTGGCGAGCGTGTCGATCTGCCCGGTTCCGACCGCGTTCTGCCCGACGGCCTGGCGCGCGTTGCCGACCGTGCCCTGGCCGACGTCGACGCCGCCGGCCGCGGCCTTGGCCGTCGCGCCGCCGGTCTGGGCGAGATATTGCGCCTTGAGGCCGGAGACCTGGTTCGCGCCGCTGACGACTTCGTCCTTCGCCTGCGTCGCCCACTCGCCGGACTGGATGCGATAGGAGCTCGCCTTGCTCTGGTCGCCCATCATCGTGCCGAGGCCGGAGAGCACGCTGGAGCCCGCCTGGAGCCCGCCGATCGTCGTCGGCGTCTTAAGGCTCGACAGCAGGCTCGACATGCCCTGGCTGGCGGCGCTGGGCGCGCCCATGAGGCTCGGCACGGTGTTCATAGATCCGCCTCGATCACGACGCCGGTCACGGTGAGCGCGCCCGGCCGCGTCTGGGTGATGGTCACTTGCACGTCTTCCTTGTAGCCCGGCAGCCCCTCGAGCTTGGCCCAGCCGCTATAGGGCTGCGCGGACGGCGGCGTGTCGGCGAGGCCGCCGAAACGATAGAGCGGGCAATCGTAGACCGGCGATCCGTTGGCCGAGATCGCCACGTTGGTGGTGTCGACCAGCGACAGCCGCACCGTATGCGCGCGGCCCGGCCGGCGCACCACGGTGCGCTCGCCGACCGTGCGCGGCAGCGGCAGCGTCTCGGCGAGCGGCGCGATCCAGCGCCCGACGATCGCGGTGCCGGCGGCGAGCGCGGCGAATTCGAGCGCGATCCAGCCGAATGGACTTACGACGAACGGCCCCTGCGCATAGCCGTCGACGATCGCCCAGACGCTGGCGCCGATGAAATCCGTGAGGCCCGAGATCGAGGCCTGTCCCTCGGCGACGTTGAAATATTCCGCCCCGTCGAGCCAGAGCCCCGGCAGCGCTTTCTCGAAGAAGTTGACCGGCTGCCCGGCGACCTGGCGCTGCACCACCCAGCAGGCCTCCGCCGCCGCATTGGCGCCGACGGAGACGAAGCGCCCATCCGTCACGCGCGGCGCATAGGCGTTGATCTCTTCGGTTCGCATGGTGGCGCGCACCACCGCCGTGCCGTCCGACAGCACCAGCCAGTGCCTATTGGTGTCGACGCCTTCGGTCGCGCGCTGCAGCGCATTGTCGACGATGCCCTGCACCAGCGAGGAGGCCTGCGTCGAGATCGGCTTGGCCGAGAAATTCTGGAACTGGTACTCGTAGAAATATTCGAGCAGCAGGCCGCCGCTGGCGTGACAGAACACCGTCACGTCCTCGGTCTCGATCGGCTCGACCGTGCGGGCGATGCCGTTGGAGGTCGAATAGGTCACCGTGGGGGCCGTCGTCGCCGACAGCGCGCCCGGCTGGAACCAATATTCCCCGAGCGTGGTGAACACGATGATGGTGCGGCCGAGATGGATGTCGAGCACCGTCTCGTTGCCCTGGCCGTCGATCTGCAGCAGGAACGGGCTCGCCGCGGCGGTGAGCCGCGTGTTGAAATTCGTCGGATCGCCGATCTCCGAGGCGATGATCGCCAGCGGCGCGAGCGGGAAGCCGCCGAGCAGCAGCCTTTGCTGCGCGATGCAGCAGGCGGCGGGATAGCCGCGCGCGGGCGAGAGGATCGGCTCGCCGCCGAGCACGCCGACCTGGTACTGCTGCGAGGTGATGGCGGCGTCGGCCTTGTCGAGCACCGTGCCGGAGATCGCCCAGCCGTTGCCTTCGTTGCCCGGCCCGGCCATCGTCACCAGGAAGGTCGAGAATTGCGACGTGTTCTGCGTCATCGTGACCGTGACGCCGGGCGGGACGCCGGGCAGGCTGAGGATCGCCGCCTTGATCGCCGCCGCCGTGCCGCTCCAATTGCCGGCGCTGAAACTGCCGCTGGAGGGCTGCTGGATCGCGGTCGAGGGCGTGCCGTTGACGGCGATGGTGTAATGGCAGCCGCCGGTCGGCAGCGGCGGCGTGCTGCCGCTCAACGCCGCGTCGAAATTGACGAAAGTCAGCTCCCATTGCGACGGCGTCGCG
>CAIZGR010000219.1 GCA_903932535.1 uncultured Hyphomicrobiales bacterium | reverse complement strand
GTAGCGACGCCCCAGGCGGGTCCGCGGCTAAACCCCCACCCCCCGCGCCATTCGGGCGGCCCGCGCCGCCGAAGTCTTCAGGCCGTGGCAGCTTCCGCACAGCGCCCGGCCATTGCCGAGGTCGAGTTTCGCGCCGCCGTCCCTGATCTCGACGATGTGGTCGGCGAACATCCGGCCGCCGCGCCCGCAACCTTGTGTCTCGCACCTGCCGCCTGCTCGCGCGATGACGGCGCGGCTCCACGCCTTGTGTTCCGGCGTCAGATACCAGGGCAGGGCGACCTTCGGCGGAACGCGCGCCCCGCCGCCGCGTGCGGCCGCGAGCCCAACGGGCGCGCATTTCAAGACCATTTTGGGGATCGGTTCCAATGCGGCGGCAAGGTGGTAGGGTCTAACCCTAGCACCAGAGCCCGCGTCGCTAACTTCGGCTATACCGCGAGCGCTTTGATTTTGTCAACGCCGGTTTCAATCGGCGTCAGCCGTCCGAATATGCGCGTCTCGACGATGACGCCGGCGCGGCGCAGCTCGACGACGACGCCATCTACCGAAAGACCGCCGTCAAGGTCGACGCGCACGGTGTCGCCGCACTTGAACCCCGCCACGACGCGTTGGGTGTCATCCCAAAGACCTGCAACGTGCAGGCGGTTTATCGCGGCGATGGCGACCGGAGAGACGCCCGGCAGGCCCAGCGAGTCGCCGAGCACGCCGATCACAGCCTCATGCGAGCGCCGCGACACGTAGAGCCCAATCGGGCACCCGACGAACACGTAGCCCGGGAACACGGCATAGGCGCGAGCCACGCGCCGGCGCACGCTGTTCGAACCATTGACGCGAGCGAAACCATGAACGCGCACGCCGTGCGGCGCATACGCAAGGAAGCCCGCCGCCGTGAGATCGTCAGCGACCGCGAACTCCGCGCCGCCGCGAACGCGCGCGACCGCCCAACGGAAATGCTCGAGGCGTTCCAGCGTCTGCGCTTGACGGCGAGGCTTGTCGGCCGTCGCCAGCATCCGAAACGCCCTCTCGACGGCGTTGTGGTTCAGGCGCCCGCGCCCCCGCGTCGTCGCCACGCCGACCCGGCCATCAGCAAATTCCGCCATGCCCCGCTCCATCATGAGGGTTTGAGACTTCACAGACACTTGGATTACAAACTGTCACGCCAAAAAGCTCATATTTTTCAGCTATTTATAAAGTTTACAGAGGGTTTAGAGGGTTTTTACGCGCTACATATAAGAAAAATCCTTCTGGACCCCGTTCCCCTTTTGCATACGTATACGCGCGAAAAACTATCTCAACCCTCGGAGCGACTGTCTAAGCCTTGTCAATCGCTCGCTTTTTTGGCCCTGATAGTTTGCTCCACAACCCTCGGTAAACTATCGGCAAGTCTCTGCGCTTCATAGCCTCGCGGCGCGCGCCAAACGGGGCTGCGGGGCGCGAAACCGCGCCGCAGCAAGCGACGAAGCAAGTCGCAAAGCTTCGCCGTGTCAGAGGGTTGCGGGATCATTCGCGCGGCGGCGCGGGCAAGGCGCGGCTTTCCATGAACTTTTGCGCGTCGATCGTCAGCTTGACGCCGCGCAGGATCTCGCGGGCAAGTTCGGCGCGCAGGCGCGCATTGGGCAACGGCAATTTGCCGGCGCGCAGCTCGCGCAGATCGGCGGCGAGGCCGACGATAATCTCGTCGAGGTTGAACCGCTCGGACAACGTCTTAGATGCTCGCCGCGCCATGCGTGGCCCTCCAAAGGTGGCCAGCGACGACCACAAGCTCGTTGATGACGGAATCGTCCTCGGAGAGTCCGAAGAAGGAGATGCCGAAGTTCGGCAGCTTGGGCGCGAAGCCGCATTCGGTGCAGATCGTCAGGTGGCGCACTGTGCATTGCCAAGCCCGGCGCGTGGCGCCGCAGAGGTCGCAGACAACCTCACGATCTTGCGCCTCGCGCTCGCGCTGTTCGCGTTGGCGACGCGCTTCCCACTCTTCGCGCATCATGGCAGTGAGGTCGATTTTGCCGACAGACGAGCGTGGGTAACCATAACGGATGTAGAACTTCATAACGTCGCCCCATCGAACAACGGACCGGATGCGCCCTCGACGATCGGCTGCAAGGGATAGTCTGCCGAGCGCTCCAGCCGCTTGCGGCAGGGCGGCAGCCAATGAAACTCGGTGACGGGCGCGGGGCGCTTCAGATAACGCCACGCCAGCCAACAATACGCCGTAGCGGTCGAGCCGCTGGCGTCGAGTCGGCCGCGAAACATCGGCACGCGCTCGGCGAACTGCAAAATCTCGGAGGGCGGCGTTTTCGAAAACAACCGCTCGTACCGTTCGCCTCCTTCGAGAAAAGCCGTGCGCACCAGCATTGCAATCCCGACACGCGCGACCTGATGCGCGCGCTCGACGAATTCGAGCGCAAGCCGAAACGGCGGATTGGTAATTACCCAATCAACGGGCTCGGCAGGGCCGGGCCAAAGAAAATCGCGCACGTCGCCAAAGCCGTAATCGTGGACGTCGCTCGCAATAACCTGCCCGAAATGCTCGGCAAGCGGACGCGCCATATCTCCGGCGCCGCAAGCGGGCTCCCAGACGCTGGAGCGGAAACCCGGTCGCTCGCCAAGCCATTCGAGCAACGCGCGTGTCGCCCACGGCGGGGTCGGAAAGAAATCGAGCGAATCTCGCGCCTCCACGCGCTGCGCCATAACCGCGTGCGATGTATTCTGGCTCACCGATCGACCTCGGCGTATGAGGGCGAAGCGGGCTCGAGGAGACGGATGGCGTCTTCGGTCAGTTCAACGTCACAGTAGAACCGAACGGACCCGGAATCGTCGCGGCGGATGTCGCGGACCAGCTCGCGCCCGACCCGCGTCGCCGACAGTTCCGGCTGCCCGTTCGCCTTCGCCCACGCGACATAGGCCTGATACAGACGCCCGGCCTGTACCCTCCCACCTTCCTTGACCTTGAGACAGCGCTCGCGGAAGCGGCTGACGGGGTCCATTTCGTCGCGATATTCCTCAGTCGCTGCGCGCGCGCTCGGTGCGACGTAGAGTCCGTGTTTGAGATAATCGACCACGCCCTCGATCAACCAGTTGAGGATGCCGGAGCGCTCGCTCAAAAGGTCGGCCACGATTTCGTTGAAGTCGCGTCGCTTGCCTTCGGGGATTGTCTTGGACCAGTGCATGACCAGCATGCGCCGCCAAATGCCCTCGTCAGTGCCCTCAATCTTCGGCCGGCCGTTGCCGAGCATGTGCGGCGTGGCGACGTTGGGGAATTCGAGATAGGCCTCGAAAAGGGCGCGCACGACGATCGGGTCTCCGCCGGTCAGGCGCTTGACAAGGTCCTCGCGCAGCTTTTCGCCTTCCTTAAGCTCGTCGATGCGCACCATGCGCTTGCCGAGCAGGCGGACGAGATCGGGCGAGGCCTGACCGGCGCCGCGCTCGCCCTGACCCATAATTGTCTCTTTTGGCAGGCCGACGGACAACGAAGGTCCGATCACGCCCGACAACACCGCGAGAAACACGCTTTTGCCGTTCGCGCCAGAGCCATAGTGAAACATCAGCTTTTGTTCGAGCCGGCCAATCAGTCCGAGCGCAGAATAGACTTGTAGCGTCCGGCGCAGATCGAGATCCGGCATGGTCTGGTCGAGGAACGCGAGGAACTTCGGCGCCGTTGCGTCGGGGTCGTAATCGCAAGGGCTTAGGCCAGTCACATAGTCCTCGCGGCGGAATTTCGGCGCCGCCTCGACCCGCGCCGACTTGCGCGTGATCGCGGGATCCGGACATTCGAGATTGTCCTCGACGACGAAGCGCAAGGTGTGGCTTTGCGTGACCAGCAGCAGCGGGTCAGCGTTGAAGGCGGCGGCAGGGCGCCGCAAGTGCGGCGCGGCCATCGTCAGCATAGCGTGGACGCGCGCGGCGTTCTTCGACGTTATGCCAAAGGCGAAGCGCCGACGTTGGCGCGTCTCGATACGGCTCTCGACCTTCGCGGCGGCCTCGCGCAAGGCCTTTGCGGCTTTGCCGGTCTCCTCGTCGCTCAGCGCCTCAGCGCGGTCGAGGATCGCCTGCTCAGTCTCAGTTGCCGCCAGGAACTGCGCTTCGAGCGCAATGCGCGGGCCTATCGATTGCGCGATCTTGACGGCGCCGGCCGCGCCACCCTCTCGATCCCAACGGCGGCCGTCCCAGCTCGCCCAGACCCCGCCAGGGTCTTCGTCGAGCGACACAGCAACGAGATCGCCACCGAAATGCTTGCGCAGCCGCTCGGCGTTGTCGGTGTCGGAAAGATCGAGCGCCGCGCATGCCTTGACGATGTCGAGATCGACGCCGGTAACCGGGGAGGCGGGCGCGTCTGTCTCGACATCCTCAGGATCGGCGCCGTCATAGAGCACGACGGCGCCCTCGACGGCGCTGCGAATGCGATCGGTTGGGGAAGTCATGAAATCACCGAAAATGAGGTCACGCGCGCACGCCAGCGGCCAGCTTCGCCAGTCGGCGCGCGATTTCGTCGCGCAGATCGCTGTAATCGCCTGCCTCGCCCTCGCGCCGCACGGTCTGAAGCGCGTCGCGAAGGTCGATATGCGGGAAGGCCTTGCGGATCGTCTCCAGCCCAAGCGGCTTGGCGCGGAACAACATCGCAAGTGAGCGCAAATAAACCGTCGTCAGAAGCCCACGCGTGTCGCCCTTCGAGGCAAGCACGGCCGCAAAGGCAGATCGAAGGGGCGCCTCGCCGAACCCGTCATAGATCCGCACGACCTCGGCGGGAGCGCCGCAATCGCCGTCGTGCATGCGATCGACCGTGCGCGGGTGAGTCAGCATGCGCACGCCGCAGCTCGTAGCGAGCGCGTCAATAGCGACGAGCTTCGGCTCTCCGGCGGCGAGACCCGCGCGGTAGACGGCGCGGGCGTTCATGCGCGTCAAATTGCCGTTGATCGCAGCGAAGGCCTTGGCCTGGCGCTGACGGTCGGCAACGACACACATGGCCGGAATTTTCTTAACGCCGACGAGCGCTGCGGCAGTGGCGCGATGTTGCCCGTCAATAACGGCGAAGAGGCCGCCCTCTACCGGCGCCGCGATGACCGGTGTGAAGCAGGACCAGTCGAACTCGGCCGCGATGCGCGCAATACGCTTGCGCGAATCCGGCGTCAGATCGCGCTGATACGTGTGATCGACCACAAGATCGGCAAGCGCAAGCCATTGCAGTTGCGAGACCGCGCCGAGATCACGCGGCGGTGGCGCTGAAAAGCCTTCGAGGTCGAGCGGTTCGTAGCTCATGCGGCCTCACTTCGCAGCGCTGCGCGCTGCTCCGGCGGAATGCGATAGCCGGCGCCTAGGACAGTCTCGATTGTCACGCCGAACGGCCGCAGCTTGCGGCGCAGGGCCCACAAATGCGTGTTGACGCAGGAACGGCTTCCGCTCAGCGCATGCGTGCTCAACAGGGTAAGCGCGTCGTCATAGGTCACAAGGGCCTTGCGCAGCAGCAGGCGCGCAAGCGCCGCCTCGGTGCGCGTCAGCCTCCATTCCGGCGGCACCGGCTCGGCTTCGCCCAGCAGCGCCGCGCGAAGCTCGGCGTTGCGCTCGGCAAGCTCCTCGTTGACGCGCTGTTCCGCGAGCAGGGCCGCGCGAGCGTCTTCGAGCTGGATCAGCAACTCGCTATACTTCAAACGGCCCGTCACGCCGCCCCCCGCGCAATGTCGTTGAAATCGCGCCCCGCACCGGGGTCTGCGCAGCGGATGACGAGGCCGCGTCGCGCGTGGCGAGCGCCAGCGCGACGCATAGCGAGATCGGTCGTGAAAGCGTCGGAATCGCCGTCCTTGAGCAAGATCAGCTCACGGGTTTCGGGCGGAACGGGCATCGCCTCGCTGTCGAAATCGGGGTCGGCCGTCCCAACGCTTTGCGCGCGCCCGGCAAGCGTCTTCAAAGTCGGATGCGCGATGCGCGTGGCCGCCTTTCCGGCCACGTTCCCAAGGTCGCCGGCGGCGCGGTAAGCAAAACCGTCGCGCATGTGCTCGCGAACCGACAGCGTCGTTTCGATCCCCTCGCCGCAATAGAGCCGTGTGAGGTCGCCCGAGCGGGTCAGCCGCAGATAGCCGCCGGCCTTGTGTCCGCGCATTTTCTTCGCGGGCAGGGCCTCGCCGGTTTCTGGGTCGAAGATGTCCGCCTTGACGCCTGGTCGCGCCGTATCGATCCACGTCTGATGCAAGCCGCGAAACCTGCCGTCGGCGCCGACGAAGGCCGCCAGCATAGCGGGGCCGGTTACGATGAGCCGCGGGACCTTGTGCCCGCGTTCGTCCGAGACAAGCCCCTCGAAATAGGGCCTGTCCGCGCATCGGAGATCCAGCTCGTCGAGCCGCCACGTAATCCCGCGCCCGCGCAGATAGGCCTCGGCAGGCGAACCGATCAGCGGCGCGGCGGCGCGCCAGACGGCATACAGCGCGCGGCGCTCACGCTCACGATAGGCGTCGGCGTCCTCATCGCGCTTCGCCCGTTCGGCCTTGATCTTGGCGTCGAGCTTGGCTCGCTCGCTCTCGGATAAGACGACGGGGCCGCCGAGCGTTTCGACCGCCTCTCGGAACTTGATCCCCTTGACGCGCATCACAAGCTTGATCGCGTCGCCGCCGTCCTCACAGACCGCGCAAACCCAGGCGCGGCCGTCGGGTTTGATCTCGAAGCGCGCCGCGCTCTTGCCGCCGCCGCAGATGGGACAGCGGCCATAGCGCGCCTTGCCGCGAAACGACGCGCCAAGGTCGACTGCCAGCTGGCGCAAATCGACGCGGTCGCAGACGGCCGCGATTTCCGACGGAGAGAGCATGCTCAGAGGCCGGAGCCTTCTGCGCACATAGCGCCCGGCGAGGAATAGGTGGCCCCGCTCATTGGCGCGACGAGGCGCCGCGCAAATCCCTCCCGAATGGCAAGAGAGACCAAGGGCTTTGGATAAGCAGACCGCAAGTCGTCGAGATGAAAATCGCAGGCTTCCTTCGAGCCTCTCCACGCCTCCGCTGCATCGACGCCATCATCGTCGAAACGGGAAAGGTCGGTGGAGCGGCGCGTTTGATTGGGCGCAAGCCCCATTTCCCGGCGCAGATTGCGCACATAGCCCGACGACAGTCCAAGTTTCCCCGCCATTTCAACGTCAGTCGCCCCTTCGGCCGTCAGTCGTCGAACATGCGCGCGCGCGTCCGCCTCATGTGTCATCCCCGCCCCCTTGCGCCTCAAAGCCCCGTAATGCTGATCTTTACCGGCGGCTCATCGCCATCGCCTACAGCCCCATCGCCTTCATCCAACGCAGTATCCAGCGCCCTAACCAATAGGCGACCCAGGACCGTCTTTGGGCGGTATCCGCTGCGTTCCTTGCGGTATAATTGACGTTGATCATAGGCTTCCCCGAGAGCCGTAAAGTCTGCGACGTCGACGATCTTCGGCGCGCGGTAGTGCAGGTTTTTTAGAACGGTCCATCTCACGCCCAACTTCCGAGACAGCCGCCTCATAGCCGGGCCATAGTCGCCCGGACATTGCATTTCGGACAAGGTCAGCCGCCTCGCCCAGTGCGCGGCATCGTCGACAAAATCTCGGCTTTGCATTTCGCGACTCCGGACAAACGTTTTCCACATCTGGAAAAGCTCCCATGCTTGACTGACACTCATGGGAACCAACCCGCCCGCACAACAAACTGAAGTTTCCGCGAAGCGCGCGCCAACGCGCCGAGCGGCCCTACTCAATATCGTCGCCGTCGAGAGACAGGCGACGAAACAACCAACCCGCGAAGTCGCCAAACGCGGCGATGGCAAACGCAAGGAGGGCGAGACCGAACGAAACCCAGATCATCGAATGCCTCCGATCACCCAACGAAAGGAGAACCAAACCGTAGATCCCGCCGAGACAACTAGACACCGCAATCCCGCGAAAAACGCCGCGACGTCGAAGGAGGACGACGTCGCGGCAAAGGACGGAAGGGCAGGAGGAAACTCCCTTCCGATCGCGGCGCCGGCAGACGACAAGGCTGCCGGCTTCGAGGGTTGCGGGCTCACGCGGAAACCCTCGCGGTGAGAGGATGATGCGCAATCTGCGAGATGCGCGCACGCGAAACGCCCGCGTCTTTCGCGATACGTACAAAGGGCTCGCCCGAGCGTATCCGCGACACCACCGTCTCGCGCGTGAGCGCGCCGACGAGTGGCTCGAACCGCCCAAACGAACGGATCACCTGCCCGAAGGAACGACCGGCCCAGCCAAACTGACGCGCGCGCCGCGAGATTGTCGCCGGCGAGACGCCGTACTCGCGCGCAAGATCCGTCGGAAACTCACCGGCCCGAAGTCGCGCGACAACCCGATCGTAGGGAAGGGTCGCCGACATCACGCGGCTTCCTCTGCAATAAAGCCGATTTCGAGATGGGCGACGCCAAAGATGCGCGGCTTGCCGGCGAGCGCGACTTGATCGTCCGCCAACCGCGCAGCGCGCAGGCCCGTCGCCTGTTCGAGATCGCGCCAGCGACGCTCCCCCGGCGTCAGCGCCGGAGCGCGGGGCCGAACAATCGGTTGGCCGCAAGCGTCGAGACAAAGGTCGAAGCGACGGGTCGAAAAGATTGGCTCAAGCTTCGTCGTGTCGGAATGCTTTGGTTCGACAGGTGCACCTGAAAATTTCCCAATGGGTTGTGTCAAAGCGCAGCCTCCTCAACCATATTGAAAGGAGTTGTTTTCATGGGGCAAAAGGCCACTGAATCGCCCTTAACGGAACCGCTGATCGCCCAATGCCTGTATTGCACTGGGGCCGGGATCGAGCGCGTAGCGCACGCGATCCAATTCATTTTTTGGACGCATACGCCGCCTCTTTCAGACGACCCCGGCGAACGCCGCATCGCTGCGCGAATCGCGATGCCGCTCGACTCGGCCCGCGTGTTCGCCCGTGAAATCGCGGCGGCGTTGCGACAGTCGGGGCATTGAGGCGCGGTTTTCATTCAACCGCCTCTGCGAGCTTAATGTGCGCAGTCGCCAAAACTTCGACAGGAATGCCGGTTTCCTCATGAATTTTACTCCAAAGGTCGGGATCAATCCTGCGTCTTCGGTTCTCCCAGCGCCACACCGTGTTGCGTTGGATGCCGAGGCGCTGCGCCAATTCAGTCGCGCTTATGCCCTTCGCTGCTCGGTAGGTCCGCAGGGGGTGGTTCGCTTCCATGCTCCGCTTGTAACCAAATTGGTTGCGGATTGTCAAGAACCATTTGTAACCAACTTGGATGGCGACGCAAACCCTTGTAAGCGCTACGTTCCCGAAATGGTTACGAAACGTCAGCCGCAGCAACAGAAACGAGCGCAAGCAAAGCGTCACCTGTACATTGCAGAATGGATGGCAACTAGAAAGCTTTCTGACCAGGCGTTAGGCGACAAAATGGGCGTGCCTAGGCAAACGATTTATCGATGGCGAACGCAGGAACACCGACTAGACCCGCAAAAACTGGTCGAGATAGCCTCAGCCCTTGAAGTGACCCCGACCGACTTGTGGCGACCACCCGGCCATAAGAGCATCGATGCCTTGCTTGCTGATGCGAGCCCAGATCAAGTTACCGATACGTTTCATTTTGTTGAGCGATTCATTCTAAAGCCATGATCGGCACCGCTAAGCCGAAAACAATGCGATGGGCGGTGAGGGGAATAAGGACATGAAGCACATTGCAGTTGCTTTTTTGGCGCTCAGCTTGAGCGCGTGCGGCGCTTTGGTGGCGAACACCGACACGCCGCAAGGCGTGTATCTCGGAATTGGCGACCGCCCCGCCATCTCCGACGAGCCGAGCGTGCGGATCGTGCGTGATACAGCGCCACCGTCGAATGTGACCGGCCTGTCAGTCTCAGGAACTTCTTGCAAGAATAAAATATGGGACCCGGAACCAACAACCGAAAACGCACTCACAGTCTTGAAGCGCCAGGCCAAAGCCGCAGGGATGAACACGGTCTATCTGCGATCAATCGGCGATGACCCGATGGCGATAGCCAAGAACTGTTGGTCGGCGATTACCGCGACCGGTGTCGCAATCAAGTCCTAAAAAAAAGACTTGAAAATGACCACAAACCCTCGCCCTAGTCCTCCGCCTACACCTCCGCCTCAACCCCCGCCGCCTCAAAGACCAGCGCCCAACCCGCCGGTGAAAAAGGGCGACCGCTAAACCCCTGCAAATCGGCTAGCGAAGTACACTGCGGCCCCGAAAGGAAGCGAGGCCAACGCTGCGATCTGGCCATTCCCAAACCATCTAGCCTGCCGCGCAAGTGCGGCAACATTAAAATCAATACGCCGCTGCAAATCCTCGGCGACACAGCGAAGCATAAACAATTCGTTTGACGCGGTAACGGCCAAGAACTTGGGCTGGTAACCGGCAACATGAAAATAGACGGACCTAGCCGCTATCGAGCAGGAAGCCGCAGCCAGCAAGAGCAACGCCGCAGCCGCCGCGCCGCCATAGGCAAGAGGCAAGTTGGCGGCCGGCGCGCGCGCATAGCTCGCCGCGCTCACAGCAAGGGCGGTCGCGCCGGCTAAAAAGAACCCTGTGTGAGTGCTTGCCCTCGCGTCGCAGGCAAGCGCGATCTGCATGGTGCCTTGAATGCAGACCTCCGCTTGGCGTTGGAACTCTTTTGTGGCGCCGTCGGCCACACCTGAGAAATTGTAGTCTGCCAAGGCCGCTGCCTCCCACTTTCGGTCAAGCGTCGGAACTTCCATATTGATTACATTCCAGCAAGCGGCCTTCGGGCCGCTTTTTTGTTGCGCTCGTCTGTTTGGCATAACACGCGTGCGCACAGGACGGAAGTAAGTTAGTTACCAAATCGGTTGCGAGCCTATTGACGGGACGCAACCAAATTGGTAACAAAAGCCATCATTCGTGAGGCGGCAAAGGTTTCGCAACGACGCCTCTGCCGCGTCGGCAGCTTTTCATTTGATTAGGGAGCGACCCGAAATGCCTAACCGTCTCGCGGAGTTTGTCTATGACGCCGCCGAACTCAGCGCGCTTGCGCTGTTCGTTGTGGCCATTGCCCTCATCGCGAAAGGGGCGGGCGCGTGAAACACTCTCCCGTCGTCAAAGCTTTCGCCGCCGCCAAGGCGCCGCGCGCCAGTGAACTCGCCGCCGAGTTGAAAAAAACCGACGGAAATTTGGAAGCGTTGCGCGCGGGTGTTGCTCGCCGCACAGCGCGGATCGAGGAGCTAGATCGAGAACTCGCCGAAGCCAAGGCCGCCAACGACGCGTTGCGCGAGACCAACCTGCGCCTGGAGGCGCAAGCGCGCGCGCATGCCGACGAGATCAAGACGTTCGCCGGTCAGATGGACGAGCTGCGCCGCCGGCTTGACGTCGCCAGCGACGCACCCCGCCTCGCCGATGAGATCACGCGGCTGAAAACCGTTCTCGAACAAGAGAGACGCGCGGTTGCGTTGCATCGTCTGCGCGACGACCGCGCCCATGAGGCGCTAGCCGGTCTCGCGCTTCGTCTTGGCCGCGCTGAACAGCAGCTTGCTGATTATGAGGACGAGGACGTTATGCGCGAGGCCGCCAAGACAACGCCGCGCGTCGTACTCGACCACAACCATGTCTAGCGCGCTCCTCATCCTTTTCGCTTACGCGAGCGCGTCCGCCGGGCGGCGTTTCCTTTCCGCGCTGATTGGGCCGCCCTGGCGCCGCCCGATCGAACTTGGAGAGGCGATCACGCCATCGCTTGCCTTGATCGCCGCTGGCTGGGCGCTTTGGGCGTGAGCGCCATCTTCGCCAACGGCCATTGGCGCCGTCCCGACCCACTCAGAGGCCTGAGCGAGACTATGCTTGACGCGCTCGTGCTCAACGCGCAGTCGCCGTTGTCGTTGATCGACGGCCGCTATCGCAGGCAGCCCGATCACGAAGGCCATGCGCCGGCCACCATCCATGCACTGGCCGATCGCGGCCTGCTGCGCCTATCCGCCGGCCACGACGGCGCTTTGCGCCGCTACAAACTCACAGACGCCGGCCACGTCGTCGTCCACGAAATCCGCCGCCGCGCGGAGAATCGCGCCCGCCTCATTGCGGAAAAACCATCCCGCGCTCCGGAGCTTCGCCGATGACCTGGTTACAGACGTCCAAAGGGCGTGTCTTCGATCTTCTCGACCCCCGCGCGGACATGGTCGATTTCGCCGAGATTGCGTTTGCGCTTGCGCGCCTTAACCGTTTCACGGGCCATGCCGGCGTCTACAGCGTCGCGCAGCATTGCGCGCACGGCTGCGACTATTTCCTAAGCCTTGGCGACCGCGAAGGCGCGCTGTTCTTTCTGCTGCACGACGCGCACGAGGCCTATATCGGCGACCTCTCGACGCCGCTTAAGATGGCGTTGGCCGCGAGCATGCCGGCGTTTCCGCTCCATTGGAAAATGCTGCGCAAGTCCATCGACGCCGCGATCTGGCGCGCCTCCGGCCTGCTGCCGCCCTCTCCGGAGATCGCGGCCCGTGTGAAGCTCGTGGATCTCGCGATGCTGCGCACCGAGCGCGATCAATTGCTGACGCCGCCGCCCGCACCTTGGATGGACGCCGTCGAGCAGGCGACTCCGCTGCCCGTTTGGATTGATCGCCTCACCGCCCCTGAACTGGCCGAACGCCGCTGGCTTGGGCGGTTCCGCAGTCTCACCCAAAAAGCCGAAGGAGCCACAGCATGAGCCGCGTGATCAGAGACTTCCGCACCGTGCTCGACATCGTCGCGCGCGGTCGTCTGACCGAGAAGGCGGACAGCCAGCTCGTCTCGCTGCTGGAGGCGATGGAGGCGAGCCTCGACGAGACCGCCAAGGGCCAGTTGCAAGTGACGCTGAGCTTTCAGCGCATTGGCGAGAAGATTGACATTTCTGGCGCGGTCAAGATGACCCCGCCGCCGGAGAAGAAACTGCCGCCGTCAACCTTGTTCGTCGTCGAGGGCGGCCTGTCGGTCCAGCACCCGAGCCAGACCGACATGTTTTCCGGCCCGCGCGACGCCGCAGACCGCGCGAAAGCCTGATCCCCCTCAACCCCAGGAGTCCAAATGTCTGTTGAAGCCCAAGCCCCCAACGGCGACGCCGTTCGCGCCATCGCCGCGCTGGCGAAAGATGCGACCGCCGCTCTCGTCGATAACGCGATCTCCCCGCCCGAGGGCGCCGTTGGCCTGCCGGCGAAAGTGCCGGTCCTCATCAAGACCGGCCCGACGCCCGAGATCGTCAGCCTGCGCCTCGAGATCGAGAAATGGCGCACCGCGCCCGAGCGCCGCGCCGGCACGGCCGCCGTGCAGACCCTGCGCAGTTTCATCGAGCTGACCGCGCGCCATAAGGACGCCGACAGCGTCATTTTCGCGCAGACCAACTGGCCGAACCCGTCGCTCACCGCCGTGATCGACTATCACCAGACCGACGGCGTCGCGCGCTTCGG
>CAIZGR010000218.1 GCA_903932535.1 uncultured Hyphomicrobiales bacterium | reverse complement strand
GAATCAGCCAATCCGAGGATTGGTATAAGACCCGCAGGGGGCGCCTCTCTCACGCCCCCGGAAAATCCTCGATCCGCCCGACCGCCGGCGGCCGCGTCTTTCGCAGGCGCTTGCCGGCCGCCTCGACCTTCCGCAGCACCCGCAGAAGGTTCAGCGCCGACATCTTCTCGAGATCGCGCTCGGAGAACCCCCGCCGTACCAGCTCCGCAAAAAGATGGGGGAACCGGCTGACGTTCTCGAGGCCCTCGGGCGTCGCGCCGCCGAAATAGTCGGAGCCGATGCCGACATGGTCGACGCCGGCGGTCGCGACGAGCCGTTCGATGTGGTCTGCGACCTGCTCCAGTGTCGCCCTGGGGGCGCGCCCGTAGCTCGCTTCGAGGCCGGCGAACTGCGCCTTCGGGTCCGCCGCCAGCGGCGCCTTGCCGTAGGCGTCGCGCCCGCGCCTGAGCCAGTCGCGCAAGGGTTGCGAGAGGAAGCCCGGCACGAACGTCGCCATCACGATCCCGCCGTTGCCCTTCAGCGCTTTCAAGACGTCGTCGGGCGCGTTGCGGGGATGGTCGCACAGCGCGAAGCTGTTGCAATGGGAGAGCGCGACCGGGGCCTCGGCGACGGCCAGAACCTTGCGCATCGCCTCGTGCGACGCATGCGCGAGGTCGACCACGATCCCGAGGCGGTTAAGCTCGCCGATCACCGCGCGGCCGAAAGCGTTCAGGCCGCCGTTGCGCGGCGCGTCGGTCGCCGAATCGACCCAGTCGAGCGATTCGTTGTGGCAGAGGGTCATCAGCCGCACGCCGGCGGCATGCCAAATCCTGAGGGGCGCGAGCGCGTTCTCGAGCCCCACGCCGCCCTCGACCGCGACGAACGAGGCGATCTTGCCCGCCGCCTTGGCCCTAGCGTAGTCCGCCGCCCGCCGCGCCGGCAGGAACACGTCGGGATGCGCCTCCTCGATGCGGCGGATGAGGTCGATCTGCTCGAGCGCGGTGCGCGCCGGGTGGGGCGCGCCGGTCGGCTGGAACGCCGCCCAGAACTGCGCCCCGACCATGCCTTCGCGCATCCGCGGGATGTCGGTGTCCGCCTTCTCGTGCACCGCGTTCAACGCATAAGCGAGCACGTCGCCGCGCGCCGCCTTGTCGATCCGGATGACCCAGGGCAGGTCGTTGTGACCGTCGAATACAGGCGCGCGCTCGAGGACCGCGCGCGCCGTCGCCATCGCGTTGTCGCCCGCGCGAACGGACCGCGCGCTCGGGGTCTCGTCCACGTCGCCGCTCACTCGACCGGCACGGCGACGAAGCGCGCGAGGCCCTCGCCGTTGGCGACCAGCAGCAGCGCCGGCTTCTTGGCGCTGTCCTTCTTCACCGCCTCGATCGCCTTCGCGAGATCGGCCGGCTTCTCGACCGCCTGATGATTGACCTCCTCGATGACGTCGCCGGGCCGCAGGCCGCGCTCGGCCGCGGAAGACCCCGCCTCGACCGAGGTGACGATCACGCCCTTGACGCTGTCCTTGATCTTGTAGGTCTTGCGCGCGTCTTCGGTGAGCCCGGAAAACGCCATGCCGAGCGCCTTCCCGACGGCGCTCTCCTGAACCACGCTCTCCTCGTTGCCGGCCGCCTCCGCGACCTTTTCGCCGTCCTCGAGCCGTCCGAGCGTCACCGATTTGGTCACGTCCTGGCCGTTGCGGACCACGACCACGTCGACCGCCTTGCCGACCGGGGTCGAGGCCACGATCCGCGGCAGGTCGCGCGATTCCCTGATCTCCCTGCCGTCGAACTTGACGATCACGTCGCCGGCCTTCAGGCCCGCGGGCTTCGCCGGGCCCTTGTCGTCGACGCCGGCGACCAGCGCGCCGCGCGCCGTCCCGAGACCGAGGCTCTCGGCGATGGTGTCGTCGACCGGCTGGATGCGCACGCCGAGCCAGCCGCGCCGCGTCTCGTGGAACTGCTCGAGCTGTCCGATGACGGGCTGGACGGTGTTGGCGGGCGTGGCGAAGCCGATGCCGATCGAGCCGCCCGACGGCGACAGGATCGCGGTGTTGATGCCGATCACCTCGCCTTGGAGGTTGAACAGAGGGCCGCCCGAATTCCCCTTGTTGATCGAGGCGTCGGTCTGCAGGAAGTCGTCGTACGGGCCGCTCTCGATGTTGCGGTTGCGGGCCGACACGATGCCGGAAGTCACGGTCTCGCCGAGGCCGAACGGATTGCCCACCGCCATCACGCCGTCGCCGACGCGGGCCTTGTCGCTGTCGCCGAACTTGACAGTCTTCAGCGGCTTGTCGCTCTCCACTTTCAGCACCGCCACGTCGACCTTAGAGTCCTTGCCGATCACCTTGGCCTTCAGCTTGCGGCCGTCGTTGAAGATGACCACGATGTCGTTGGCGTCGCCGACGACGTGGTTGTTGGTGATGACGATTCCGCTGGCGTCGACCACGAAGCCGGACCCGAGCGACTGCGCCTTCTGCGCCCGCGGGTGCGGATTGCCGCCGTGGTTCTTGAAGAACTCCTCGAACATCTCGTCGAACGGCGTGCCCTTGGGCAAGTCCGGCATCGCGCCGCCGCCCTTCGCCTCGATCGTCTGCGTCGCCGAAATGTTGACGACGGCGTCGGCGACCTGGTCGACGAGATCGGCGAGATTGGTCGGCTTGGTCTGGGCGAAGGCGGGGCTCGGCTCGATCAGCGCAAGCGGCGCGCCGATCAGCGCCGAGGCGAGCGCCGCCGCTACGCCTGCGCGGACGCGCGAACGGGACGGCGTCGAACTGCGCGCGTGATGGTTCATGAAGTCCTCCTCGAAATCGTCAACGACCGGCGCCGCGGCGCGAGCGCCTCTACATAGGGACTAAAGCAGCGAGCGCGAGGCCCAGACGATCACGACGCCCACCAGCGCCGCGCCGAGGCCGACGGCGCGAAGCGTGTTCGGGTCCTCGCTGGCGGCGGCGGCCATGCGCTTGCGCATCTGTTCCGTGAACCCCGCCATCAGCATCCCTTCTATGGCGAAGACGAGGCCGAGCGCGGCGGCGAAGTCCCGCATCTCAGTCCGCCTTGGCCGGCGGCGGCGGCGGCGTTCCCTCGGGGGGCGGCGTGGGCGTCGAGAAATAGCGGAAGAATTCCGACTTGGGGCTGACCAGCGCCCGCGTCTGCCCGTCCTTGAAGCTGTTCTGGTAGGCCTGCATCGAGCGATAGAATGCAAAGAATTCCGGATCAGCGCCGTAGGTCTCGGCGAAGATGCGGTTGCGTTCGCCGTCGCCCTCGCCGCGAATCTGCTCGGACTGCTGCTGCGCCTGGGCGGTGATGACGGTGACCTTGCGGTCCGCCTCCGCCCGGATCTGCTGCGCCTGCTGGGAGCCTTGCGCGCGATAGGAGGCCGCGCGCTGCTGCCGCTCGGTCTGCATGCGGCGGAACACCGCCTCCGAGTTCTCGGCCGGCAGGTCGGCGCGCTTGATCCGGACGTCGATGACGTCGAGGCCGAAACGCCTCGCTCCCGTGATCATCTGGTCCTTGATGTCGGCCATCAACTCGTCGCGCTTGTCGCGCACGATGTCGGTGATCGAGGCCCCCGACAGCGTCCGGCGCAGCGCCGAATTGAGCATGCCGCCGAGTTGGGCGTCGGCGCCGCGGGTGTTGTAAACGGATTGATAGAAAAGCAGCGGATCGTCGATCTTGTAGCGGACGAACGCGTCGACCTCGAGCCGCTGGTTGTCCGACACCAGCACCTCCTGGCGCTCGTTGTCGAGCGCCAGAATGCGCTTGTCGATGTAGACCACCGTGTCGACGAACGGCCACTTGAAGTAGAGGCCGGGCGCGCCGATGAGGTCGCGGACCGGCTGGCCGAAGCGCAGCACCAGCGCCTGCTCGGTCGGATCGACGACGAAGGTCGAGAGCGCGAAGAGAAGGAAGACGACGGCGGCGATCGCGGCGACCGCGAGGCCGGAAAGACGGCGGTTCACTTGGCGCCTCCCGACTTCGGCTGCAGCGCGTCGAGCGCGATGTAGGGCACGGGCGGGCTCGCGCCGTTGGTGTCGACGATCGTCTTGTCCATCGGGCCGAGCACGCGCTCCATGGTTTCCAGATACATGCGCTGCCGCGTCACCCCTGGCGCCTTCTTGTACTGTTCGTGAATCTGGTTGTAGCGGGCGGTCTGGCCCTTGGCCTCGAGGATGGTCTGCTCGCGATAGGCGTTGGCCTCGGCGACGATCCGCGACGCGCCGCCTTCGGCCTCCGGCACCACCTTGTTGGCGTAGGTCTCGGCTTCGTTGACCTGACGCTGCTGGTCCTGCTGCGCCGCAGTGACGTCGCGGTAGGCGGAGAGGACCTCGCTCGGCGCGTCGACCGACTGGAGCTGGACCTGCTTGACCAGCACGCCTGCGCGGTACTCGTTCAGCAGGGCCTGCATGCGCTTCTGCACGTCGGCCTCGACCGAGGCGCGGTCGGTGGTCAGGATGCCGTCGATCGTCTTGAGGCCGACGACCTCGCGCATGATGCTCTCGGCCACCGCCTTCACCGTCTCGCGCGGGCTCAGAATGTTGAACACGTAGTCCTCGGGCTTGGCCGGGTCGATCTGCCAGTTCACCCGGAAATGGACGTTGACGATGTTCTTGTCGCCGGTGAGCATCTGGCTCTCCTCCGGCACGTCGAGGTTGGCCCCGATGCTGCGGTAGCCGACCTCGGTGATCTGCTGATCCCATACCGGGACCTTGATCACCGAGCCGATCGGCCAGGGCCAGTTGGTGTTGAGGCCGGCGGCGGTCTTGCCGGTGTATTTGCCGAACACGAGGTTGATGCCGACCTCGTTGGGCTGGACGGTGTAGAACGTGCCCCAGGCGAACCAGACGAGGATCGCCGCGAGGACGACGAACAGAACCGTGCGGCCGCCGGACGCGCCGCCGGGGCCGGACCCGCCCCCTCCGCCCGGCGCCAGCTTCCCGAGCGCCTCCTGGACGCGGCGGATGATGTCTTCGAGATCGCCGGCCGGGGGGCCGGACGGCCCCTGTCCCCACGGGCCGCGCCCGGGCGCGCGCCAGGGTCCGCCGCCTTGATTGTTCCAGGACATCGGAATCCTCTCGCTCAGCCAGCCGGTCGGCTCGGCCGGCGCTTATATAGGCATGTCGCGCGCCGCGGCAACGCGGGCGCCGGCCGGCGGCGTCCGGTTCGAACCCGTCCTGTCCATCCTCGGCCGCCCGTCTCGGGGGCCGGAACGGACCGGGGCGGGGCCGCAGCAAGCTTTGGTAAGCCTCATGTCGATTTTGTCGACACCATCGCGGCGCCGGAAGACCCGGACCGTTTGAAAATTTCGCGCCCCGGCCGGACAGGGATCATCCACGCAACCAAGGGTTCGCCACGAAGGACACCGAGGTTCACGAAGGGATTCTTCTCCGTGAACCTCGGTGTCCTTCGTGGTGAGAAAAACGCCGCTCGCGTGAGAGACGGGCAAAGCGCCCGCAGATTCGGCCCCAGGCCTACACCTTCCGCCCCATCGCGAGAAACTTTTCCGCCCGCGCGTCGCGAATCTGGTCGCCGCTCAGGTTCTGCATCGCCTTCAGCGCTTCGCCGATCGCTTTGCCGGTCGAGGCGACGGCGGCGGCGGGGTCGCGGTGCGCGCCGCCGAGCGGTTCGGGCACGATGCCGTCGACGATTCCGAACTTCAGCAGATCCTGGGCGGTGATCTTCATGCCCGTGGCCGCCTCCTGCGCCTTGGAGGAATCGCGCCACAGGATCGAGGCGGCGGCTTCGGGCGAGGCCACGGTATAGATCGCGTGCTCGAGCATCAGCACCTTGTTGGCGGTGGCGATGGCGATCGCGCCGCCCGAGCCGCCCTCGCCGATGACCACCGCTACGTTGGGAACGCCGAGCGAAAGGCAGGTCTCGGTCGAGCGCGCGATCGCCTCGGCTTGGCCGCGCTCCTCGGCGTCGACGCCGGGAAAGGCCCCGGCGGTGTCGATGAGCGCGATCACCGGCAGTTCGAACCGGTCGGCGAGCTCCATCAGGCGCACAGCCTTGCGGTAGCCTTCCGGGCGCGCCATGCCGAAATTGTGCCTGAGGCGGGTCTCGGTGTCGTTGCCCTTCTCCTGGCCGATGACGACGACCGGCGCGCCCTCGAACCGGCCGAGGCCCGCCACGATCGCCTCGTCCTCGCCGAAGTAGCGGTCGCCGGCGAGCGGGGTGAAATCGGCGATCAGGCCCTCGAGATAGTCCATGCAGCGCGGCCGGCCCTGCACCCGGGCGACCTGGGTCTTCTGCCATGGCGTGAGGGCGGCGTAGAGGTCGGCGAGCGCCTTGTCCGATTTCGCCTGGAGCTTGACGATCTCTTCGGTGAGCGCCGGCGAATCGCCCTTCGCGGCGACGGCGCGCAGCTCGTCGATTCGGGCGTCGAGGTCGGCGACCGGCTGTTCAAAACTGAGATAGGTGCGCATGAGAACCTTACCGCGCGCCGCCCCGGTCCAGGCGGCGCGGGAAACTGGCCGCAGCCGCAAGGGAAGTCAAGGCGAAGCGCGGACGGCGCCGGAACAATCGACTGAAATCTCACGCGATAATCGGACGGAGCGCTGAATCTGACGCGATCTTCCCAACCGGGTGGAGGACCGGTCGAGGACGGAAGCGGACGCGGTCCTCGCGGCGGCGAAGGAAGTGACTTTTTTCCTCTATAATTCAGAGGCGTTCCGGGCTGCCGGCGGGAGAGGGCGGTCACTGATCGCGTCCCTTCGACGAGCGTCCTTGCGCCCTTCATGGCAGCCAAAGCCATCTTCGTCTCGAGTTACGGTACAATGCACCATTGTATTGCACCCCTCGAAAAGGGAGCAGTTGAATTTCCGCCCCGCCGAACCGACCCCTCCGCTGATCGCGCGAGATCTCATGCCGCAGATCGCTCCGGCGATGAACGGACGCTATGCGTTGTCATCCTCTTGAAATACCCCCCTAGTGGGATGATAATAGCCTTGCAAGGGGGGATCGAGGGTGCTCACGGCCAGGGCGTTCGCGCGCTTCGCACGTCGTGAGAAAGGGGATGACGAGCGGCTTTGCGAGGCGGCCGATCGGGCCGAACGAGGCCTCGTCGATGCTGATCTCGGCGGCGGGCTCATCAAGCTTCTGGCCGTTGTCCGATCCGAGGGCCTCGACGCAATCGCCTAAAGCCGAGGAATTGCCGTCGCACAGAGGCCGGCGGAGGCGCCGACGCCCGCGTCTTCGGCGACGGCTCGCCACCGCGAGGCGTCCTCCCGCCGGATTACAAATTACGGCGCCACTTGTATTTGTATTCGTCACCCCCGGGAACGCAGGGGTCCAGTCCGGGAAAGGCTCAGGAGGCGGAGCCGGCGTTGCGGGATGCCCGCTTGCGCGGGTATGACATATCTGTCCGCGCCCGCCTCGGGCGCCCGTCAAAATTTGGGCATGCGGAGCCAGCAGCAGGCCTGCGAGCGGGGTTTGCGGAGCGTCCGTAAGCGACGACCCGGCCCTCCCCCGATACAGCATCGCGCAAATACGATAGAGTTTCCAATTGCGCGCAGGGAGGCGCTGGCATGACGCAGGATCGGAAGGCGACGCTCGCACAGCGAATGATGGCCATGGAGGAGCAGGTGAAGGCCCTGGAGGAACGGGTGAAGGCCCTGGAAGCCGCCCCGGGCGCCGGCGCCGCCATGACCGCCGCCCGCCTGCCCTCGGCCCCGCCAAAGCCCAGAGCCGTGCTGAAGTCCGCAGCCTCGCTCATGCCGACGATGGCCCGCAAGCCGAGCGGCCCCGCCGGGCGCTGACGGCGCCTGTGACGCGGATTTCCGGCGCGGGCGGCGTTCGCGTTCCGCATCGAGGAGGCAGATCCGAACGGACCGGCCAAATTCCCTGCCTTCGCCCCTGCTTCCCGTCCCCGTCTCCGAAAAGACCCACCGCGCCATCGCCTTCAAGGCTGGCGCGGCAGACGGGATCAGGAGATCGGCGGCGGGTGGGTGAAGGTCCGCCGCCGCAGCGCCGATAAGGGGAGACAAGCGAATTGCAGGCCCGGCACAACTCTAGTAGCGTGTGAAATCCGTGAAGCGCAGGGATGCGCCTTGCACATCCGGCCGACGACTGGGGAGCCCCGCCATGAAAATCAGCGAAGTCCGCGAGAAGGCATTTGCGATGCCGTTGAACGACCCTGCTTACCCGCGCGGGCCGTACAAATTCTACAACCGCGAGTTCGTCGTCATCACCTACAGGACCGATCCGGACGTTCTGCGCGAGGTCGTCCCCGAACCGCTGGAAGTCGTGGGCGACACGGTCTCGTACGAGTTCATCCGGATGCCCGACTCGACCGGGTTCGGCGATTACACCGAGACGGGGCAGGTGATCCCGGTGCGGTTCAAGGACAAGGACGGCGCGGCGCAGGAAGGCGGCTACGTGCACGCCATGTATCTCGACGACAATTCGCCGATCGCCGGCGGGCGCGAGATCTGGGGCTTTCCGAAGAAGCTCGCAACCCCGAAGATCAGCCACGAGTCGGAAACCCTGGTCGGCACGCTGCACTACGGCTCGGTCCTCTGCGTCTGCGCGACCATGGGATACAAGCACCGCGAGCTCGATCCGGCGCCGCTGATGAAGAGCCTCGCCAAGCCGAACTTCATGATCAAGATCATCCCGCATGTCGATTGCACGCCGCGGATCTGCGAGCTGGTGCGCTATTACCTCGAGGACGTGACCTTGAAGGGCGCCTGGACCGGCCCTGCCGCCCTTGCGCTGTTCCCGCATGCGATGTGCGACGTCGCGCGGTTGCCGGTGCGGTCGGTGGTCTCGGCGAGCCACTTCGTCGCCGACCTGACGCTCGGCCTCGGCGAAGTGGTGTTCGACTACCTGAAGCGCGCGTGAGCTTTCGCGCGCCTGCCGGCCCGCTTGCCGTCCGCCCACAGGGAGCAATGCGCTCGATCCGACATCGAACGGCCCAGCCCGGGCGATCGCCGGGCGACAGCCCGCGCGCGCGGCGCTGCGCCCTGTCGCTTCCTCGGGGCTCGTCCTTCGTCCTCATCAAGATCGCGGCCGGCCTCTTCGACCGGCGCGGTCCGGGCGGTGGCTGGGCGGCGAGCCGCCGCCCCGCCTCTACAAGACGCGGCTGGGGGCGCGCACGTAGGCGGGCTTCCAGTTCGCCGCGACGACGTTGCCGCGCAGGCCCCCGCGCGGCGGCTCGTCATCGTCGGGCGGAAACATCACCGCCGCCGCGCAGACCAAGCCGCCGCACGACGTCATGAAGCCGATATAGAGCAAGAAGAGCGCCGGAAAGCCCATTCCACTGTCGTGAATCAGCGGCCAGATTCCGAAGGGGTCGAACACCAGGAGCAGGGTCGCGCACAAGGCGCCGCCGAGCATGCCGAGGATCCAGTGGAAGATCATGTACCGGACCAGCGGGTCGAGTTTCCTGGTCCGACGCCGCTCCGCGCCCTGCGCGACCGACTCTCCAATCATCTCCGACCCTCCTTCGTCGCTCCGGCGCCCGACCTCCTGATACGACCACCAACGCACGGGCGATCATCTTATCCCTTGCGTCATGGCCGTCAAATGGCCGCCGCGTGACGAAAAAAATGCGCCGGTTCAGGGGCGCGGCTTCAAGGCGTCGGCGAGCCGCGCCGTCGCGGAGCCGGGCGCGAGCGGCTTCGGCTGGCGCTCGTGCGGCGCCCAGGCGCTGAGCCATACGATGTCGAAGGTGGCGCGAAGCCGTCCGTCGGGGTCGGAGAAGTGTTCCGCGTAGGCCGCCGCCGCCCGCCCGAGCACCTCTCGCCTGAGGGGCCTGCGGCTGCGGTCGGCGAGCGCGCTGGCGGCCCCGAAGGCGCGGAGATCCCGCATCAGCGCGACGAGGTCGGGGTAGCGGACGGTCGTGCGGTCGAGATCGACCACCGGCAGCGCCAAGCCCGCCCGCTGCGCCAGCGCGCCGAGCGCGCGCACGTCGACGAAGGGCGCGACCCGCGGCGCGGCGCCGCCCAGAACCTCGCTTTCGGCGCGCGTCAGGCTCTGGCGCAATTCCGTCAGGGTGTCGCCGCCGACGAGGGCGGCGACGAGGAGGCCGTCGGGCGCGAGCGCGCGGCGCATCTGGATCAGCGCGCCCGGAAGGTCGTTGACCGTCTGAAGGGCGAGCAGCGAGACGGCGAGGTCGAGACGGCCGTCGGCGAGCGGCAGGCGCTCGACGTCGGCGACCGCGCCGAAAAAATCGCCGGCGCCGAGGCTCGCGCGGGTCGGCCCGAGGCGGACGACCCGGTCGACCTGCCCGCCCGACGCAAGGACCTCCGCGGCGTGGGGGCCGGGCGTCCCGAGATCGGCCGCGAGGGCGAAGCGCCGCTTGACCAGCAGCAGGCGCTCCGCCAGCTCGTCGGCCGCGCGGCGGAGCAGGAAGTCGGCGCCGCCCTCGCGCGCCGCGCGCCCCCAGGCGCGATCGAGGCGGCTGAGGCCGAGCGCGCGGTCGAAGATTTTCGGAGGCGGCGAGGACGGAGGCATCGCCGCCCTTATGCGACGACCGGTCCTCTCGCGCAAAGGGCCGGAGCCCGCTATCCTCGCCGCATGGATGCGGATTTCGCCTTCGCCGCTGACGAGATCGCCGGTCCCGGCTGGAGGCGGCGCGCGCTCGAGCGCGCGCTTTGGCTGGCGCGCAGCGCGGTCGACATCCTCTTCCCCCCGACCTGCCTCGCCTGCCGGGCGGCGACGCAGGCGCATGGCGCCCTCTGCCCACGCTGCTGGCGCGCGATGCGGTTCATCGAGCGGCCATTTTGCGAGCGCCTCGGAACCCCGTTCGAGCAGGATCTCGGCGAAGGGCTCCTCTCGCCGCAGGCGATGGCCGACCCGCCGGTGTTCGCCCGCGCCCGCGCCGTCGCCCGCTTCGAGGACGGTCCGGCGCGCAAGCTCGTCCACCGGCTGAAATATTCCGACCGCGCCGAGCTGGCGCGCCCGATGGCCCGCTGGATGGCGCGAGCCGGGGCGGACATCCTCGCCGACGCGGAACTGCTCGCGCCCGTGCCGCTGCACCCGCTGCGGCTGTGGCGGCGGCGATTCAACCAGGCCGCGATGCTGGCGCGGGAGGTTTCCCGCGCGAGCGGCAAGCCCTGCGACGCCGGCGCGCTGATGCGCGTCAAGGCCACGCGCAGTCAGGTCGGCCTCAGCCGGGCGCAGCGGGCGGAGAACGTCCAGGGGGCGTTCAAAGTCGCCGAGGGCGCGCCGGTGAAGGGCCGCGCCATCGTGCTCGTCGACGACGTGCTGACGTCGGGCGCGACCGCCAACGCCGCGTCCCGGGCGCTCGTCAGGGCCGGGGCGAAGCGGGTCGACGTGCTGGTGTTCGCGCGGGTTGTGACGGGCGGGTGAACGCCCATATAGTGCGGATTGGGCGCGTGGGCGCTCGAGGAGTAACTGCTCAGGTCGTCACCGCGAGCCCCCGACCCTCATGCTGAGGAGCGTCGCGAAGCGTCGCGACTCGAAGCATGCTCCAGCGAGCGGCGACGTTCGATCTCGCTGGAACGTCCTTCGACAAGCTCAGGACGAGGTCGAGAGGAGCGGCGTGGGCGTTACGCTGAAGGAGTCGAGTTCGAAGTGCAGCCTATCGTCATCTACACCAAAGCGACGTGTCCCTACTGCCACGCCGCGAAGGCGCTTTTGAACAAGAAGGGCGCCCCGTTCGAGGAGATCGCCGTCGACGGCGACCGCGCCGCCCAGGCGGCGATGGCCGAAAAAGCCAACGGGCGCTCGACCGTACCGCAGATCTTCATCGGCGAAAGTCATGTCGGCGGCTGCGACGATCTCTACGATCTCGATGCGGCGGGCGCGTTGGACGGGTTGCTGGCGGGCTGACGGATGATCAAATACGCGCTCGGCTGCGCCGAGGGGCATGGGTTCGAGAGCTGGTTTCCCGACAGCGCGGCTTACGACAGGCAGCGCGACGGAGGGCTCGTCGCCTGTCCCGAATGCGGCTCGACCGCGGTGGAGAAGGCGATCATGGCGCCAGCCGTCGTCGGCGGGGACCGCGCCGCCCCGGGAGGGTCGGAAGGGGCGCTGCTGGACGACCGGCGTCGCGAGGCCCGCGAATCGGTCGCCCGGCTGAGACAGGAGATCGAGGCGAACACCGACGACGTCGGGGCGAAGTTTCCCGCGGTCGCGCGCGCCATGCACGCCGGCGACGAGCCGGAGCGGGCCATTCGCGGCCGGGCGAGCCCAGACGCGGCCCGTGCGCTGATCGAGGAGGGCGTCGGCGTCCTGCCGATCCCGGCGCTCGCCGACGACATGAATTGAACGCCGCCGCCTCGGAAAGGGCGGAAACATGGGTTTTGTCTCGGCGGTCCACTCATCCAAGGGAGTCCGACATGAAGACGAAGAACGGTTTGAAGTCGAACGCCAAGACCGTGTCGATCGACATCCTGAACGCCCGCCTCGCCGACGGGATCGACCTCGCGCTGCTCACCAAGCAGGCCCACTGGAACATCAAGGGCCCGCAGTTCATCGCGCTGCACGAAATGATCGACACGTTCCGGACCGAGATCGACGTCCACGTCGACACCATGGCCGAACGCGCAGTCCAGCTCGGCGGGACGGCCCTCGGCACCACCCAGGCCGTCGCGAAGGCGACGACGCTCGCCGCGTATCCCACCGACATCCACAAGTCGAAGGATCATCTCGAGGCGCTGATCGAGCGTTACGCCAAGGCAGCCGACTCCGTGCGCGAGGCGATCGACCAGACCGACGACGCCGGCGACAAGGACACCGCCGACATCTTCACCGCCTTTTCGCGCGCGCTCGACAAGGCGCTCTGGTTCCTCGAGGCGCACGTGCAGGAGAATTCCTGACGCCGCGTAGCCTTCGGCGCCAAATCGGGTCGCGCCGGCCTCGAGCCGCGCGAAACGCGGACGCAGCCGGGCCGCGCCGCCCGATCGATGAAACGGCTCCTCGAGCCAGGGGAGCGCGGCCACGATCGGGAACGGCCGGATGAGGAAGCCGCCGCGGAACGCATAGGCGGCCGACCTCGGCAGAATCGGAAGTCGCTCGACCACGGCGCGCGCGCCTCGCCGCCGCGCGTTTCGGCTGTCGGGCGCTTTCATGGGCGAGGTTCCGAGGATTTTGCGCCGTCGGCGTAAAGCCGGGGTCGCTGTTGGCCCCGGGCCGTTCGGCTTCCCTCGGCGCAGGGTGACCGGCGTGCCTCTGCAGCCGCATTTCAGGACCAGCGAGCGACTTGACATTCTATGATTCCATGATTATCGAATTATAGAAGAGGTTACGATGCCGGAAGATTCTGCCGACCAGATTGCGCACTACGCCGACATGCTTTCCGCGCTGGGAGCCGAGCCGCGGTTGCGGATCGTCCGGCTCCTGTTGGCGGCGCATCCGGAAGGGCTCGTCGCCGGCGAGATCGGCGCGGAGCTCGGCATCCCGCCCTCCACGCTCTCGCATCACCTCGACAAGCTGAAGAACGAAGGCCTCGTATCCGTGCGTCGCGAAAGCACGTTTCTTCGCTACACCGCCAACACGGAGACCCTTCGAGACATCGTCGGATTCCTGTTCGCCGAGTGCTGCACCCGCAACAAGGCGATCCGGCCGGAAGCCATCACTCGCGCCTGTCCATGAGGAGAAGCGTCATGTCGGAAGCCGGCGTCAAAGAAGCGGTGCGCGAGCGTTACGCGAAGGCCGCAAGGAACGTCGGCGCGCCGGACTCTTGCTGCGGCGGCGGCCTGCGCGCCGGCCCTTCGGGCAAGGCCTATGGCCTCGACATGACCGACGATATGCCGGCGCTCGCGCGGGAAAACCAGCGCAAGGCCGGCGCGGCGACCAGGGCGAGCGGGGCATAGGGATGTCGATCTTCGAACGCTATCTGACCGTCTGGGTCTTTTTCTGCATCGTCGCAGGGATCGTGCTGGGGCACGCCTTCCCGGGGCTGTTTCATGCGATCGGGAGCCTCGAAATCGCCAGGGTCAACCTGCCGGTGGCGATGCTGGTCTGGCTGATGATCGTGCCGATGCTGCTCAGGATCGATTTCGCCGCGCTTCGGAGGGTCGGCGAGCACTGGCGCGGCATCGGCGTCACGCTGCTGATCAATTGGGGCGTGAAGCCTTTCTCCATGGCGGCGCTGGGCTGGCTTTTCATCGGACACGTGTTTCGGGAATGGCTGCCGGCCGATCAGATCAATTCCTACATCGCCGGTCTGATCCTGCTTGCGGCGGCGCCCTGCACGGCGATGGTCTTCGTCTGGAGCAACCTGATGAAGGGAGAGCCGCACTTCACGCTCTCCCAGGTCGCGCTCAACGACACGATCATGGTGTTCGCCTTCGCGCCGATCGTCGGCCTGCTGCTCGGCCTCTCCGCCATCACCGTACCCTGGGACACGCTGGTCCTCTCCGTCGTGCTCTATATCGTGATCCCGGTGATCGTGGCGCAGGGCGTGAGACGATACGTGCTCGCGTCCGGCGGCGAGGCGGCGCTTGCCCGGCTGCTGGAAAGGCTCGGCTCGGTCTCGCTCGTGTCGCTGCTGGCGACGCTGGTTCTGCTGTTCGGGTTTCAGGGCGAGCAGATTCTCGCGCAGCCCATGGTGATTGCGCTGCTTGCCGTCCCGATCCTCATTCAGGTCTATTTCAACGCCGGGCTCGCCTACCTCCTCAACCGCATGGCGGGCGAACGGCATTGCGTGGCGGGGCCGTCGGCGCTGATCGGCGCGAGCAACTTCTTCGAGCTTGCGGTCGCGGCGGCGATCAGCCTGTTCGGGTTCAACTCCGGCGCCGCGCTCGCGACCGTCGTCGGCGTGCTGATCGAAGCGCCGGTCATGTTGTCTGCCGTGTGGATCGTCAACAACACCCGTAACTGGTACGAGCGGGGACAGGCCGGCGGCGCGCTTGCCGGGCGCGCGCCATGACGGCCGGCCAAGGAGGCGGCGAAGGTTGGACGGTCGGACAATGAGCGCTTCCGAACATTTCCCGGCCGAAATTCGGATCGACGACGCCCTTCGCGCTGAGCCGCTCGGAAACGAAGAGATGGACGCGTTCCGCGCGGCGCTGAATGCGGCCGGTCTTCCCGCGGGCGATGTGGCGGCGCCGGCAGTCCAGCCGTTTCGATTCATGCGCAATCTGAAGGCGGTCGGTTACGGCGCCGTGGAACTCTACGGCTCCGGCGTTCTCTTGCGGTCGATCGTCGTGGCCGCCGACGCGCGCGGCGCGGGCGTCGGCCGGAAGATCGTCGATTGGCTGCTCGCCCACGCTGCTGATAACGGCGCGCTGCGCGCATTTCTCTTCACCACCAATGCGCGCGCCTATTTCGAATCGCTCGGCTTTGCGACCCTCGATCGCAGCCGGGCGCCTCGGTCGATCCTGACGACGCGTCAGGCCGCTGGGCTCTGCCCGGCGTCGGCCGCGCTGCTGACCCGCGCCGTCTCGCCATCAAGCCGGGAAGCCGAACCCTTCGAGCAAGAGCAGCACCCATGACCGTCACGATCTATCACAACCCCGCCTGCGGCACGTCGCGCAACGTGCTGGCGATGATCCGCCAGAGCGGCGAGGAGCCGGTCGTCATCGCGTATCTCGAGACCCCGCCGACCCGCGAGCGGCTGAAGGACCTGATCGCCGCGATGGGCATTCCGGTTCGCGCGCTCCTGCGCGAGAAGGGTACGCCCTACGCCGAGCTCGGCCTCGACGATCCGAAATGGACCGACGATCAGCTCCTCGACTTCATGATGGCGCACCCGATCCTGATCAACCGGCCGATCGTCGTCACGCCGAAAGGCGTCCGGCTTTGCCGGCCTTCCGAAGCGGTGCTCGACATCCTGCCGAACCCCGGCATCGGCCATTTTGTCAAAGAAGACGGCGAGGCGGTCCCGCCGCGTCGCGGCCGTTAGCGGATTGCGCAGGGCGGCGACGAGAGCCTCGGAGATCCACGGCTACTTCCCGTTGACCCGGAATTCCTGCGCCTCGACCACGGTCGTGCCGATCATCGTCCGCACCGAGACTCGGAACGGCATCCAGACGCGGTCGGCTTCGATCGGGGCGAGCCAGACCTCGACGTCCTTGTTCTCGGCCATGAACTTGGTGGCGGGACGATCGGGGCTGTGGCCGGAGATCGGCACGTAGCGGACGGCGCAGACCGCGACCGGGCCGTTGTAGCCCTTCGCCTTGGCGCTGCGCTCGCCGACATAGGTGAGGTCGATGTCGAAGCGGGTGTAGCCGTCGAAGATCGGGATTTTGCGATTGCAGGCGGTCGGCGGGGCCATGGCGCCGGAGGCAGGCGCCGGAATCACCGCCGCGCCGACCGGATCGACGATGTTCTGCTCGTCGTTCGGGCCGAGCGGCACGCGGTCGGGTTTTTCGTCGAACGGCGGGGCGATGTCGACGCCGGTGACGGCGTTGCCGGCGAGCGCCATGCGGATCGTCCGCGTCATCTGCGAACTGGCCGCGGTGGTGGCGAAGGTGGCGGGCGCAATCCGGCCCTCGACGATGGCGCCGTTTCCGGTCGAAGCGCCGCGCGCGTTGGCGAAGAGCTTCGCGAGGCCGGTGAGCCTGGCGTCGGCGCGAATCGTGTAGCTCGACGGCGAAAGATCGGCGTCCAGAACGGCCGTGCCGATCGGCAGCCCCACGAGCGAGACACGGTAGATCGCGTGCAGCATGTCGGCCCGGGCCGGCGCGGCGGCGAGGCTCAGCGCCGCCGCCGTCGCCGCGGCGAGGGCGAGGGCGAGGCGCGCTCCTGTCGATCGCGGCGTCATCATGGCTCCAGTTCCGAATCGGGCGACGCAAGCGGATAGCCGTCAATTCCGGCGCGATTGCGCCCGCCCGCCGGAAACCCTCGAGAGAGCAAAAAAGTCACGCGGCGCCGCTGTCAAGACCTTGCGGCGACGTCGCGGCCGGACTTAACATCGCGCCATGGTCGAGACGGTCATTTCCATCCGCCCGGCCCGATCGGGCGACGAAGGCGACATTGCCGAGGTGCACGACGAGGCTTGGCGCGAGGCTTACCGCGGCGTCATTCCCGGCCGCGAGCTCGAGCGGATGATCGCGCGCCGTGGCCCGTCCTGGTGGCGCATGGCGATTGCGCGCCGCACGCCGCTCCTGGTGCTCGAATACGGCGAGCGGGTCGCCGGCTACGTCAGCTATGGCCGCAACCGCGTGCCCGCGCTCGGCTACGGCGGGGAGATCTTCGAGCTCTACCTCGCCCCGGAATGCCAGGGGTGCGGATTCGGGCGGCGCATGTTCGAGGCCGCGCGGAAGGATCTCGAAGGCCACGGCTACGGAACGTTCGTCGTCTGGGCGCTGGCCGACAACGAACGCGGGGTCGGCTTCTACCGCCGGCTCGGGGGCCGGATCGTCCGGCGCGCGCATGAGACCTTCGGCGGGCAGGAGCGGGAACGGGTCGCTTTCGGCTTTGGCTGAGGCGGTTTCGCCCGTATAAGGCGGCACGCGCGCCGCGTCCCGCTTCGGGCTGAAAAGGCGCGCGCCATCCTGGAGCAACGGACTTGGATCTGAACGCAGTGCCGATCGGCAAGAACGCGCCGCATGACGTGAACGTCGTGATCGAAGTGCCGATCGGCGGCGAGCCGATCAAATACGAGATGCACAAGGAGAGCGGCGCCCTCGTCGTCGACCGTTTCCTCTATACTCCCATGCGCTATCCGGGCAATTACGGCTTCATCCCGCATACGCTGTCCGACGACGGGGATCCGTGCGACGTGATCGTCGCCAACACCCGCGCTATCGTTCCCGGCGCGATCATGAGTTGCAGGGTCGTCGGCGTCCTGATCATGGAGGACGAGGGCGGCGGCGACGAGAAGATCATCGCCGTGCCGACCGAGAAGCTCACCCCGCGCTATGCGGATGTGAGAAACTATTCGGACCTGCCCGCGCTCACCTTGAGTCGGATCGAGCACTTTTTCGGGCACTACAAGGACCTCGAGCCGAACAAGTGGGTGAAGATCATCCGCTGGGGCGACGCCGAAGAGGCCCGCAAGCTGGTGCTGGAAGGCATCGCGCGGGCCAAGAACGCCAAGGGCTGAAGGCGCCGCCGGTCAGCGCGGTCCCGGGGGGAGGAGACGATGAGACGCTCGTTCATCAACGCGCGAGTCGACGAGATGCAGGCGCTGTGCGAGAAGCACGGCGTCGCGCTTCCGGCGTTCGCGCGCTGGGGCGAAAAGGATTTTCGCGCAGCGCCGGACGCCTCTGCCTTCATCGCCGCGCGCGGCCTCGGCTGGAACGTGGTGGAGTTCCGTCCGGGCGCCTTCGCGACCGACGGGCTGACGCTCTTCACCTTGCGCATGGGCGACTGGCGCGATCTCGAGACGAAGCGCGGCCGCCTCTACGCCGAGAAGGCGATCATGAGCCTCGACGGACAAAGGGCGCCGCACCACTATCACGTGGTCAAGACTGAAGACATCGTCAACCGCGGCGGGGCGCGGTTCGTGGTCGAGCTGTTCAAGGTCGATTCCCTCGGAGAGCCGACTAAGGAGCGCTTTCGCGTCGTGAAAGACGTCAGCGTGCTCGACCTGGGAGCCGGCGATCAGGTGCGTCTCGAGCCGGGCGAGAGCCTGACGCTCGAGCCCTATGTGGCGCACGCGTTCTGGGCCGAAGGGGGAACCGCGCTGGCCGGCGAAGTTTCGCTCGCCAACGACGATCGGACGGACAATTACTTCCTTCCGCCGCTCGCGCCTCCCGGTCCGATCGAGGAGGACGCGCCCAAGCGGCGCGTGACGGTGAGGGACTACAGGCGGATTTAGCCGCTCAGCGGTCCGCAGCCAGCCGGACCATCGCGTCGATAAACTTCGCCCGGAACCGCTCGGCGTCGACCGAAACGGCGACCTCGGCGTTGGCGAGGCGGCCCCAGCGGCCCTCCCAGTCGACGATCGTCGCGCCCGGCGTGAGCCGCCCGGCGGTCTCGACGTCGACGGCGGCGCGGCGGGTCTCGACGAGCGTCGGATCGAGCGCGACCGCGACGGCGAGCGGGTCATGCATGATGAGGAAACGCCGCCCGGTCTGACGCTCCATCCGCTCGAAATAGAAGCGTGCGGAATCCTCGAGGAACTGCGAGAGCGCCAGGGCGCGCGGGGTCGCGCCGAGGCGGGCGGCGAGCGCGCCGAGGCCGGCGCCGTCGATCGTCGCTTGGCGCGTCACGTCGAGGCCGACTGCGACGACCGGCGCGCCGCCCGGGCCGCCGAAGGCGCGGAAAACGATCCGCGCCGCCTCCGGGTCGTGCCAGATGTTGAACTCCGCGCTCGGCGTCACGTTTCCGTGCACGCAATAGGCGCCGCCCATGATGACGAACCGTTTGACGAGGCGCGGCAGCTCGGGCTCGCGCATCACCGCGAGCGCGACGTTGGTGAGCGGCCCGGTGGCGACGAGGATGAGCCGACCGGCATGCCCGCGCGCCGCGGCGATCAGCGCGTCGACCGCGTGGACGGCGTGGGCGGGCTCGGCCGGCTCGGGCAGGGTCGCATAGCCGAGCCCGGTCGCGCCATGGACGGCGCGCGCGTCGTTTTGTTCGGGCGCGAGCGGAACAGCGGCGCCCGGCGCGACCGCCACGTCGCCGCGGCCGGCGAGCGCCAGGACGGCGCGCGTGTTGCGGGTGGCGGAAGCGAGGCTGACGTTGCCGACGACGGTGGACACGCCGACGAGGCGCGCATGCGGCTCGGCGCAGGCGTAGAGGAGGGCGAAAGCGTCGTCGATGCCGGTGTCGACGTCGACGAAGAGGCAATCCGGCTGCTGCGACATCGGCTTCACCCCCTGGCGCTGTCGGGCCCGGCTGGAATGACGCGCCTATTGTGACTCGTTTCGCCCGCCGCGGTCAAAGCGGCCCTCGACATCCAAACGACACATCCGAACGGAAGAGATGCGCGCCGCCGCGGAGTCCGGCACAATGGCGGCCGAAACAGGAGGGCGCATGATTTCCGACTGGGACGACGCCTACGCCAACGCGCCGCACATCGCCGACGCCGAAGTGTTTCCGCCGCTTTGGGCCGCGCGCGCGGCGGAGTTCGTCTCCGAAAGGCGCGCAGCCCGCCGGTCGCAAATGGACCTCGCTTACGGCGAAGGCGAGCGCCGTCGGCTCGACCTCTTTCTGCCCAACGACGCGCCGAAGGGCCTGGTCGTGTTCGTCCATGGCGGTTTCTGGATGCGTTTCGACAAGTCGCTCTGGTCGCATCTGGCGGAAGGCCCGGTTCGGCGGGGCTGGGCGGTCGCCCTGCCGAGCTACACGCTCGCGCCGGCCGCGCGCGTTCGCGACATCGGGCGCGAGATCGCCGCGGCGATCGCCTTCGCGGGGACCAGGGTCGACGGGCCGATCGCCCTCACCGGCCACTCGGCCGGCGGGCATCTCGCTGCGCGCATGGCTTGCGTCGACGGACCGCTCGCCGAGTCCGTTCGCCGGCGGCTGGCCCGGGTCGCGCCGATCAGCGGCCTGTTCGACCTGAGGCCGCTGATGAAGACGAAGATGAACGACACGCTCGGGCTCGACGAGGCGGAGGCCGTCGCCGAAAGCCCGGCGCTGAAGCGACCGCAGCCGGGGCTCGTGCTGACGGCCTGGGTGGGCGCGGACGAGCGGCCGGAATTCCTGCGCCAGAGCGACCTCATCGCCAATGTCTGGGCGGGCCTCGGCGCGGCGACGCGGTGCCTGCGCATCAGCGGCTGTCACCACTACGACGTGATCGCCGATCTCTCCGACGCCGAATCGCCGATGACCACGGCGCTCGCGCCCTGAGCCGGCTCCGGCGGGAGAAAGCCGCGCCGCGCCTTGCCGAGCCAGCGCCCGCCGAGAAGCAGGGCGACGACCGCAAGGCCGGCCGCGAGCCCGATCCATACCCCGACGCCGCCGAGCGGCGTCGCAAAGCCGAGCGCGACGCCGACCGGCGCCCCGATCGCCCAATAGCCCACCAGCGCGATGACGAACGGCCAGCGGGAGTCGTGCAGGCCGCGCAGCATGTTGGCGAGCGCCGCCTGGCTCGCGTCGAACACCTGGAAGATGGCCGCGACGCGCAGCAGGGCGACGGCGATCGCGACGGTCGCCGCGTTCGCGGGCGATTCGATCGCGAGGAAGCCCGACACGAGGAGACGCGGGGCGGCGATCATCGTCGCGGCGGAGAGAACTGCGAAGGCGAGGGTCAAGCCGAAGGCGGCGAGCCCGGCGCGGGCGATGGCGTCCCTGTCTCGGGCGCCATAGGCGCGGCCGATCCGGACGGTGGCGGCCTGACCGAGGCCCAGCGGGATCATGAAGGCGAGGGACGCGATCTGCAGCGCGATCGTATGGGCCTCGAGCGTCGCCGGTCCGATGAGCCCCATCGCGAGCGTCGCGGCGGCGAAGACCCCGACCTCAGCGGCGATGGTCGCCCCGATCGGGAGCCCGAGCCGCCACAGGGCGGCGAACTCGCCTCCATCCCACCGCCAGGGCAGGGCGAACAGGTTCAGGCGCCGCATGCGCGGATCGATCAGCGAGAAGGCGACGAGCAGCCCGAGCATCAGCGTCTGCGACAGCGTGGTCGCAAGGCCCGAGCCGGCGATACCGAGCGCGGGCAAGCCGAATTTGCCGAAGATGAGCGCATAATTGGCGAGCGCGTTGAAGGCGACCGCGACGAGGCCGGCGAGCAGCGGCGCACGCGCCCGCTCGAAAGCGGCGAACACCGAACGGCCCGCAAAGAACATGAGGTTCGGCGCGAGCCCCCACTGGAACGCTCCCATATAGCGCCCCGCGTCCCGGGCGAGCTCGGGCGGCTCGCCGATCGCCGTCAGGATCGCGGTCGTCTGCGACAGCGCGACCCATGTCACGGCGGCGATGAGGAGTGCGGAAAGCAGCGCCTGATGGGTCGAGCGTCTCACGCCGTCGATCGCATGACCGGCGCCGATTTTGGCCGCGGCGATCGGCGACACGGCCGCGACCACGCCGATCCCGAGCAGGAACGCCGGCTGGTAGAGATTGAAACCAAGCGCGCCGGCGGCCAGCGCCTGCGGGGAGAGGCGGCCCAGCATCACATAGTCGGTCGTCGTCATCAGGGTGACGGCGAGATTGGCGAGGATCAGCGGCCCGGCGAGCGCGAGCGTCGCTCCGGTCTCGCGCGCCAGCAGGCGCCTCCCGGCGGGCGTGCGGTCCGATCGAGGCGAGGCGGACATGGGAGCGATCCAGGGTGCGAGCAAAGCCGGTCGTGATAGCCGGGCGCGCCTTCGGGAACAATGCGCGTTCGAGGCTCAGGGCTCCTTCTCGCGCAATCGCCGGCGTCCGCGCCGATCCGGCCTTCCTCAGGATCGCGCCGAACAACAAAATGCAGGCGAGCGTCGATCCCGGCGGATGCCGCGATTGTTCGAGAGCCGGGCGATCCGCATCGACCTCGCGGAGGAAGGAGGCGAGCCGCTCGCCCCGTCGAGCGCCGCCGGCCCGTAGATGGTCTATTTCGCAAGGAGAAGGCGGCAGCCTTCGACGAACCGCCACCCGCGCAACCGCATGAGCACGCCATAGGCGTCGCGGCGTTCCCGGAGCGAGCGCAGGTTGTCGTTGAAGGCGACTTCAAAGGCCCCCGTCACCGGAGAGACGAGCAGCGCCCAAGTGCGCAAGGCCCACCATAGGCGCCCCCCGGGCCGCGCGATCACGAGGCGGAACATCTCATGCGTGGTGCGCCGCCACTTGCGGATGAGCTCGTCCCAGTTGCGGCGCGCCGGATGCGCGACGACGGCCTCCGGCGCATAGGCCAGCCGGAAGCCCTGACGGGCGGCGCGCCATCCCCAGTCGACGTCCTCGGAAACGCGCGTCCGGAAAGGCCCGACCGCTTCGAAGACCTTGCGCCGGACAAACATGTTGGCGGTCACGCAATAGCCTTGGCGAAGCACGTAGCGCCGGGTGTTGAACGCGAAAGCCAGTTCGAAGGCTTCGACCGGCGTCGGGTGGTCGCGATCCTCGACCGTCACCGCCACCCGCCCCCCGACGATGTCGGTGTCGGCCAGGGCCGCGAGCCCGCGCTCGAGCCAGTGGGGCTCGGGGCGGCAGTCGGAGTCGGTGAAGGCGAGCGCGACGCCTCGAGCGGCGGCGACCGCCGCATTGCGCGCTTCGCCCGCGCCCTGGAGCGGAGCCGGAACGGCGCGTGCGCGCGCGCCGCAAACTGCCGCCACCGCCGCGAGACCGCAGCGCGAGTTGTTGTCCGCGACGACGATTTCCCAGCGTTCGCGGGGAAGGGTCTGGCGATCGAGAAGGTCGATGCAGCGGCTCAGATTGTCGAGGTCGTTGTAGTGCGGCACGATCACCGAGACCGCGGGCGGCTCGGCGACGATCGCATTGCCGCCGCCGGACTGCGCAGGGAGAGGATCGACTGGACCGGCCAAACTCCAACTTTCCGCTAGAATGCTCTTTCCTGCACAGCGCGCCTGCCCGGCAAACCTCCGTCCCGCGGGTATCGGCGAGCCCAGGCGGCGCGCGCCGGCCTGTCTGGCTATTCTCCTGAGTTTGGACGCCTCATACCCGTCCGCGGCGCCGAAAGTCAAACGCCGCTCGGCCGGCGCGCTGCAGCCTTCTCGCCCGCCCAGCGGATTGGGCGCAGAAGAGGCGGCGCGAGCGGCGGCCGGCCGCAGAGCCCCCTGCCCTCACAGCAGCGGCACGACCTTCGCGCCGCGCTGCGAGGGCGAGGACGTGGGGCTACACGGCCGGCCGAGCGCCGGCGCCCCGGGCGCGCTGCGCCCGCACGCCTGCGAGGGCGAGAGCGCCGAAGCCGAGGAGCCACCAGGTGGCGGGCTCGGGGACGGCGACCGTCGTCAAGGTG
>CAIZGR010000217.1 GCA_903932535.1 uncultured Hyphomicrobiales bacterium | reverse complement strand
TCAGCGTCTGCGACAGCATCTTCTGCGTCAGCCCTTCGATGTCGCGCCGCAAGGCGTTGAAACGACAGGGCCGGTCGCGCACGAGACCGAGGACGAGGACGCTCCACTTGTCGCCGATGCGGTCGAGCAGCAGCCGGGTCGGGCAGCCGGCGGCGTAAGGGTCCGGGACGGCGGCCGGTTCCTCCGCAGCGCCCTGGTTTCCAGAAAGTGCGTTCTTTACAAGCGGAGCCGCCGCCGTCATGTCTTTCCTTCCGAAACTTGGTATCGAATCCATACTTGATTGGAGGCAGACATGAAAGTCGTACTCATCGGCGCGTCCGGGCAGGCCGGCTCGCGCCTGCTCGCCGAACTCAGCGCCCGCGGGCATGACGTCACCGCCATCGCGCGCCATCCGGAAAAGATCGCCGCTCTTCCCGGGGTGACCGCTGCGAAGGGCGACGTTTACGACAAGGCGGGCCTCGTCGCCCTGATCAAGGGCAGCGACGCCGTAATCTCCTCGGTCCACTTCACCGCGAGCGACCCTGAGCTGCTGATCGAAGCGGTGCGGGAATCGGGGGTGAAGCGCTATTTCGTCGTCGGCGGCGCGGGCAGCCTCGAAGTCGCCCCGGGCGTGCGGCTGATCGACACGCCCGAGTTTCCCGCGATCTACAAGGCCGAGGCGACCAAGGGCGCCGAGTTCCTCGAGCTCTTGCGCAAGAGCGCCGGCGACCTCGACTGGACCTTCCTGTCGCCTGCGGCGATGTTCGTTCCCGGCGAGCGCACCGGCAAGTTCCGGCTCGGCAAGGACCAGTTGCTCGCCACCGACAAGGGCAGCAGCATCTCGTTCGAGGACTACGCCATCGCCGCGGTCGACGAACTCGAGAAGCCGGCGCACATTGGCGAGCGGTTCACCGTAGGCTATTGACCGCTCGAGGCCGGCGCCGTTCCCGCGCCGCGGTCGCGAAGATCGATCGCGGCCGCCGGCCGAGGCATGGTTCCTCGATCGACCAGGGGTTTAGGCCATGACCGAGGCGCGTACGATTCTCGAGCTTGCCGGACGGACGATCCCGACGCCGCCGCTCGGCCAGGCGACGCTGGTCCTGATCGACTACCAGATCGAATATTGCGAAGGGCCGCTGAAGCTCGTCGGCGTCGAGGCGGCGATCGGTCCCGCCGAGGCGCTCCTTCACGCGGGGCGGCGGGCCGGCGCGCGGATCCACCACGTCGCCCACAAGGGCGCGCCGGGCGGCCTGTTCGACCGGGCGCAAAGGCGCGGCGATTTCATCGACGCGCTGAAACCCGCCCAAGGCGAGGCGATCGTGGAGAAGACTTTCGCCAGCGCCTTCGCCGGGACCGAGCTGGAAACGCTGATCGGCCCCGCCGGCTCGGCGGTCGTGTTCGCGGGCTTCATGACCCACAATTGCGTGTCGTCGACCGTTCGAGGGGGAATCGAACGCGGCTACGCGATGACCGTCGCCGCCGACGCCTGCGCGACCCGCGACCTGCCGCTCGCCGGCGGCGTCGTGCCGGCGGCCGAGATCCACGCGGCCGAGCTCGCTGGCCTCGGCGACGCCCATGCGGCGATCCGGACGGTGGCCGAGATCGCCGGCTGATCTGCGGGCGCCCGCGCGAAGGCGTTCACCTGGCGGCCGGCTGCGAGGACGCGCTCTACGGGGAGGGCTTCGTCACCATGATGAAGCGGCGCAGCTACCGTCGGGGGTGAGTTCTGGAAGCCAGAGCGCCTTGGCGAGGCTGCGAACCCCCGTGATTGCGCACCTTTCCGGCTAAACCTTACGGCCAGCCCGAGGAACACCATCATCGCCTGATTGAGCCGCGCCATGTCCTCGCCGTCCAGACGGCCGACATGACCTCCAACCTTGGATTTCGAGACGGCGGTGATCTTGTCTACCGTCAGGCGGCAGAGGAAGCGCAGCCCGTTCCGCTCGTTCGGTTCGACGGCCAACCGGAACAGCGGCGCGTCGCTCTCGTCCGTCGTGAACGCGCGAATGGCGATCGAGTCCGTCGCGCCGAAGCTGTCGTCTTGAACGATTACGACTGGGCGCGGCTTGCCCGCATAGTCGTTACCTCCCGCGACTGTCCAAATCTCGCCGCGCTTCATTCATCGTCCAAGTCGGAAACATCGCCCAAGTCGGAGATTGCATCGATCAACGCCTCATCGTCGCGGGCGTGGGCGCTTGCCGCCACGGCGGCGGACGCCGATGCGCCTCCGCCCGGAATGCCGGCGCGCGCGCATCCGGAACCCAAATCTGGATCGGGCGCAGCCCTTGGGCGCGAAGCCGGACGCGATGTTCGCCGACCTTCACGCGCGACGGCTTGGGGCCGGTTGCTTCGCACGCGACGCGGACGGCTTCGGTCAGCGTGAGGCTCCGGACGCGCGCGAGGCGTCGCACGGCATCCGTGGCGGCCTCATCCTTGATGTGCGGCGGCATGGTGTAGCCAATACCATGTATAATCAGCGCCCACGATATATACACCGATGTCGAAGCGCCCAACGCCATTACTGCCCCCTTCTGACGCCGCTCGTACTTTTCGGGGCGTCTGTACCGGAGGGGCCGCTCGAGGCGCTATCGCCACCAGGAAGTCATCGAGCACGGAAGGCAAGTCTGGAGCCGCCAGCAGCGGCATGGCCGCCGCCACCCTCAGTTTTCGGATCGAGCGATCGTAGATCGCCAGATTGGTTTATCCGTTCAGCCGGGACTCATAGGCGACGCCATCAGGCGCAGCCGGATGCTGATGGAAAGCTGCGGACCATCGCCGCGCCAGCCGTTGATCGGACGCTCGGGAAACGTCGCTCCGCACGCCCATGCGGACGCCGCCGTCCGAAGTCCACGCCGTACAACCCCTACCCTCCCAGCACCTCCGCCAGCGTCAGCGCAACAACCTCCGTCGCCTTGTACAAGTCGGCGAGCGGCAGGCGCTCGTCGGCGCGGTGGGCGTTGGCTTCCTCGATCGTATGCGGGCCGGCGCCGTAGAGCACGATCGGAACGCCGGCCTTCGCGTAATGGCGGGCGTCGGTGTAGAGCGGCACGCCCGAGGCCGCGACCGGCTCGCCCATGATCCGGGTCGCGTGGCGGCAGAGCGTCGCGGTGAGCTTTTCCCCCGCCGGCGTCGGCGTCAGCGGTTCGGCCAGCAGGATGCGCCGGACCGCGACCTTGGCGAACGGATGCAGCTCGGCCGCTCGCGCGATCACCGCGCGCAGCTCCG
>CAIZGR010000216.1 GCA_903932535.1 uncultured Hyphomicrobiales bacterium | reverse complement strand
TGGTCTGCGCGGTGCTGACCTACGGCGGCGTGTCGCTGTTTGTCGTGGTGTTCGCCGCCTATCCGTTCGCGGCCGAACTGTTCCGGGCCGGCGACATCCCCAAGCGCCTGATCCCCGGCACGATCGCGCTCGGGGCGTTCTCCTTCACCATGGACGCGCTGCCGTTCACCCCGCAGATCCAGAACATCATCCCGACCACCTACTTCAAGACCACCACCGCCGCAGCGCCGATCCTCGGCGTCGTCGGCGCGATCTTCATCTTCATTTGCGGCATGACCTATCTGGAGTGGCAGAAGCGCCGAGCGCGCGCCAAGGGGGAGGGCTACGGCGAAGGCCACGTCAACGAGCCGGCGCCTGTGGACACGACCCATCTGCCCTCGCCCTGGATCGCCTTCCTGCCGCTGATCGTGGTGTTCTGCCTCAACATCGCGCTCGGCGGCTTCCCCGGCGTGTTCACCGGCCTGATCGATTGGGCCTACGGATCGAGCTACGATCTCAAGCTCGCCATGGACCATGCGATCCCGACGCCGGTCCAGCCGATCCGCGCGGTCTGGGCGGTCGAAGGCGCCCTGCTCGCGGGCATCCTGATGGTCTTCCTGCTGGCCTTCCGCGCCGTGTCCAGGACCTTCGCCGAGGGCAGCAAGGCCGCGGTGGCCGGCGCGCTGCTCGCGGCGATGAACACGGCCTCGGAATACGGCTTCGGCGGCGTCATCGCCTCCTTGCCCGGCTTCCTCGCCATTCGCGACGCGCTCGGCGCGATTCCCAATCCGCTGGTGCGCGAGGCGGTCACCGTCACCTCGCTCGCCGGCATCACCGGCTCGGCCTCGGGCGGCATGTCGATCGCGCTCGCGGCCATGTCGAAGGAGTTCATCGAAGCCGCCAACGCGGTCGGCATTCCGATGGAGGTGCTGCACCGCGTGGCCGCGATGGCGAGCGGCGGCATGGACACGCTGCCGCACAACGGAGCGGTGATCACGCTGCTGGCGGTCACCGGCTTGACGCACCGCGAGTCCTACAAGGACATCTTCGCGGTGACGATCCTCAAGACGGCGGCGGTGTTCGTCGTCATCGGCGTCTATCAGTTCACCGGTCTCTACTGAGGATGGCCGGCGGCGCGAAACATCCGGCCCTGGCATTCCTGCGTTCGCCGGAGAAGGGCAAGGTCGTCACCGCCGCCGAGGCGGTGCGGCTCATCCATGACGCCGACACCGTGGCGACCGGCGGCTTCGTCGGGATCGGCTTTGCCGAGGAGATCGCGCTCGCGCTCGAGGAGCGCTTTCTCGCCAGCGGCGCGCCGCGCGGGCTGACGCTCGTCTACGCGGCGGGGCAGGGCGACGGCAACACCAAGGGCGTCAACCACCTCGCGCACGAAGGCCTCGTGCGGCGCGTCATCGGCGGCCACTGGGGGCTCGCGCCGCGGCTGCAGAAGATGGCGATCGACAACGTCATCGAGGCCTACAACCTGCCGCAGGGCGTCATCACCCACCTCTTCCGCGATATCGCCGCGCGGCGTCCGGCCCATATCACCCGCGTGGGCCTCGAGACCTTCGTCGATCCGAAGAACGGCGGCGGCAAGCTCAATCCGAGCACGACGGAAGACTTCGTCGAGCGTATCAGGTTCGGCGGCGAGGCGTTCCTCGCCTACAAGACGTTTCCGATTCATGTCGGGATCATCCGCGCCACCACCGGGGACGCGGAAGGCAACCTCACCATGGAGAAGGAGGCGCTGACGCTGGAGGCGCTGGCGATCGCCATGGCCGCGCACAATTCCGACGGGCTTGTCATCGCCCAGGTCGAGCGCGTCGCCGAAAGCGGCAGCCTGAACCCGCGTCAGGTCAAAATCCCGGGCATCCTGGTGGACTGCGTCGTCGTCGCGCGGCCGGAGAACCACTGGCAGACGTTCGGCACGCAATACAACCCCGCCTACAGCGGAGAAATCCGCGCCCGCTCGGATTCGCTGCCGCCGATGGCGATGAGCGAGCGCAAGATCATCGCCCGCCGCGCCGCTTTCGAGCTGAAGGCCAACAGCGTCGTCAACCTGGGCATCGGCATGCCCGAGGGGGTGGCCTCGGTCGCCAACGAAGAGAAGATCCTCGACCTCATCACGCTCACCGCCGAGCCCGGCGTCATCGGCGGCGTGCCGGCGAGCGGCATCGACTTCGGCGCGGCGACCAACACCCAGGCCGTCATCGACCAGCCCTATCAGTTCGACTTCTACGACGGTGGCGGGCTCGACGCGGCCTTCCTCGGCCTGGCCCAGGTCGACCGGCACGGCAATCTCAACGTCAGCAAATTCGGGCCGAAGCTCGCGGGCGCCGGCGGGTTCATCAACATCAGCCAGAACGCCAAGGAGGTCGTTTTCGTCGGCACCTTCGGCGCCGGCAGCCAGAAGGTCGGGGCGCGCGAAGGCCGGCTCGTCGTCGACCAGGAGGCGAAGTTCAGGAAGTTCGTGGCCGACGTCGAGCACGTCACCTTCAGCGGCGCCTACGCGGGCAAGCGCGGCCAGAGCGTGCTCTACGTCACCGAGCGGTGCGTGCTGGCGTTGCGGCCGGAGGGGCTCGAGCTCGTCGAGGTCGCGCCGGGCGTCGACATCGAGCGCGACATCCTCGCCCGCATGGATTTCCGGCCGCTCATCCCTCGGGACCCGGCCGAGATGGATGGGCGCATCTTCCGCCCCGAGCCGATGGGATTGCGCGCCGACCTGATCGGCGTGCCGCTCGAGAGCCGCTTCACCTACGACGCCTTGCAGAACGTTCTCTTCATCAATCTCGAGCGCTATGTTCTGCAGAGCCGGGACGACATCGAGGCGATGGAGCGGATTGTCGCGACGAAGCTGGCGCCGTTGAGCGAGCGCGCCTACGCGATCGTCAATTACGACAATTTCACCGTTCCGCCGGAGCTGCTCGACGAATACACCGCCATGGTGCGCGGGCTCGCCGACCGCTACTACTCCGGCGTCTCGCGCTACACGACCAGCGGCTTCCTCAGGATGAAGCTCGGCGAGTCGCTGAAGAAGCGCGGCGTCGCGCCGCATATTTTCGAGAGCGAGGCGCAGGCGCGGCGGGACTGGCGCAAGGCGGTGGAGTAGGGCGCGCACGCAAGGCGTGGAAATCCCGGCCTCGTCCCGAGCTTGTCGAGGGGACGCTAGGCAGCACGTACGCCGCCGTCCGCTGGAGCATGCTTCGAGACGCTACGCTACGCGTCGCTCCTCGAGCCGTGAGGGGGCAGGGCAAGACCCTTCGCCGCAACGGGGAGCGCCTTTTGAGGCGCCGCACTCCGCGCACCAACCTCGGGCTCGCCGTAGCAAAGGTGGAGCGGCAGCGGATTGCGCTCGCGTCTCGATAAGGGTATATACCCGCGTATGCAAACCCGCTGCTATTGCGCCGCGCTGCGCGCGGCCTCCCGCAAGACGACGGCGCTCTACGACGAAGCGCTCGCCCCGGCCGGCATCGGCGTCGCCCAGTTCAGCCTGATGCGGCGGATCGAGCGGGCGGGCAAGCCCTCCCTGACCGAGATCGCCCGGCTGGCGGAGCTCGACCGCTCGACCATCGGGCGCAACGTCAGGGTGCTCGTGCGCTCAGGGCTCGTTGCGGAGACCGCCGCCGAGGACCAGCGCGAAACGGCGGTCGCGCTGACTGAGGCCGGCGCAGAGACGTTGCGCCGGGCGGCGCCGCTCTGGAACGACGCCCAGCGCCGGATCGAAGCGGCGCTCGGCGGCGCCGGCGCCGAGGCGCTGCGCGCGCTCGCGCTGAGCCTGTGACCTTTCGCCCCCCTCGCGTGGTTCCATGCCTCGCGGAACGGAGTACGCCATGACGGAGATCGGCCTTCCGCGCGCAGCCGCCGCGCCTCAGTCGGCGGCGCGGCCGGCGGCGCTGTCGCTGTCGAACCGCCTCGCGGCGGCCATGGCCGCGCGCGGAATGTTCTACGGCTGGGTGGTGGCGGGCGCGACGTTCCTCGTCATGCTGGCGAACGCCGGCGCGATGGGCGCGCCCGGCGTCTTCATCGGGCCGCTGGAAAAGGAGTTCGGCTGGAGCGCGGCGGACATCTCCTCGGCCTTCGCCCTCCGCCTCGCGATCTACGGCCTGATCGCGCCTTTCGCGGCGGCCTTCATCAACCGCTTCGGCGTCCGGGCCGTGGTCGTCGCCGCGGTCGGCATGGTGTCGGCGGGCGTGCTCGCCTCGACCGTCATGACGCAGCTCTGGCAGCTGGTGGCGCTGTGGGGCGTCCTGATCGGCCTCGGCACCGGCATGGTCGCGCTGGTTCTCGGCGCGACGGTCGCGGCCCGCTGGTTCCAGCACCGGCGCGGGCTGGTGGTGGGCATGCTGACCGCGAGCACCGCCACGGGTCAGCTCGTCTTCCTGCCGCTGCTCGCCAAGCTCACCGAGGATTACGGCTGGCGGACCGCGCTCGGCTTCGTCGTGGCGATGCTGCTGGTCGCGGGCGTCGTCGCGCTCCTCCTGCTGCGCGACCGCCCTCATGACGTGGGGCTGGCGCCGTTCGGCGCGCGCGCCGTCGAGCCGCCCCCGGCGCAGAGCGCGGGCTTCGGCGCGATGCTCGCCTCCCCCTTGCGCGCGCTCTGGGAGGCGCGCGCGAGCCGGACGTTCTGGGTGCTGTTCGCCACCTTCTTCGTCTGCGGCCTCTCGACCAACGGTCTCATCCAGACGCACTGGATCTCGCTGTGCGGCGACTACGGCGTCGCGCCGGTGGCGGCGGCGGGCGCGCTCGCGGCGATCGGCGCCTTCGACTTCGCCGGCACGATCCTGTCGGGCTGGCTCTCCGACCGTTTCGACAACCGCTGGCTCTTGTTCGTCTATTACGGGCTGCGCGGCCTGTCGCTGATCGTCCTGCCGTTCACCGGCTTCACCGTCGTCGGCCTTGCGGGTTTCGCCGTCTTCTACGGGCTCGACTGGGTCGCGACCGTGCCGCCGACCGTCCGGCTGACGGTCGAGCGTTTCGGGGCGGAGCGGTCGAACCTCACCTTCGGCTGGATCTTCGCCGCCCACCAGCTCGGCGCGGCGACGGCGGCCTTCGGCGCAGGCGCCTTCCGCACCGAACTGATGACCTATCTGCCGGCGCTCTACGTCGCGGGCGTCGCCTGCGTGATCGCCGCTGCGCTGGCGCTGACGATCGGCCGGCCGCGGCCGGTCGCGGCGGTCGCCGCTTCGGCGGCGGCCGGGTGACGGCGCGATGCGGCTTCTCGCGCGACGGGTTGTGTGACCGTCGTCACGGACGCCGCCTCGCCGATGCGCTAGCGCTCATCCTGTGCGCCGGCCTTTTTTGTAGAATGATTTCCGGCGAGGCCGGGACGCGGAGGATCGTCGATGTTTTACGGAGCAGAACCTTTCGACGCCGCTGAGGCGACTTATTATTGGACGGGTGCGCACAAGCCGGGCTTCTACCGCATCACGGTCAGAGGCCACGCCCGAAAATTCAGCTCCGGCTTCAGGATCGTGCTGGACCCGCACTGGGTGGGAGGCTTGGCGTTCGACGTCATGGGATGGACCGGCCCGCTCGCCGAGCCGCCGGCGACGACGCCCTATACCGTCGTCGACACCTTCCATGGGACCTTCCATCCGGCAATCGTGATCATCGGCGCGAACAAGCATGAAATCGTCCAAGTCGAGGAATTCCCGTTCCGCGCCGAGGAGGACGTCCAAAAGGCGTTGACGGACGCTTGACCGGGACGACTGACGCGTTCGATCGCGGCCTCCGCCGAACGATCCGGCGGAGGCCGAATCTTTCCGCCTTCGATTCCGGCGCTGACGACGGCGACAACGTTTGCTAGACCGGGTCACATGCGCCCCCGGCCGCATTGGCCGGCGAGGCAGGCGCGACGATTGAAAGGCTTCCCATGTCCGGCTCGATGTTGAGCAGCGCCGCGCTCGATGAGCGCCGGCGCCGGATTCTGTTTCGCGCTTGGCGGCGCGGCATGCGCGAGATGGACCTCGTCATGGGCCAGTTCGCCGACGCCAACCTGCCCGGGATGAGCGAAGCCGAGCTCGACGAGTTCGAGCGGCTGATGGAGGCCCCCGACCCCGAGGTGCTGTCGTGGATCACCGGCGAGGCGCCGACGCCGCCGGAACGCGACACCGCCCTCTTCGCCCGCCTCTGCGCCGCGCCGCGCGAGGCGATGAGACGTGCGAACGAAGCCGAGTGAATCCCCCGAAGTGACCGACCTTTCGTTCGCCGTCCGCCGCCTCGCCGAAGGCGGCGCCGTCACCCTTTGCCGCGCCCCCGAAGGCTACGACGCCTTCGTCGTCGCCGGCCTCGCGCGCGCGCTCGCGACCGCCGGAGAGAAGCGCGCGGCGGCGCTGGTGTTCGTCGCCCGCGACGGCCTGCGGGCGCAGGCCTTCATCGACGCGCTCGGCTTCGCCGCGCCCGAGGTCGAGGCGCTGCTTCTGCCCTCGTGGGATTGCCAGCCCTACGATCGCGTCTCGCCCAACGCCGCGGTCTCGGCCGAGCGCATGACCGTGCTGGCGCGGCTCGCGCGCACCCGCGGCGCGCGCGAACGGCCGCGCGTGCTGGTGGTCTCGGTCAACGCGCTGACGCAGCGCGTGCCGCCGCTCGCCTACATCGCCTCCGCCGCCTTCTCGGCCGCCCCCGGCAACAGCGTCCGGATGGAGGATCTGGCGCTGTGGCTGGAGACGAACGGCTACGCGCGGGCGAGCACGGTGCGCGACGTCGGCGACTATGCTTCGCGCGGCGGCATTCTGGACCTGTTTCCGCCCGGCGCGCCGAATCCGATCCGGCTCGATTTCTTCGGCGACACGCTGGAAACGATCCGCGCTTTCGATCCGGAGACGCAGCGCAGCGTCGGCCAGCTCCGCTCGCTCGATCTGGTGCCGATGACCGAGGCGCGGCTGACGACCGAGACGATCAAGCGCTTCCGGCAGTCCTACGCCCAGGAATTCGGCGCGCCCGCGCCCAACGACGAACTCTACGCCGCCGTCAGCGAGGGCCGGCGCGCGATCGGCCTCGAGCACTGGC
>CAIZGR010000215.1 GCA_903932535.1 uncultured Hyphomicrobiales bacterium | reverse complement strand
TCCTCAACAAATACGGCGACCGCGTCGTTCGCTCGGTGCTGCAAGACGATCTGGAGACGTGGTCCAGGCTCGGGTCGCCTGCCCTGGGCGACGCGGATGGGCCGCCTATCCCCGGCGTCGCGGCGAAGGTCACGGGTCGCCTGACTTTGTTGGAGCCGAAGGCGCAAGAGGCGTTCTTGAAAAAGATCGCCGATCGCTACAAGCAATTCATCACGGAATTGGACGCGACCGGGACAAACGACCTCGAGGCGAAGTCGCTCGACTTGCGGGCGCGCGTACTGTCCTCTCAAGTGTTGAAGGCCGAGAGTGGCCCCTCGCCGTTCCAGGGCGCGGTGAACCTCGAAAAGGTGTCGATGAAGTCGCAGGGGCGCGCGATGTCGCCGAGCGACGTCGTTGGGCATATCGCCGACGCGCTGAAAACTGCGGTTCCAGCTGGAGAGTTTCCCGAGCAGATGGCGGAACTCGCCACGCAAGGGCGCAAGAAGCATGTGGCGCTCGTCGAAAGAATTCGCGTGGCCACAGCGGAGCGCTTGCGAGACGAACTCGCTGTGCTGAAGGAGCCAGAGGCGAAGGAAAAAGCCAAGGACAACCTGAACAAATCCTTTGTCCGGTGGCGTATGCTCGCGGAGCGCGCTTATCCTGGGGCGAGAATGACGCTCGATCTCGACGGCGAGAAAGTTCCAGCCATCGTCATCGGCTTCGACCAGAGGGAAGACGCCAAAAATCCGGTTGCGGCTTCGTCATGGGAAGTGACCCTTGCGCTGCCAGATGGGCGCCGGTCGCTCGGGCTTCCCCTGTCTCGTGTCGTCCACGTTGAAGAAGGCGACATTGCGAGCGGGCGCATCGAAATCTCGCCCAGCGACGTGACACACGAGACGTTCGCCGACATGTTCTCCAAGGCGCAGAAGGAAGGTCGGGAAGAACGCTACATGGTATCCGGCAATATCCTCGCCGGCTTCGGGAAGACCAGCGGTTCCGGCCAGATCATCAATCACACGATGGAGGATAGCTCTGTGCGCCCGGCGATTTTGATGGCGCGCAACTTCAACGCCAAGAACTTCATGGACACCCGTGCGGTTCGCCTTTTGAACGGCGAACACGTCCTGAACTTCCTCGACGCGACGAAGGAAGCGCTTCAAGCAAAAGGCGGCGACCTCTCGATCGCGAAAGCGAAACGCGGCTACGGCTACGATTTTGCGATTGCATCGGGAGGAGGCGGCAAGAAGTATTACACCGACCGAGCCGTGCGCGACGTTTGGGACCAATGGGAGCGCCGCGGCGGCTTGATGCGCGCCAATGTCAGCGAGGCGACGGCCAAGCGATTGATCGATGCGCTGATGGACGTCGGCGCTGAATTCGAGACGCGCAAGCACCAGGAACTCGCCGAAAGCCTCATGGAGCCGTCCGACGGCGGGACGCAATTCCAGAGGTCGAACGCCAGCAAATACGGCAAGATCAGTTTCCTGCATCAAGGCCTGCACTCGCTCATCACCCTGTTCGAGCACGCCAACGCCTCGACGGCGCTCCACGAGCTCGGGCACGACTTCCTCGAAATGCTGAAGCGCGACGCCGCGCACCCGCTCGCGCCGCAGAAAATGCGCGATATGTGGGCTGTCGCCAAACGCGAACTCGGCATCGCCGCCGACAACGTCATCAGCGACAAGGCGCATGAGAAGTGGGCCGACGGCCACATGCGCTTCTTCTACGAGGGCACGGCGCCGACGCGCGGCCTCGATCGACTGTTCAAAGCGTTCCGCGAGTGGCTGTTGCCGCTCTACGAGAAGATGAAGGGCCTGCAGACGCCGATCAGCCCCGGCCTGCGCAGCGTGTTCGAATACATCTACACGACGCGCGACCGCGACACTGTCATTGCGCCGCACCCGGAGCGCCCGGCCGAGATACACGACCTGCACGCGGCCGAGGCCGAGGACAGCCACCCCCTCGACGCCGACGGCAAGGCCGCGCGCATCGAGGCCGAGCGACCGCATTTCGATGACGCCAACCCGCCTAGGGAGATCGCCAATGAAATCGCCGAAGCCCAAGCCGAAATCGAAGCCGCAGGATCAGACGCTGACGCCGGAGGAGAAGCTGGAGGCGGCCACGGCGGACGCGGAGAAGTGGAGCATGGTGGCGAACAAGCCGGGCATGAGCCCACAGGCCTCGGCCTGGGCGGCGCAGGCGGCCCGGAGCGCGCAGGCGGAAATGCGGCTGCGACAGAAGGCGGCGGGCCAGCAGGCGGAGAACCCCGACCAGCCGCCGGACGACCCGAACCTGACGGCCCTCTTAGGGATGTCCCCCTCGCCTCCCGACCAGTCCCCCTCATAAGCGACGGCGAAAGCCCATTCCTCGACAAGGCCGGCAACATCCGGCGCGACACGATCAATCGTCCCGACGACATTTGGGCGGCCATCAAGGCGCGCTCGGAGGCCAATGGCGACTTCCGCGATGCGCGGCGCGACCCGACGTCCTGGGAGCAATCCGGGGCGCTGGCGCGCGCCGCCGGCCGGGAGGGCGCGCAGCAACTCGTCGACAACTGGACGCGCGGGCAGGCGTTCTCCGCCCACCAGATCGAGGGGCTGATCAATTTCCTCGAGGACCAAGCGACGCACGTTGGGAAACTCGCACGGCTCGCCGATATGTCCGACGAGGGCGTGCTGAACTTCGCGACCGAGCAGGCGCGGCTCGACATGGTCATCAAGACCGTGATGGGCGCCACCGCGGAAGCCGGCCGCGCGCTCAACATCTTCCGCAAGATGCAGTCGCGGGGCCTCGACGAGGCCATGATCGCCGCGACCGGCCGCACGCTGTACCAGAAGCAGCAGGAAATGAAGATGATGGCGGCCTACGAAACGCCGGAAGCCATCGCCTATCTGACCGGCGCGACGTCGAAGCACAGCTACGGCCGCATGTTGCTCGAATACTGGATCAACGGGCTCATCAGCGGCCCGGCGACGCACACGACCTATGTCATCGGCAACGCGCTGTTGTCGGCGGAGAAGGGGTTCCTTGAGACGCCCGTCGCGGCGGCGCTCGGCGCGTTGCGCGGGCCGATGGGGCGCGACAAGAACAACGTCATCCATTTCGGCGAGATGCGCGCGCGTCTGGCGGGGCTGCGCGCCGGCTTCGCCCCGGCGCTGGAAGCTGCGGGCAGGGCGGCCAACACGGGGCTGACGGGTCGACTGCCGGGCCAAGACAAGCTGCGCGCGCTGCCGTTCCAAGGCGATCAGGACTTGCCGCTGGCGGGGTCGATGCTCAACGAGGCCGCCACGATGGCGGACGTCAAGGCGGCTTGGCACGGCGTTGCGCGCGGGATGCTCGACGGGCTCGTGTCGATCGGGAAAATCCTCAGCGTGGCGACGCCGGCCGGCGAGCGCACGGCCGCGCCGCTCTATTCGCCGTTGGGCGCCAATCCTGATGTGCGCTTGCGCGGCGGTGTGCTGCCGACGGGGCAACTCGCTCGCTTGCCGTCGCGCGGCGTCGCGCTCATTCACACTTTCTTCCGCGGCGTGAATTACAGCATGGAGAAGGCGGCGCTCACCTATCGCATGGCGGCGAACGAGGGGTACACCGGCGACTTACTCGCTCATCGCATGTCGGAACTGCGGCTCGACAC
>CAIZGR010000214.1 GCA_903932535.1 uncultured Hyphomicrobiales bacterium | reverse complement strand
TCAGCGGAGCGGCGCGCTGGTCGTACCGAAAAATATCACGCTTCTTCCCTTGCCGGCCTATTGCCCAGAACTCAATCCAATGGAAAACGTGTGGAAATACCTGCGCGAAAACAAGCTCTGCGCCCTGGTCTGGGACACCTACGACGAAATCGTCGAGGCTTGCGTTGAAGCTTGGCGTTTCCTCGTTGACGATCCCAAAAGGATCCAATCCATCGGCCATCGAAGTTGGGCATGCGTCAATGATTAGGCGGACTGGTATCAGAGGTCGGAAGCGGTCGCCGAACGCTGCGGCGTCGCCGCCGAGGTCATTCGCCGCATCGCCGCGGAAATCGCCGACGTCGCCTTCCATCAAACGATCACGGTCGACGCGCAGTGGAAGGATTGCTGGGGCCACGGCCACGAAAGCTTTCTCGGCCGGCCCGTGTCGATCCACGCCATGCGCGGCGTCTCGGCGCATTCGAACGGGTTCCAGACCTGTCGCGCGCTGCATCTCCTGCAACTCCTCCTCGGGACAATCGACTGCCCCGGCGGCTTTCGCTTCCGGCCGCCGTTTCCCAAAGCCGCGCCGCCGGGCCAGAAGCCCGCAGGCAAGGCCGTCGCCCCGGAGACGCCGCTTCCCGGACCGCCGCTCGGCTTTCCCACGTCTCCCGACGATCTCCTGGTCGACGCCGCCGGCGCCCCCTTGCGCATCGACGAAGCCTTTTCCTGGGAGGCGCCGCTCGCCGCTCACGGGCTCATGCACATCGTCATCGCCAACGCATGGGCGCGGAAGCCCTATGCGATCGACACGCTGTTCCTCTACATGGCGAACATGGCGTGGAACTCGTCGATGAACACCGCCGGAACCATGCGGATGCTCGCCGACCGTGACGTGAACACTGGCGAATACCGCATTCCGCACATCATCCTGAGCGACGCCTTCTTCTCGGAGACGGTGGCCTACGCCGACCTCGTCCTGCCGGACACGACCTGGCTCGAGCGTTGGGACTGCATCTCGCTGCTCGACCGCCCGATCTCCGACGCGGACGGGCCGGCGGACTCGATCCGCCAGCCGGTGGTCGAACCCGACCGCGACGTGCGCGACTTCCAGTCGGTCCTTCTCGACCTCGGCGCCCGGCTCAAGCTTCCAGGCATGATCAGGCCGGACGGCTCGCCCGCCTTTCCCGGCGGCTATCCCGACTATCTGGTCCATCACCAGAGGATAGCGGACGTCGGTCCGCTCGCCGGATGGCGGGGCGAGCATGGCGACCGCACCGGGCGTGGGGCGCCCAATCCGAAGCAACTCGCCGCCTATGTCGCGAACGGCGGCTTCTGGCGCCACGAGTTGGAGACGCGGCAAAAATTCTTCCGCTTCGCCAACCTCGACTACCTCGACTTCGCCGTGCAGATGGGCTTCGTCGCCACCCGCGACCCGATCGTCATGCAGCTCTATGTCGAGCCGCTGCAGCGGTTCCGCCTCGCGGCCGAAGGTTTTGGGCCGCGCCAGCCGCCCGACCGCCTGCGGCCGCGCCTCGCCGCGGCGATGGACCCGCTGCCGTTGTGGAGCCCGCCGTTCGAGGACGAGATTTTGGGCGCGGAAGCCTTCCCGCTGCATGCGGTGACCCAAAGGCCGATGCCGATGTACCATTCCTGGGGGTCGCAGAACGCCTGGCTGCGGCAGATCCTCGATCGCAACGCGCTTTGCATGAACGCCGGCCGGGCCGCAGAGCTGGGTCTCGCAGACGGCGACTGGGTCCGGGTCGTCAGCCGCAACGGCGAGATCAATGCGCGCATCAAGACGATGGACGGCGTGCAACGCGACACGGTCTGGACCTGGAACGCCATCGGCAAGAGATCGGGCGCCTGGAACCTCGCCCCGGGCGCTCCCGAGGCGACCCAGGGTTTTCTCCTCAACCACCTCATCGCCGAGCGCCTGCCCGCAGATTCTTCGGGACGACGGCCGCTCAACGCCGATCCTGTCACCGGTCAGGCGGCGTGGTTCGATCTGCGGGTGCGGGTCGAAAGGATCGCCGCGCCCGACGGCAAGAGCAGGCCGCAGTTCGCGCCGGCCGGATGCCCGGCGGGCGCGTCCTTCAAGCGCGCCGAGGACGGAATCGTGCTCGTCGACACGGTCAAGTGCATCGGCTGCAAGCTCCGCGCCCGGGCCTGTCCCTACGGCGCCCGCGAGGTCGACGAGGTCGAGGGCGTGATGAAGTAGCGCACGCTCTGCGTCGACCGCATCGACGATCCAAGGCTGCCGAATTCCGAGCGCGCGCCGATGTGCGTGCGCGCGTGCCCGGCGCGCGTGCGCCACTTCGGCGATTTCGCCGATCCGGATTCGCCGGTCTCCCGCCTCGCCGCCGAGCGCCGGGCCGTCGCCCTTCTCGCCGCACTCGGCTATCGGCCGGCCCGCCTCTACCTGCCGCCGCGAACCCGCGGCGACGGCGAGACCGCGCCGCTCGCCCCAGCGCCCGGCGCGCTCGAGGACTAACTCGCCGGCTTCCGCAGGCCCTGACGAAAGCCCTCGAGCCGATGCTTCCCGCAGCTTCCGTCATCGCCTTCACGACCCTGGCCGGCGCAGGTACGGGCTCCTGATGTCCGGCGCGCTGCTGCTGGCGCCGGTCGCGGGAAGGCATGCGACCGGAGCGGTCCCGTTCGAGGCGGTCTCCGCCGCGGCGATCCTCTTGGCCTGGACGCTGAAGACGCCGTGCTGGCGCGACCAACCGGTCGACCGCCTCGCAGGCGCGTCCGGCCTCGAGGGGCTCGGCCGGACGCGTGTCCTCTTGGCGCAGGACGGCGCCTCGACGTTCGTGCATTGCGAGATGCTGCGCGACCTGCCGGCCGAGCGGGCGCGCGTCCTGCGGCTCGCCGTTCAGGGCCTCCTGTTCGCGCTGCCGCCGGCGCTGACGGCCTTCGCGATTGCGGGTCCTGCTTCGGCCGCGGCGCCGGCAGTCCTTCGCCGAGGCGCGCCACGCTTCCCGTGTGTTCACCCTCTGACGGAAACCGTCCCGACGGGGCGGCCCGCGCGTCAGCGCGATCCGCCCTGTGCCCGGAGCGCGATCCGCCGCACGGCCGCCAGGAGCGCCTCGACGTCCTCGGCGGTGTTGTAGAGGGCGAACGACGGCCTGACTGTGCTTTCGAGGCCGAAGCGGCGCAGGATCGGCTGGGCGCAGTGGTGGCCGGCGCGGACCGCGATGCCCTCCCGGTCGAGCGCCTTGCCGACGTCCTCCGTCCGGCAGCCGTCGACCACGAACGACACCACGCCCGCGCGCTCGCGCGGGTTCCCGACGATTTTGATCCCGGGAATGCCCTTGAGGCCCGCGACCGTCTGCTCGATCAGTTCGTGCTCGTGCGCCGCGATCGGCTCCATCCCGATTCCGTCGAGGTAGTCGATCGCCGCCCCTAAGCCCACCGCGTCGGCGATGTTGCCGGTGCCGGCCTCGAACCGCTCGGGCGGGCCCTGGTAGACGGTGCGCTCGAAGGTGACGTCGGCGATCATGTTGCCGCCGCCCTGCCACGGCGGCATCGTCTCGAGGAGCGCCTGCTTGCCGTAGACCGCGCCGATGCCGGTCGGGGCGAACATCTTGTGGCCCGACAGCACGAAGAAGTCGGCGTCGAGCGCCTGCACGTCGGTGCGCCGGTGCGACACCGACTGCGCCCCGTCGACCAGCGCCAGCGCGCCGTGGCGATGCGCCGCAGCGATCATCTCCTTCGCCGGCGTCACCGTGCCGAGCGCGTTCGACACCATCGTCAGCGCCACGATGCGGGTGCGGGGGCCGAGCAGCTTCTCATACGCGTCGAGCAGGATGTCGCCGCGGTCGTCGACCGGGGCGACGCGCAGCCGCGCGCCCGTTTCCAGGCAAAGCTGCTGCCACGGCACGATGTTGGCGTGATGCTCGAGCCAGGTGACGACGATCTCGTCGCCCGCCTTCACGTTGCGCCGGCCGTAAGACTGCGCGACGAGGTTGATCCCCTCGGTCGTGCCGCGGACGAACACGATCTCCTTGGTCGAGGAGGCGTTGACGAAGCGGCGCACCTTGTCGCGCGCGGCCTCGTAGGCGTCGGTGGCGCGGGCCGCGAGCATATGCGCGCCGCGGTGGACGTTCGAGTTCTCGTGGGCGTAGAAGGCGGCGAGCCGGTCGATGACGGCCTGCGGCTTCTGCGTGGTCGCGCCGTTGTCGAGCCAGATCAGCCTTCGCCCGTGCACCTTCTCCTGCAGGATCGGGAAGTCGTTGCGGATCGTGGCGGCGTCGTAGGTGCGGACCCCGGAGCTCGTCTCGGTGAAAACGGGAGCGATTGCCGCCGACGGCGCGCCCGCCGAGGCGGCGGTCGGCGCGCCGGTCCCGCCGTCGGGGTCGCGCAGGAGGTCGGCGTTGGCCGGCGTCGAGGTCTGCGGCAGCCCGCTCAGGCCGCGCGGCACGGCGCCGAGGTTCGCCGTCGTCCCGAAGGGCGACAGGTCGGCCGCGGTCTGCGGCGGATAGCCGGGCGAGGCGTGGCCGGGGACCTCGACGCGGCCGGCGTCGGGAAGCGCGCCCGGCGACCCGGCGGGCGTGTAGGCGCCGGCCGGGCCGTAGGAGGGCGCGGTCTCACTCGACGGGGCGCGAGCCGGCGAAGGCGGCCGGACCGGGCTGGGAGGCGCGGCATACGCGGTCACGTTTCCGGGCGTCGAAGCCGGGACGCCCGATGCGCCGAAACCCGGCGCGGCGAACCCGGGCGCCGGGATCGGCGCGAGGCCCGTCGCGACGGCGAGCGCGTTCAGCGCCGCGCTCAGATCGAGCGGCGCGGCGAAGGGCGAGAGCGCCGACGGCGCCGCGCCGGGGGTCGGGATGGTCCCTTCCGCGCTCGGCTCGACCGGAATGGGCGCGAGACGCGCCCCCGATTCGATCGGGTCGACGCGCGGGGCGGCGATCGCGGTCTGCGACACGGCCGGCGCGACGGCGCGCGATTGGGCGTTGGCGAAGGGCGAGGCCGACCCCGCCGAGGCGCCGCCGAACGCGCGCGCAGGAACCGAGGACGGAATCCCTCCCGTCGGCGCTTCGGGCGCGCCCATCGGCGGCTGGATCGGAACCGCCGCCGCCGCGACCGATGGCGAAGTCGGCGCCGGCGCCGTCCAGGGCGCGGGCGGCGAGGCCGGAACCGCCGGAGGCGCCGCCGGCGCGCCCCCGCTCAGGCCGTGAAACAACGCGTTGGCGAGGCGCTCGATCGTGGCGGCGTCGGGGACGAGCGCCCCCGCGGCCGCCGGCTGGGCTTCCGCCGGGGAGACCGGCGAGCCGGCGAGGTCAGGCGTAGTCATGGGCGTATTCGGGATAGCGGCCGATCTCGACGCCCTCGAGCACCGCGAGCGCGTCGTCGGCGAGCACCGCGAGCGAGCAGTAGAGCGAGATCAGGTACGAGGCGATGGCCTTGCGGTCAATGCCCATGAAGCGCACCGACAGGCTCGGCGCGACCTCGCCCGGAACGCCCGGCTGGAACAACCCCACGACGCCCTGCTTCTTCTCGCCCGTGCGGATGAGCAGGATCGCGGTCGTCTCGGACCCGTTCGTCCCCTCGATCCTGATCTTGTCCGACGGCACCAGCGGAACGCCGCGCCAGGTGAGGAACGGCGTCCCGAACAGGGTGACGGTCGGCGGCGGCACGCCGCGGCGGGTGCATTCGCGGCCGAAGGCGGCGATGGCGCGCGGGTGCGCGAGGAAGAACCCCGGCTCCTTCCACACCTTCGTGAGCAACTCGTCGAGGTCGTCCGGCGTCGGCGGACCTTTGCGAGTGCGGATGCGTTGCGACGGGGTCGCGCTGGCGAGAAGCCCGTATTCGGCGTTGTTGATGAGCTCGCTCTCCTGCCGTTCCTTCACCTTCTCGATCAGGAGGCGCAGCTGCTCCTGCACCTGGTCGAACGGCTGGCTGTAGAGGTCGGAGACGCGGGTCTGCACGTCGAGGACGGTGGTCACGGCCTTCAGGAAATACTCGCGGGGCGTGTCGACATAGTCGACGAAGGTCTCCGGCAGGTCGGGATTGGCGTCGCGCGGCGGGCTGCATTCGACGTCGGCGGGCGTTCCCTCGGCCGCCTCCTTGACCTTGTTGAGGCGGAAAATGCCCGCCTCGACCGGCGTCCAGGTCAAGAAATTGACGAGAAAGCGCGGCGTGATCCCGCCCCACTGCGCCCGCGTCTTGGTCGCGTTCGCAAGCTGCCGCGCGGCGCTCTCGCTCAGCGTCCGGCGTTCGACTTCATCAACCATGTCCCAGCCTC
>CAIZGR010000213.1 GCA_903932535.1 uncultured Hyphomicrobiales bacterium | reverse complement strand
GCCGCCGCCGCCCTCTTCGCGCCGCGCGACGGCTGGGGCTGGACGGCGATCGCGACGCTTTCGGGCCTCGCGCTGGCGAGTCTCGCCCTCGCCGGCCACGCGGCGATGCAGACGGGCGTCGAGGGCGCCGTCCATCGCGCCAATCACGCCGTGCATCTCCTCACCGCCGGCGCTTGGCTCGGCGGCCTCGTCCCGTTCGTGCTGTGCCTCGACGCCAGCGCCCGCGGCGACCTTCGTCGCGACGCGGTGAGGGCGATGATGCGGTTCTCCTTTTGGGGGCATTTCGTCGTCGCGGCGATCGTCGTGACCGGGGCCGTCGACATCGCGCTGACGTCGGGCCGCGCGCCGCTGCCGCCCACGACCCCCTACCGCGCGCTGCTCGACGTCAAGATCGGCCTCGTGGCGCTGATGATCGCGCTCGCCATCGTCAACCGCTACGGGCTCGCGCCGCGCCTGAGGGCGAGCCCCGAAGCGCTTTCGGCGCTGCGCGCGATCAGCCTCGTCAATGTCGCGCTCGGGTCGATCGTCGTCGCGCTCGTGAGCGTTCTCGCCCTCTTCGATCCGGCGTGATCGCCGCCGTCCCCCCAGCTTGCGTCGTCCGCGAACGAAAGGCGCCTGAGCGTCGGGCGCCCTCGACCGGCGGCAGCCGACCGGATTGCCGTCTCCGCAAAGTTCACGGCGGCGTCGCACGCTTCAAGCGGCCAAGGGGAAGACTTTCCCGGTCGTCGGGAACCCCCGCGATGAACACGGCGTCTTTGCGATAGTTGCTATAGGCGCAAAAGATATACTCGTTCCAGTGGTTTGGCGACGGGCCATGCTTCAGGAGAAACGCGCGCGCGTCCATCCCGCCGGGTCGTCGCCGGCCGGCTAGGCGCTCGATTTCACGCGTCATATAGGCGGAGATCATGGCTTCTGTCGTCTGGATCACGATGTAGGGGGTGGTGAAGAAGACGTGATATTTCACCAGTTCGTTCATCGGCGGAATGAGCCGCCCGAACCAGATTTGGCCCTCGGCGCCCTGATAGCGGGAAGCAATGTGACAGAGCTTCACGCCTTCGCCGTCGATTTCGCGCAAGCGGACGAAGCGATCCTCGAGACCCTCATGCACATAAAAGCCCATGCGCGACGCCTGCATCGCGGAGATCGCGTCCACGAGCCAGCCTGGAAAAGGCATGTCCTGCGCGAGGCGGAGAAGGCAGGTTCCGATGGTTTCGCGGCTCTGTCCGAACAAGACGTCGAAAAGCGCCCACATCGTAAAATAGCTCACCGTGACCGGGCTCTGAGGCGGATACCCTGGAAGATAGTCATCTTCCGCCGTGGCGACGATGTCGACGTATTGTCGAAGCTCCTTCATGGAGCACATCTGTTCGCACAGGAACGAAGCAAAATTCTGAGCGTATGTGAAGGCCGCATGCGCGGGATCGGAACCCTTCGCCAACAGTTCACGAAGCCGGTCGTCGCCGAGCCGCGCGTCGTCTACGGCCGCCTTCGCGGCGCGATAGGCCGACAGGTCGATGACGCCCGAGCGCTCGTGCGCGAGGACAGCCTTGGCGATTTTGTCAGCGGTCGTGCCCATCGAATACGCTCCGCGACCTTCGAGGGATCGAGGGGGAGCGCCCCGCATATCATGATTCGGATGCGGTCTCGATCCCGGGTTCACGCGAGACAAACATCGACACCCGAGGCTGTTCGTCGTCATTGCAACGCCCGGCCCACGCGCTATCATACCTTTCGCCGGCGGCGATTGAAGCGCCTCGCCGGCGACAGGGAGGGAACGATGACGCTCGACGAGACGGTTGCCGCGTATTGCAGCGCCTGGAACGAAAAGGACGAGGCCGCCCGGACCGCGCTTCTGGAGCAGTCCTGGGGCGACGACGGGGTCTACGAGGACCCGATGGGCGTCGTGCCGCCAGGGCGCGCCGCGCTGCACGCGCATATCGCGAATTTCCACCAGGGCTATCCGGGCGCGAGGATCGTGCCGACGAGCAAGACCGACGAGCATCACGGCAAGATCCATTTCACTTGGCGGTTGATCCTGCCGGACGGATCGGTGGCGATCGACGGACGCGACTTCGGCGAACTGGACGCGACCGGCCGCATCGCCCATATCGTCGGTTTCTTCGGCGCGCCGGCGCCGCTGTAGGGGCGGCGTGTCTCGCGGCCGAGCGCGGCGATAGCCGCCCGCCGGAAAGGATCGGCGCCGGAAAGGCGGCGGCGCCGTTGTTCAATGCGGCTCGGCGCGAACGATCCGCTCGACGAGAAAATTGGCGAGCGCGCCGGCCGCCATCAGCACGGCGGTGCCGAGAAACACGGCGCGCATGCCGACATGGCCGCCGACGAAGCCGCCGGCGAGCGGCCCGAGCACTTGGCCCGCATATTGCGCCGAGACCGACCAGCCGAGCAGACTGCCGGCGATCGCCTCGGGCGCGCTGTGCCGGATGACGCTCGCCATGCAGGGCAGAAGGCCGCCGAGCGCCGCGCCCATCAGGAAGCGAAGCCCGACGAGCTGCCAGCTCGCGGCCACCGCCGCCTGCGGGACCAGCAGGACCGCCGCCGCCGCGAGCGAGCCGACGACCACGGTCCAGGGACCGGCCCGGTCGGCGAGCCGGCCGAGCCGCGCCGACGACAGGACGCCGCCGAGCGCGCCCGCCGACATGGCGAGGCCGGAGACGAACGTCACCGCGTCGGGCGGGGCGAACAGCGCGACATAGACGGTGATGATCGGCTCGATCGAGGTCAGCGCGAAGGTCAGGAGGAGCCCGGTCGCGAACATCGCGACCACCGGACGTTTGTCCGGAATGCGCGCCCAGAGTCCGCCCGGCGTCGCCCTGCGGGCCTCGCTCGGCCGGGGCCGCTCGCGGATGAGAAAGGTCGTGCCGAGGAAGCTCGCGAAGATCGCGGCTCCCGACAGCCAGAACGTGGCGCGGATGCCGATCAGCGGCGGCAGCGCCCCGCCGATCAGCGGCCCGACCAGATTGCCGGCCATGATGCCCGAGGAGAGGACGCCGAGCGCCCAGCCCGACTTCGCCCTGGGCGTCTGGGCCGCGACCAGGATCATCGAGCCCGAGGCGTAGCCGCCGAGGAGGCCGGTCAGCAGCCGCACCCCGACCAGTTGCCAGACGTCCTGCGCCATGCCGGTGAGCGACATCGCCACAGCCATGCCGAGGCTGGCGCGGATCAGCATCAGCTTGCGCCCGTAGCGGTCGCCGAGCCGCCCCCACAACGGGGCCGTCAACGCCGCGGTGAAGAAGGTCGCGCCGTAGGCGACCCCCGACCATTGCACGATCGCGGCATGGCCCGTCACGCCGATCTCTTCGACATAGAGCGGCAGGAACGGCAGCAGCAGGGTCATCGCGACGATGGTGGTGAACGAGCCGGCGGTGCAGACGACGAGGTTGAGGAACCAGGGGTCGTCGACGGGGCTCGCGGCGGGGGCTTCGACAGGGTCGGTCATCGCGCGATCATAGCAAAGCCGCGCTCGAGAGAGGGCGGTCCCGGCTCGGAGCTTGAAAACGGATCGCCCGTGCCGCGCACGCGCCGGCCGGCGCGCGGGGGCCTGTCTCGGGCTCATTGCGCCGGACAGGCTCGAGGATGCGCCTGCGCCTTGCGATCCATTCTTGAAATCCGACGCCCGATGCCCGGCCGGCGGAGCGGTTTCGACGTGGTGCGGGCGTTGCAGAACGCGGCCGCGAACAGCCGAAGCGGGCAGGTAAGCGGGCATACCGCACGAATTGGCCGCTTAGCGCCCGATGCGGATGCCCGGGTGCTGTCATGCGCGGCTTCGAAGCAGACGTCGGCGTGGGCGGAAAGAGCACAAGGCCCAAATCCAAAGGAACACCCAGGCTCGGAAGTCGGACATCCGTGATCGCGTCACTGCAAATCCCGACGTGGAAAAGGCTATCTTCCGTCGAACCGTGTCCATGTCGCCGGGAGACTAACTTTCACTTCCGCCGCGTGTGATGCGTTATGTCGAAAAGCCTCGACGTATGGCGATTTTTCGGCTCGCGATAGATACGTTCATCCCATGCCTATCCTGTTAACGCCCATACCCACTACATCTAGGGTTCTGCCATTCACCCGAGCATAGCTCGGCAAATGTCCGCACAGTTGCATCTCCGGCGATACCGAGCAGAGATCGAACGGCGTTGAAGGGGTGGAATGGCCGGTTGAATCGGAAGGTGAACTCGTTGAGATAGGCTTGAAGGTGCTTCGCGCTCACGCCGTGACGGATGCCATTGAGCCAAGATTTCAGGTTGCTGAAGACGAGATGGGAGATGGGCAAGAACTGCTCGGCCACCCGGATCGCCACATTCGGCGATGGCGCGGTGATCATAGGCGAGCGTCCGCAGGCTGGCGTAGCCGCTCCAGTCGTCCGTGACGCTAAACGATCCCGTCATGACGGCGCTCTCGACGAAACCGCCCAGGGCGTCGGGGCTGCGGCCGGCGGCGATGGCGAGGCGAACACGACCGGCGTAGCGGCCATCCTTCCGTTTGTCCTGGGCGGAGCCGGCCTCCCGACGGCGAACTTCGACAGCGGCGACGACAAGTGTCTTATGATGGTCCCGACCGTCAACCCCGTGTTCTCGAGACATTTTCGGCAACGCAGGACGCCGGCGCGGGTGTCGAGACGGAACGGTTCTCGCTGCGCTTGCGGGCGCGCGCGGAACGGTGCATTCACTCGGTCAATCGTGGCGGTGTGGAGAGTTTTATGACGAATGCGACGACGGAGCTCGAAGCGCTCCTCATGCAGCGGTCGCTGACCGACCCTGAACTTCTGGCGGCGGCGGAGGCTGCGCCGGACTACCGCATCCTGCCGGACGCGACGGTGATCAAGATCGGCGGGCAAAGCGTCATCGACCGCGGCCGGGCGGCGGTCTATCCGCTCGTCGAGGAGATCGTCGCCGCCCGCAAGGCGCACAAGCTCCTCATCGGCGCCGGGGCCGGGACGCGCGCGCGCCATCTCTACTCGATCGCCGCGGCGCTCAACCTGCCGGCCGGCGTGCTGTCGCAACTCGGCGCCTCGGTCGCCGACCAGAACGCCGCGATGCTGGGGCAGCTCCTCGCCAAGCACGGCGTTTCGGCCGTGAGCAGCGCGGGGCTCTCGTCCGTGCCGCTCTATCTCGCCGAGATCAACGCGGTCGTGTTCAGCGGCATGCCGCCCTACGGCCTCTGGACGCGTCCCGCCCCGGAGGGCGTGATCCCGCCCTACCGCACCGACGCCGGATGCTTCCTCGTCGCCGAGCAGTTCGGCTGCAAGGCGATGATCTATGTGAAGGACGAGAACGGCCTGTACACCGCCAACCCGAAGACCGCCAAGGACGCGAAGTTCATCCCCAAGATCTCGGTCGACGAGATGAAGGCGCAGGGGCTGCACGATTCGATCCTCGAGTTCCCGATGCTCGACCTCCTGAAGGCGGCGCGCCATGTCCATGAGGTTCAGGTCGTCAACGGCCTCGTCCCCGGCAACCTGACCCGCGCGCTCGCTGGCGAGCATGTCGGCACCATCATCACCGCGCGCTGAGGAGTCGACCCGCATGTCCGCCGCCAACACCATCAAGCACGTCGCCTCGCCGCTCGCGCGCCAGACCCTGCTCGACAGCGACCTCACCCGCCCCGTTGCGGGCGTGCGCCCGATCCGGCTCCTTCCCTGGGTTCAGGTCGTGAAGATCGGCGGCCGCTCCATCATGGACCGCGGCCCCGAGGCGATCCTTCCAATCGTGGAGGAGATTCGCAAGCTCCTGCCCGAGCATCGCCTGCTCATCCTGACCGGCGCCGGAATCCGCGCCCGCCACCTCTACAGCGTCGGCCTCGACCTCGGCCTGCCGGCCGGCTCGCTCGCGCCGCTCGCGGCGAGCGAGGCCGGGCAGTACGGCCACATCCTCGCTTCCCTCCTCGCGCCCGAGGGCGTGGCCTATGTCGAGCACGAGACCATCGCCTCCCGGCTCGCGATCCATCTTTCCGCGGCCCGGGCGGTCGTGGGCAGCGCCTTTCCGCCCTATCACCATCACGAGTTCCCGACCTCGCGCATCCCCGTTCACCGGGCCGACACGGGCGCGTTCCTGGTCGCCGACGCGCTCGGCGCCGCGGGCCTGACGATCGTGGAGGACGTGGACGGGGTCTACGACGCCGACCCGAACGGCGCGGGCGGCGACAAGGCGAAGCTCGTCGGCGAGACCAGCGCCGCCGAACTCGCCGGCTTCACGGGCACGCTGCCGTTCGACCGCGCGCTCGTCGAGGTGATGGCGACGGCGCGCCACATCGAGCGCGTGCAACTGATCAACGGCCTCGTTCCCGGGCGCCTGACCGCGGCGCTGCGCGGCGAGCACGTCGGGACGATCATCCACACTGGGGCGCGCCGGGGCTGACGGGCCGCTGGAGGGGGAAGGCGCGCCGTAAAGCAGCTCTACCGGGGTCGCTGCGGCGCCGTCAGCGGCGGCGTCTGAACGAGGCCCGGGTCGAGCCCGGTCGATTCCTCTACCCGCCGGCCTTCTCGGCCACCGGCGTCAGCCCCGCCTGGAAGCATGTGCTCATGTGCTCGACCTTCAGGATCGCCCGGCGCGCGGCTTCGGGCGGCAAAGTCTCGGCGGCCGCAGCGCGAAAGATGTCGAGCCAGCGGTCGAAATGCAGAGGTCCGAGCTTCAGCGGAACGTGGACGGAGAAGGGGAAGCCGCGGTAGCGGGTCGTGTCGAGCAGCGCGCGCGACCAGAAGTCGTGGACGACCTGGACATGGTGATCCCAGTTGGCGACCGCGCCGCCGAAAACGGGGCCGATCAGCGGGTCCTCGCGCGCGGCGGCGTAGAACGCCCGGACGAGACGATCGAGCGCCTCTTCGCTGACGGTCGCGTCTTCGCCGGCGGAAGCGGGCGGAAACGTCTCCGCCGCGCGGTCCGGCACGAGGGCTGCGACCTCCGTCGGCGCGCGCGCCGAACGGCCCTCGCTGTTCAGCGGCGGATTGAGCTTGCGGACGAGTTCGCGCGCGACATGGGCGCGCTGCCGCCCCTGCCCCCGCTCCATCCACAGGCGCGCGACCGCGCCGGGCAGCGGCGGCAGGCCGGCCTCGGCTTGCGCCATCGCCTCGGCGAGGTTCTCGCCTTCGCCGATCAGGACCGGATAGGCCCTTCCGTCGACCGCGAGGGCGAGCGCGAACACGCCGGGCGCGGCGGGCGGCGCCGCGCGGCTGAAGACGAACCCACTGAGCGACGGCGAAGGATCGCCGGCCGCCGGATACTCGGGCGCGGTCCCGTGCTTCATCGGGCGCGGCGCCGGCGGGGAAAATTCTGTCACGTTCACGACGTTTCTCCGCAACCTTGTCGCGCCTCGAGCGGGGCGCGAATTTGTAGGCGCAATTCCCGGGCCAGACCGTGACGGGTCGCTGCGGCGCGTGGTCGCGGAGGGGGAGGCGACGCCCTCACATCCGCGCGAGCGTCGCGACATAAAATCCGTCGGTCCCCGTCGTCCTCGGGCTCAGCCGGAAGCCCGGCCCGAAAGGCGAGGCGCGCTCGACGAGCGGCGCGAGGCCGGCCGAGCGCGCCTGCGCCGCGGCGTCGACCGGCAGAAAATCGTCGTGGGCCGCAAGGAAGGCCGCGACGCGGTCCTCGTTCTCCGCCCGCAAGACCGAGCAGGTGACGTAGACGATCCGCCCGCCCGGCTTCACGAAGCGCGCGGCGCTCTCGAGAGTCTCGTCCTGATCCTTGATGCGCTGCTCGAGCGCGCCCGGACGCATCCGCCACTTGGCGTCGGGATTGCGCCGCCAAGCGCCCGATCCGGTGCAGGGCGCGTCGATCATCACGAGGTCGCAGCGCCCGGCGAGATCGGCCAGGACGTCGGCGGCGCCTTTCGGCGCGCGCACCTGCACGTTGCGGGCGCCGGAGCGCGCGAGGCGGTCGAAGATCGGCGTCAGGCGGCGGCCGTCGTCGTCGGTCGCATAGATCTGGCCGTGATTGTCCATCATCGCCGCCAACGCCAGCGTCTTGCCGCCCGCGCCCGCGCAGAGGTCGAGGACCTGCATGCCGGGCTTCGCCTCGCTCAACAGCGCCGCGAGCTGCGAGCCCTCGTCCTGCACTTCGACCAGCCCCTTGACGTACGACGGCTCGGCGGCGAGCGCCGGCCCGCGCCCGTCGGGGCGGATGGCGATGCGCAGGCCGACCGGAGACAGCGGCGCCGGCTCGGGATTCAGATGGGCGAGCGCCGCGAGCGCCTTCTCCCGGGTGGCTTTCAGCCGATTGGCGCGCAGGTCGACGGGCGCGCGATCGGCGAGCGCCCTGCCCTCCTCGGCAGCCTCCGCGCCGAAGGCCGCCTCGAACTGCGGCGCGAGCCACTCGGGAAAGTCGCCCGCGACATGCGCCGGCGCGCCCGCGAGCGTGGCGGTCGAAAGCCGCTCGCGCTCGACCTCCGTCAGCGGCGGCGGCGCGTGGCCCTCGCCGGTGAGCAGCGTCGCGATCGCTTCCAGGTCGAGGCCGCGGGTCTGCTTCAGGGCGCCGATCGCCTCGGCGCGCGGCGTCGCCTCGCCCATGAGCCAGGCCGACGAGCTTTTTCGCCGCAGCGAATCGTAGACCAGGGCGGAGATCGCCGCCCGGTCGCCGGAGCCGGCGAAGCGATGCGTGAGCCCCCAGTCCTTCATCGCGTCGGCGGCGGGACGGCGGCGGGTTTCGATGTCGGTGAGGACTTCGATGGCGGCGGAGACACGGGCTGCGGGGGTCATGCGCCCTCATGCCGCAAAAGCGGGCGGGACGCAAAACAACGGGACGCTTCGCCGCCGTCGTCGACCTTTCGCATCCCTCAAGGCTCCGGGCCGATCTCCCGCAGCGCGTGCTCGGCGCGAAACACGTTGCTGTAGAGGCCCGCCACCCATTGCCGCCCGCTCGCCGTCAGCTTGAGGTATCGAAGCGCGTCCTGGACGAAGGGCGAGACTTTATTCATGTAAAACCTCGGATACTTGTCGATCAGGTCGGACGGCGACGCATAGCCGAGCTGCCTGTTCATCCCGATTTCTTCAAATTCGTAGTAGAGCGCGTTCGCTTTTCGAAAATAGTGAGGGTCTCCGAGCTGACCGATCAGATCCGCGGCGCGCAGGAGCCCCGCTTCTTCGCTGACGTTCGGGTCCTCGGGCGCAGATTTGTAAGGAAAACGCGTGTGCTCGATCGCGCAGGCGATCCGCGAACCGTCGAGCTCGTCGATCGACGACAGCCGCTCCAGCACGAACAGCTTCGACCGTTCGACATGATAGGGCGCGAGCGCCGCGTCGGAGGAACCGCGCGGCAGAGCGATCTTCTTCCCCGAGTCGTCGACGACGAAGCCGTCCGCATCGTCGCCTGCGAGGATGCCGCGGACGTAACCGATGTCGTGGAAAAGGCAGGCGACGATGAAATGCGCATAGTCGGACGGCGTCGAGGCCTTCATCAGCGCGCGCCCCCGGAAGATGTCATGACCGGCCAGCGTGACGAGCATCGTGTGCTCGACGTCGTGGTAGAGGGCGTCGCTGTTGCCGATGCATTCCAGCGTGAGTTGCGCGGCGAAGGGCAAGATCTCGGCGAGGCGGACGTGCGACACTCCGAACCGGTCGCCGATGTCGGCCGCCAGAAAAGACGCCAGCGCATCCGCGGCGAGCTTGGGCAGAGTGATCATGCGCGGCGCCCGTGGCCGCAACCTAGAGAGGGCGCGCGCGCCTCACGCCCAAACCGAAGCAAGACCATGTCCGCCTCCCGCATGCGCCCTCCCGGCGCCGGACGATAGCGCAGTTTCCGCGCGGGCGCACAGCCTCCGGAGCGCCTTCCTTCGTGTTTCTTCGTGATCATTGTGGTGAAATTGTATCGGCCAGCGGGTCATGACTTTCACCACAAAGATCACGAAGAAAGACGAAGCCGCGGGATCACGAAGCGTAGGCGTACGGCCCTCCGCGCGCCAGCGCCTTGCGGTAGGCCGGGCGGGCGTGAATGCGTTCGACGAACGCCTCGATTTTCCGCCGGCCTTCGAAGGCGCCGGCCCGCGCGTCCCCGGCCTCCAGCGGAAAGCTCATCATCACGTCGGCCGACGAGAAGTCCTCGCCCGCGAACCACGGGCGCGTCGCGAGCTCCATCTCGACGAAATCGAACATGGTCCTGAGGTTCGGCGCGGCGTAGGCCTGCCGCGCCGCGTCGGCCGCCGACTTCGCCGCCTCCTGAAGCGGCCCCGGCGCCCGGCCCGGCAGGGTCGAGAGCACGAGATCGAGGAGAAGCTGCGGCATCAGCGATCCTTCGGCGAAGTGCATCCAGTAGGTCCATCGCCGGCGATCGGGCGTTCCGGCTTCCGGACGCAGAAGCCCGCCGGTCTTCTCGACCAGATATTCGACGATCGCGCCCGTTTCCGCGATGGTCACGCCGTCGTCGACCAGCACCGGCGACTTGCCGAGCGGATGGACGGCCCTGAGCGACGGCGGCGCGAGGCGCGTCACCGAATCGCGCTCGTAGTATTTGATTTCGTAAGGAAGCTCGAGTTCTTCCAAGAGCCAGAGCACGCGCTGGGAGCGCGAGTGGTTGAGATGATGGACGGTGATCAAGCGCATATCCTCCTCGCCGCGAGGTCGGCGAACGCTACGCGACCTGTCGCCGGGAAGGAAGACGCGACCTTACAGCCGCCCATCGCCGCGCCGGCCCTGGCGGTTCTCACCGCTTCAGCATCAGCATCAGGTTCTGCACCGCCGCCCCCGAGGCGCCCTTGCCGAGATTGTCGAACCTCGCCACCAGCACCGCCTGCCGCCGGGCCTCGTTGCCGAAGACATGGACCTCGATGTCGTTCCCGCCATTCAGCGCCTCCGGCTCGAGCCGGGCGTTCTCGGTCGTCTCGAAAACCCTGAAGTGTTTCTGGCCGCGATAGTGCTCGTCGTAGACCGCCTGGAGGTCGGCGAGCGTCGGCTTCCCCGGCAGGGCGTCGAGGAAAAGCGGCACGCTGACCAGCATGCCCTGGCGGAAATTGCCGACCGACGGAACGAAGACCGGCCGCGTCGTCAGGCCGGAATAAAGCTGGATTTCCGGGATATGCTTGTGCTCGAGGGCGAGGGCGTAAAGCTCGAACGCCGGCGCCTTGCCGGTCTCATAGGCTTCGATCATCGCCTTGCCGCCGCCCGAATAGCCGCTGACCGAGGTGATCGAGACCGGCGTCGCCTTCGGCAGGACGCCGGCGTCGGTGAGCGGCCTGAGGAGCGCGATCGCGCCGGTGGCGTGGCATCCCGGGTTGGTGACCTTTTTCGCCTTGGCGACCGCGTCGCCCTGCCCCGCGACCAGTTCCGGGAAGCCGTAAGTCCAGCCGGGCGCGACCCGATGGGCGGAAGAGGCGTCGATGACCCGCGGCGCCTTTTCGCCCATGTCGTCGACGAGCTTGGCCGCCTCCTTGGCCGCTTCGTCCGGCAGGCAGAGGATGACGACGTCGGCTTCGCCGTAGATCTTCTGCTTGGCGGCCGGGTCCTTGCGCGCCTCGGGGGCGAGGCTCGCGAGCGCGATACCGCTCGAGCCCTCGAGCTTTTCCCGAATCTGGAGGCCGGTCGTGCCCGCCTCGCCGTCGATGAAGATGGTCGCCATGATCGCCGTTTCTCCCGCCGAAAAACCGATCGCGCACGCGCGAGGTCCTGCGTCGTGTCAGCGTCGGCGCGGGCGGAAGGGCGAGCAGGCGATCATGCGCGCGTCTTTCCGTCAAAGCCTTGTCGAGGTCAAGCGCCCGTGGCGGCCCTCGGCGCACAAGAACGCAACCGAATGGAGACGAGATACGTTCACACAAACGTCTCATGACAAATGATCTTACCAACCATAGCCTTCACACTATGAAGACGACGCTCGATATCGACGAGACCGTGATGGACGAACTCGGGCGGGAGGCGGCGCGGCAAGGTGGAACGATGTCCGAACTCGTCGAAACCGCGCTGCGCGACCTTTTCAATCTCAGAAGAAACCGTCGGCCCTCGCCCCGCTCCCGAGCTTTTCTGGCGGAGGCGCCATGGTTGACGTCGCCGATCGGGATGCGTTGTAGCACGCGATGGAGCGACGATAGAGGGGCCGGCGAGCTCGCCTTCGGGGTCGCGCATTGTCTATGCGGTCACCAGCGCCATTATCGCTTCCCGCCGCGCCGGTCATCGGCTAACCGGACCCGATGACCGCGCAAGCTCTGATTTTCCTGACCCTGAAGGCCAGCGTCGTCCTGTCCGTGTTCGCCATCGGCCTCGTCTCCCGGATCGACGACATGCTCTTCCTGCTCGGCCGGCCGAGGCTGCTCCTGCGCTCGCTCCTGGCGATCAACGTCGTCATGCCGCTCGTGGCGGCGGCGCTGGCGTGGGGGTTCGATCTGCCCCAGGCGGTGGCGCTGGCGCTGGTGGCGCTCGCGGTGTCGCCGGTTCCGCCGCTCCTGCCCAAGAGGCAGATCAAAGCGCACGGCGAGCCGTCTTATGCGATCGGGCTCCTGGTCGGCGCCGCGCTGGTGGCGATCCTGTTCGTTCCGCTCGCGGTCGAGCTGCTCGGCCTCGCCTTCCAACTGCCTGTCCACATGAGCCCCTGGCCGATCGCCGCACTCGTGTTCGCGACCGTGCTCGCGCCGCTTCTCGCGGGCGTCGCCGTCCGGCGGCTTGCGCCGGGGCTCGCGGCGCGCTTTGCGCGGCCGGCCGGGGTGATCGCGAGCGTCGTGCTGGCGCTCGGCTTTCTCGCCGTCCTCGTGACCGCGTGGCCGTCGATCGCCGCGCTGTTCGGGACCGGCGCATTCTGGGCCGTCGCCGCCTTCGTGGGCGCCGGCCTCGCCGCCGGACACTGGCTCGGCGGCCCCGACCCGAACGACCGCACCGTGCTCGCCCTCGCCGCCGCCACCCGGCACCCCGGCGTCGCGATGGCGATCGCCTCAGCGAACTACCCCGGGTACAAGGAGGTCCTGCCGGCCTTCCTCCTGTATGTCGTATTCGGGGCGGTGCTGGCGATCCCCTACGTGCTGTGGCGCAAGCGCACGACTTGAGCGCGGCTACAGAACAGATCCGTCGCTCACGGCCGGCGGCTTTGCATCTCCTCGAGCAGGCGCTCCACGGTCGCCAAGCGCGCTTGCAGCTCGGCGTTCTCGGCTTGAACCTTGTTGACGTCGACGTGCAGGGCCTCGATCTCGCCCGCGGTGACGTTCGTACGGGCGAAGTCGTTGAAGGCCGCTCGCAAAGCGCGGGTTTCCTGTTGCAGAACGATGAGCGCGCGGTTGATCAGCGGCAGGCCGTCGAGCTGGACGCGCATGGGAGACACTTTCGTGTCGAGGTCGGCCAGCTGCGCGCGCATAGGAGACACTTTCGCGTCCAAGTCGGCCATCTGCGCGCGCATGGGAGACACTTTCGCGTCCAAGTCGGCAAGCTGGGAGCGCATGGGACCGACTTTGGCGTCCAGGTCGGCAACCTGGGCGCGGAGCGGGGCCATCTCGGCACGCAGGTCGGACAGTTCGGCGCGCAGATCCAAAACCTGGGCGCGGATCGGGGCCAAGTCTGCAAGCTGGGCGCGTATCGGGGCCAGTTCGGCGCGCAGGGCTTCGAGGCTGAGATCGGTCATCGTCGGGACGATACCACGTTTTCCGCCGGATAGCACCGGGTCTTTGCGTACACGGGCCTGCGGATCGCGGCGGGAGCGGCCGACGCGACCGGCCCCGCGAAGCCAAACAGGGCGCCCCCTTCGGGGACGCCCATCCTTCGCGCAGTCTTCCTCCCCCCTTGCGCGGGGGGCGGTGCAACCGCGACCGCTCAGCGCTTCGAGAACTGGAAGCTGCGGCGGGCCTTGGCGTGGCCGTACTTCTTGCGCTCGACCACGCGCGAGTCGCGGGTGAGGAAGCCTTCCTTCTTGAGCGCCGGCCGGAGGTCGGGCTCGTAGTAGGTGAGCGCCTTGGCGATACCGTGGCGGACCGCGCCGGCCTGACCCGAAAGGCCGCCGCCGGAAACGGTGACGTTCACGTCGTAGGAGGTGACACGGTCGGCGACGACCAACGGCTGGCGCAAGATCATGCGCAGCACGGGCCGCGCGAAATACTCGTCGAGCGGCTTGCCGTTGACCGTCGCGAGGCCTTTGCCGGGCTTGATCCAGACGCGGGCGACGGCGTTCTTGCGCTTGCCGGTGGCGTAGGCGCG
>CAIZGR010000212.1 GCA_903932535.1 uncultured Hyphomicrobiales bacterium | reverse complement strand
TGACCCGTTGACGAAAGCGGGTTATTACCCGTATAAGAAATTGCCATGACCCAGATCGCCGCGCTTCTGCTCCTCGCCGATCGATATTGCCTCGCCGCGAACATTGCGCCGGCGACGCTCTCGACCCGGCTGTTCAACGACGGAAAGCGAATTGCCCTGCTGCGTTCCGGGGGGGACATCGGAACTCGCCAGTACGCGCGCGCGATGGAGTGGTTCAAGAACAATTGGCCAAAGGACGCGGATTGGTCTCCTGAGATTGAGCAGGACGTCACACCGTTGGCCTTCCCGCCCGTCGAAGGGCGCGCGGCATGATGTCCTTCGCCCGTTCCGCACGCCACGCGGAAGCGGCCGGCGCATCGGCGTTTCGTTCCCCAGCCACGAAACCGCGCCGGCCGCGAACTTTCGCCGCGGCTTGGTCTGGATTTTCTCGCGCAACCATGAGTTAGCCGAATGACGTCGCTTCCGCCCGCCGGCCCCGTGGTCGCGCCGCAGTCGCCGGAAGGCGACCGTAACCCGGTCGTCGTCGCCAAGGACGGCGTCGTGTTCGCCGACAGCCGCGACGTCGCCAGCGTGTTCGGCAAGGAGCACAAGCGCGTCCTGCAAACCATCCGCGAACTTCATTGCTCGGATGATTTCCGCCAGCGCAATTTCGTGCCGTTTAAAATCAAGGACTTGACCGGGGAGACGACGTCGCACGTCGAAATGTCCCGCGACGGCTTCTCGTTCCTCGTGATGGGGTTCACCGGCGCCGAGGCGGCGCAGTGGAAGGAACGCTACATCGAGGCCTTTAACCGCATGGAGGCCGAGCTTCGCTCCCGGGCGGCCCCGATCGACTGGCTTGACCCGAAGAACGTCCTCGGGTTCGTGACCGCCCTGCAGGCCGAAGTCGCCAAGCGCGACGCGATCATTCTCGAACAGGGCGAACGGCTGGAAAAGCTCGACCGGATCGAGGCGGCCGGCGGGTCCATGTGCATCTCGACCGCGGCGAAAACGCTCGGCGTCAACCCGATCAAGAACCTGTTCGCGATCCTCAATGCGCGGGGCTGGATTTTTAAACGGCCCAATACCTCCGGGTGGCTGGCGCGTCAGGAGAAAATCCAGACTGGCTACCTCGAACATGCTGACCACCTCTACATCGACAAGCTCGGGCAAGAGCGCGTCGCCTCTCGGGTGATGGTCACGGCCAAGGGGCTCGTGAAGATCGCCGACCTGCTGACGCAGAAGCCGCACTGAGGGGCGCGGCCATGATCTTCGAACCCCGCGTCCTCCCAGTCTCGCGACGCGGCTCACTGGCCGGGGCCATCGCGCTCCGGCCCCTTTCTCTTCTCCTCGAATACCCCGAGGGGCGTCTGGTACGGCTCGCGAGGCCCCCAGCCCGATTATTCGGATCAGGACCACAGGTCGCGCCCCGTTTTCCTTTCCCCCTTGCGCGCCGCGACCTCCGCAACGCGGCGCGCAGGCGGTCGGGGCGGCTGCGCCAAGCGAGTGCGCCCCGACCGTCACCTCTTTTCGCCCGGCGCCGCGCGCGGGGCTGACGACACGAACGCCCCGGCGTCGGCTGCAACCGACGCCGGGGAAACAGTCTGGTTCACGAACGGGGCAGGTCGTTCCAAGTCCATCGGGTTTCCCTCCGGCACGGGCACTGTAGGCCGGAAGGATTGTGAGATGTCCCAATTCTTGTGGGAGCGCTCCCAAATGTCAGCGTCGGTCGAAGCGTCGCGTTTGATCCGGTCGGTCGCCGGGCCGGTCGCGGCCGGGACGAAGGTCAAGACGCTGATCCATCGGGCGGCGAGGCTGCTCGGATGGTCGGACAGCCGGGCGTTCGACGTCTGGTACGAGCGCGCAAGACGGATCGACGCCGCGGAAATGGATGCGCTGCGCAAGGCGGCGCGGGTGAGGGCGGAAGATGAGGCACGGGAGCGATACACCGAAGTCATGGGGGCGCTCGACGACATCCGGCGGCGTCTGGATGCGGTCGAAGAGGACCGCCGTCGCGCATAAATTGTTCGTCGCCGCGGGTTGGGTCATCGAGCTCGCCCTGGTCGTCGCGCCGTGGCTGAGGAGGCCAGCATGACGGGGCTCGACGCGGCCCCGGGCGGTGCGGTGCGCCCGGCCCTGCCGCCGCTCGGGCGGCCGGCGCGGTTCTGGACGCGGGAGAAGCTGGACGCCTTGCGCGTGCTGGCCAAAACCTGCACCGCCGAGGAATGCGCCGAAAGGCTTGGCGCGGCGTCGGGGGACGCGGTCTATCGCGCGGCGACCCGGATCCACGTGCGGCTGCGCGGCGGCAAGACGGGGACGGACAAGTGGGCCGACCCGGCCTACCGCGCCGCGCGCGCCGCCCGCTGCGGCGGGACCGACTGGGACGAGACGCGGGTGGCGGAGCTGGCCTGCCTCGCGCGCGACCACAGCGCGGGCGAGACGGCGCGGCTGATGGGGTTTTCGTCGCGCGCGGCGGTGGTCGGCAAGGCGTGGCGGCTGGGGATACGGTTTCGCGGGGGGAATCGCGGGCCGGCGGCGGAGGCTGCGCCGGATGGGGCGGGGTTCGCGCTGGCGTTCGCCAGCGCGAACGGCAAGGGGGACGGGCGCAAGCTCGTGGCGCTGCCTGCCGATCCGGTCGCGACCTGGCCGGCGTTCGCGCGCCTGCCCGACGCGCCGGCGCGCGCGCTCGACGAGCTCGACGCGGACGATTGCCGCTGGCCGGTCGCCCCGGGCCCGGAGGGCGACGAGGCGCGCTATTGCGGGCGCAAGCGGGCGGCGTTCGACCCGGGCCTCAAGGCCCGGCTGCGCGGCGCGCCGTGCTACTGCCTGGTGCACGTGCTCGTCGCCACGAGGGCCGCGTGAGCGCGCCGGTGTGGCCGTCGGCCGAGGCCGTGGCGCGCGCGATCGTGACGGCGGCCGGGCTCGAGGGCGATGATCCGGTGCTGGTCGCGCAGGGCGGCTGTGCGCCGCGGGCGCGCGGCTACGCATTCCTGGCGCTGGCCCACGCCTTCCCGACGACGCCGCGCGACCGGATCGGCGAATGGGTCGGCTCCCGCGGCAAGAGGAACTTCACCAACAACGTCAGGTTCGCCGTGCGCGGCATCGGCGGCTCTCGACCGCTCGACCTCGCCCGGCTGAACGCGGTCAACGCCGCCCTCGGCTGGCCGGCGATGACGCACGCCGAGGCCGAGGCCGCGACATACGCGGTCGTCCCGGCGCTCGACAATCCGCCCGCTGCGCCCGCCGTCGACCCGACGGCTTCCCCGATCGCCGCGCAACCCATCCCCGAAAGTCTTCCGGCGCCGCCGAAGGCGCAGCTTCCAGCGGTGATCCCGTCGCCGGCCGCCAAGGCCATGGCGGCCTTCGTTCGCGCAAAGCGGGTCCATCGCGAGTCGCCGGCTCCCTGCGTGGTGACGGCCGCGCTGCAGGGCGACCCGCCGCCGGCGCGCTCGGCGCTGAACTTTTCCCAGCCCGACGACGGGCCGGACGGGCGCGAGCGGCGCGCCGTTCCGATCAGTCCGTGCGGCGCGGCGGCGCGCGATCCGGACACGCGGTTCGTCGAGCAGTTCTGGGCGGCGGAGTTCGAGCGGAGGCAGGCGGGCGGCTGATGGCGCAGAACCGGTCTCACGCCGTCATGGCGCAGCGCGCCGAGCCGCACGATTCGCTCGATTTCTTTCCCACGCCGCCGTGGGCGACGCGGGCTTTGTGCGAATGGCTGGTCGCTCCCGAGTTGCTCTCGATCCATCAGCGCGACGCATGGGAACCGGCCTGCGCCGACGGGTGCATGGCCCGCCCGTTGGCCGAATATTTCCGGTCCGTCGCCGCCAGCGACGTCCATGACTATGGGTTCGGCGAGGTCGCGGATTTCCTCTGGCCGACCGACCGGCGCGCCGACTGGATCGTGACCAACCCGCCGTTCCGGCTGGGCCAGCAATTTGCGGAAACCGCGCTCGAGCGGGCTCGTCACGGCGTGGCGCTGTTGGTTCGCACGGCCTTCCTAGAAAGCGCCGACCGGCACGCGGCGTTGTTCTGTCGCCGGCCGCCTTCCGACATCCTGCAATTCGTCGAGCGCGTGCCGATGTTCAAGGGCAGGCTCGACCCGAAGGGGTCGACCGCGACGGCCTATTGTTGGCTGGTCTGGCGGTTCGACCGCGAGCGGAGCGACACACGCTTCCACTGGCTCGCGCCCTGCCGCAAGCGCCTTGAGCGCGCCGGCGACTACCCGGTGGCGGAGTGACCGGCGTGCGCGAGATCATTGTCGATTCGTTCGCCGGCGGCGGCGGGGCGTCGCTCGGAATCGAGCGGGCGCTGGGGCGGTCGCCCGATGTCGCGATCAATCACGATCCAGACGCGCTCGCGATGCACGCCGTGAACCATCCGGCGACGCGGCATCTGAATTCGAACATCTGGCAGGTCGACCCGGACGGGGTCGAGGCCGGCCATCCGGTCGGCCTGATGTGGGCGTCGCCCGATTGCAAGCATCACTCGAAGGCTAAGGGCGGCAAGCCGCTGTCGCGCGGGATCCGCGATCTCGCGTGGGTTGTGGTGCTGTGGGCCGAGCGGCGCCGGCCGCGGGTGATCTGCCTCGAGAACGTCGAGGAATTCTGCGACTGGGGTCCGCTCGGCGAAGACGACCGGCCGATCGCCGATCGGCGCGGCGAGACCTTTCGCAAGTGGACGAGGAAGCTCCGGGCGCTCGGCTACCGCGTCGAGCACCGCGAACTGCGCGCCTGCGACTATGGCGCGCCGACGATCCGGAAGCGGCTGTTTCTCGTCGCGCGCTGCGACGGGCGGCCGATCGTGTGGCCGAAGCCGACGCATGGCGACCCGAAATCGGCCGCCGTGAAAGCGGGAAAACTCCTGGCGTGGCGGACGGCGGCGCAGATCATCGACTGGTCGAAGCCGTGCCCGTCGATCTTTCTGACCCGCGAGGAGGCGAAGGCGCTCGGCGTTATCCGGCCGCTGGCGGACGCGACGATGGCGCGGATCGCCAAGGGGGTGCGGCGTTACGTGATCGAGGCCGCTGAGCCGTTCATCGTGCCCGTGACCCATGCGGGCGACGATCGCGTGCACGGGCTCGACGAGCCGCTCAGAACGGTCACGGCGGCGCACCGCGGCGAGCTCGCGCTGGTCTCGGCGCTGATGACCAAATTCTCGGAGAACTCGATCGGGCATCGGCCGGACGAGCCGTTGCACACCGTGATGGCGGGCGCGCCGCGGCACGGGATCGTGGCGGCGTTTCTGGCGCAGCACAATGGCGGCATGGTCGGGCATGCGGCGGACGAGCCGGTGTCGACGGTGACCGCGAAGGGCTGCAACCAGGCGGTCGTCTCGGCGGGGCTCCTGTCGATGAAGGGGTCCGACCAGCGCTCGCGGGCGATCGAGGATCCGCACCCGACCGTTTGCGCTGGCGGGACGCACTCGGCGGAGGTTCGGGCGTTCCTGATCAAATATTACGGGGCAGGAATCGGGCAGGAGACGGCCGAGCCGCTGCACACCGTGCCGACCCGCGACCGGTTCGGGCTGGTGACGGTCAAGGGCGAGCTTTACGCAATCGCCGACATCGGCATGCGCATGCTGACGCCGCGCGAGCTGTTCCGGGCGCAGGGGTTTCCCGATTCCTACGTCATCGACCGGCGGCCGGACGGGTCGAAGCTGACCGGCACGGCGTCGGTGCGCATGTGCGGCAATTCGGTCGCCCCTGACGTGGCCGCGGCGATCGTGGGCGCCAACTATCTTGCCGACGCCGTTGGCGCCGATCCCGACCCGCGCGTGTCCGACGGGCCGATGTTCAGGGTGGCCGCCGAATGACCGCCCCCGATCCGCCCTTCGGCGCGCACGACGGCATCTATCGCACCGTGTCGCTGTTCGCCCTGCCGGCCTGGCTCGATCAGGGCTGGACGATCGAATTCTTGACCGCGCCGTACTCGGCCTGCGTGCGCGCGCCGATCGAATTTGAGCCGAGGAAGAGGAAGCAATCGTGAAGATCAGGGACGCCACCCAGGTGCTGGGCATGCTCGAGCGCGGCGATTTCGCCGCGGAGGTCACCGAAAAACTGCAGGCCGTCATCGACGCCTGCCGCGACGCCGCCGGGCCGAAGACGACGGCCAAGGGTTCGCTCGGCATCAAGATCGCCGTCGAAGTGCAGGGCGTGCAGATCACGCTGACCGGCGAAGTCGAGGGCAAGGTTCCGAAAGTCAAGCGCGGCAGTTCGATCTATTTCCTCGCGCCGGACGGCTCGATCTCGACCGAACATCCCCAACAGATGGACATGTTTCCGAAGCCCGCCGAGCGGATGACGCGCGAGGCGCAATAAGGAGTTTTCGATGACGGATTTTCAGGACAACGCCGCGCTGGTCGCCCTTGCGACCGGCCGTCTCGCGGTCGAGCGGATCGCGCTTGGCCCCGACGAGATCGCCTCCGTGCCGCGCGACGGCGGCGGGCGCGAACTTGTCAGCCTCGAAAAATTTCGCGACGAGCTGCGGACGGCGCCCAGGCGCTGCCGGGGCCGCGCCGAGGCCGCGACGCTGCAGAGCTTCGTCGACCTCGTGAACCGGATGAAGGACGACGGCAGCGCTTTGTTCGGCGCGTTTTCGCCGAAAGGCGGGGCGCTCACCGCCGTGATCGACTATTCGGTCAACGGCGCGACGCCGCGCTTCGGCCAGCATCAGATCCGCTACGCGTTCCCGGTCTCGACGGAATGGGCGGCCTGGTCGGCGGCCGACGGCAAGACGATGACGCAGGGCGATTTCGGCGCGTTCGTCGAGGACCGCATCGCCGAGCTCGCCGCGCCGCTCGACGCCGAGCGGGCGCAATACGAGCTCTTGTTCCAGACGACGATCGCGACGCCGGCCGATCTCATCCAGCTGTCGCGCGGCCTCGCCATGACCGCCGAGGCGCGGGTCAAGGAAATGCGCGTGCTGCAATCGGGCGAGTGCGAGATCGCCTACGAGGAAGTCCACAAGGACATGCGCGGCGAAAAGCTGACCGTGCCCGGTCTCTTCATCGTCCGCGCGCCGCTGTTCGTCGGCGACGAGCCGGCGCGGCTGCTCGCGCGGCTGCGTTACCGCAAGGCCGACGGCCGCATCGTCTGGCTGATCCAGTTCTACCGCGCCGACGTCGTGCTGCGCGAGGCGATGGAGGCGGCGCTGGAGCGCGCGGGGCGCGACACCGGCCTGCCGGCCTTCGAGGGCGCGCCGGAGGCGTGAGGGCGCGCGCTGACCTGCCCCTTCCGCCTTGTCTGCGGGAGGGGCCTGTTTCCCGATCGGCTATCCGTTTTTAAGGGTGGAATCCCGGTGAAGTACGAAACGGGTTCCGGTGTGGAAAAGGAGATTCTCATGGGACAGGTCCAAGGGGTGAGAGTGCCGACGAACGATGACGGATGGCTCGATCCGAAGGAGTTGCAGAAGCCAGCGAGATATGGCCGCGCTACCAACAAGCGTGTCGTGAACTCGCCGGCCAATCGCTGGAATGTGACGGCCCCTGACGGCACAGGATGCACGCTGGACCCAGCAATTCATGCCGTTACCGAGCACGAGGACGGGACGATCACCGTCCTCCCGTCGATCGACCTCAGCGGCTTCCGTCCGGGAGGATGGCACGGGTGGCTTCGCCAAGGCGTCTTTCACGGCGTGTGACCCGGAGGTCGCCGACGACGACGAAGGAGGCGCTGACCGTGCCCCATCACCCATCGTCGGCGACGCCGATTCCACCCCAAAACACGGATTCAGTTGATGCGCCATCAGGGCCGTTTCAACACTTTAAAACGGATAGCCTCCCGATCAGGCCGGACACCATGCAGACCCTGCCAGAACCCATGACCGCGGACGAGGTGGTCGCGCGGGCGCACATGGTCGTCGCGCGTCGGCGCGCGCAATGGGCGGCGCCGCCCGCGCCGCGGCCGCCTGAGCCCGTCCTCGGTCTATCGAGGGCGGATGTGGCGGCGGCGGTTTCCGCGCCGCCGGCGGCCGCGAAAACCCTGCCGCGCGCGGTTCCGCCGCGGGTGCGGACGATTCTCGAGGCGGTTGCGGCCGAGACCGGGGTTCCGGCCGAGGCGATCGTGTCGCGTTCGCGCAAGCCCGCGATTTACGCCGCGCGGCGGGAGGCGATTGGCCGGCTGCGCGCCGAGACGCAATGGCCGCCGGGGCGGATCGGGATGATCTTCGGCCTCGACCGCACCACCGTGATGCACGCGCTGGGGCTGCTCCGACGGCGGAGGGCCGCGCCGTGAGCTACGAGGCGTGCACCTGGGCGCGGCTGCAACAGACGGGCTCCTGCGCCCGCAAGGCGGTGCTGATGGCGCTGGCGAACTGGGCCGACGCGGACGGCTCGGTGAAGCGCGTGCGGGTCGACTATCTGGTCGAGTCGACCGACCTGTCGCGCTCGGTGGTGTTCCAGCGTCTGCGCGAGCTCGAGCGCGGCGGGGCGCTCGAGCGCGAGCGGGCGAAGGACAAGACCGGGCAGGTGGTCGTGAGCGCGCAATTGCGGCTCTGGGCGGCGTTCGACGCCGGCGCGGCCGGGGGCCCGGGCGACGGCGGAGGGGCGGTTTCCGGGGGGGCAGAGTCCGGCCGGCCGGACTGGGGCGAGTCCGGCGGGCCGGACTCGGGGAGTCCGGCGGGCCGGACTGAGGGAGTCCGGCGGGCCGGACTCGGCTCTTTATATGAAGAAAAAGAGTTAGAAAATAATACGCACGCGCGTGATCGCGCGGACGCGGGCGCGAAGCCCGCCCCGGCAAGCCTCGGCGCAGACGGAGGGAAAGAGGCCAGCGAGGGGAGTGTGGTCGATCGCACGGCGCACGACTTCGACGCCTTCCTGCGCGCCTACCCGTTCGACGCCGCGATGGACGTGGGCGCGGCCAGGGCGGAATTCGCAAAACTGTCGGCCAAGGACCGGGCGCGCGCGGTGCGCCGGGGGTCGACCTACGCCGCCGCGATTCGCCGCGGCGGCGACCGCGAGGCGCGCGACGCGGCCGCATGGCTGGCGGCGCGGGCCTTCGTCGAGGTCGAGCAGGTCGCGAAGGCCAAGGGGCCGGACCCGGTGTTCGTGGCGCGCGGCACGCGGGCGTGGAACGCCTGGGCGTCGGTGCGGCGCTCGATCCCGGTGACGCAGGGGCCGGTCGGCGGCAAGACCGGCTGGTGGTTTCCGACCCTGTGGCCGCCCGGCGTCACCCCGACCGGGCCGCCGGAGGAGGCGGGCTGAGGGGTTTTTCTCGCGAGGATCGAGGCGGATTCGGGGGCGACGATGGCGGTGACGGTGGACGAATTGCGGGCGCGGGCGAAGACGGCGGGATTTCCGGTCGGGGCGGTCGTCGCCGCCGAGCGGGCGAAGGGCGAGGCGACGGCGCTGGCCCGGCTGCGGGCGGCGTCGCGGCGCAAGGGCGAGTTGATCGAGCCGGAGCCGATCGAGACGCAGGGCGTGGTGTGGCGGGTGGCGATGGTCGCGCCGTCGCAGGCGATCGAGGTCGCCGGCGATCTCGGCGATCTCGGGTTCCGCGCCTATTGCCCGCTCGGCCGGCGGGTCGTCTACCGGGCGCGGCTCGCGGCCGGAAAGCGCGGGCGGCGGGTCGATACGTTCCCGGTGTTCGGCGGATACGTGTTCGTGGGCGAGGCCGGCGCGCCGGTGGTGCGCGGGGTGCATCCGAAGGTCGTCTGCATCCTCGGCGACGCGCGCGGGGCGCTCGCCGTCCCGCCGGCCGCCATCGCCGCCATCGCCGCCGCCGAATGCGAGGGACGATGGGACGCGACCAGGCGGGCGAAAGCGTCGCCGTTCGTCGCGGGCGCCGCGGTGCGCCTTGTCGCCGGCCCGTTCGCCGATTTTGCCGCGGTGGTCGAGGCGGTCGAACGGTCCGGGCGGATTCGGATCGCCGCGGCGGTGTTCGGCCAGGCGACGACGATCCGGGTCGAGGCGGCGCAGCTTGCGCTGGTCGACGCGGCTTGACGGGGGGTTGACATGCAAACGGCGGGCGCTGTATGCGTCGAAGCGCTCCGTATCGGGAGTGGTGGCAAGAGTGTTGCAAATCTGCAACCCCACCGTCTCCGAGTGCGAGCTTTTTCCGAAAATCTTGGCTCGAAGGCTCGCTTCGGCGGCCCTTGCCGCTGCGCCGACCGGCGCGCGGCGCCGCCGCCCCTCCCGTCGCCCCCCCCCCCACCCCCTTCGGGTCCTTCCATACCCCACCCACCCGCCCGCGGCTCATGAGG
>CAIZGR010000211.1 GCA_903932535.1 uncultured Hyphomicrobiales bacterium | reverse complement strand
CCGACGCTCGAAGCGGCCGACCTGTGGCCGACGCTCGAAGCGGCCGAACTGTCGCCGACGCTCGAAGCGGCCGAACTGTCGCCGACGCTCGAAGCGGCCGAACTGTAGCCGACGCTCGAAGCGGCCGAACTGTCGCCGACGCTCGAAGCGGCCGAACTGTAGCCATTGCTGAAATTTGACAGAGCCTTATCGGCGCGATCTGTCACCCACTTCACGGCGCGGGCGACAAGGTCGCCAAGCGAGATCTCGACGCCAATGGTGATCGAGGCCGAGGCAAGCTTGTCGCCCGCGCGATCCGATGCGCCGGACTGCGTGACCTCGGCGAAACGAGAACCTGCGGCGGGGTAATACTCGAACACGCTGAACGGATGTTCGTCGGTCGGGCAGGCGTGAAAGCCGTTTGCGCACGCCTCGATCGGACCGGAGACCGTGTACGTCTTGCCTAACTCGAATTGGAAATCTCGGCACGTCCAGTCGGGCCGGAAACCCTTGATGCTTGTGACGACCGGAAGGGCCTCAGCCTCGGCCACAGGCGCGACAGGCGCGGTTTCGGGTTCGGGTTCGGGTTTCGGTTTACGCTTCGCCATCTTCGCCTCCGTCGCCGTGGTGTGGCGATGGGGGGATATTGCCCCCAAAATGGGGGGAGTGTCAAGCGCCCATAACGGGGGCACGCAAAAATAATTCAACCAGCCGTGGTGCGGCCAAACATCACATAAGTGTCAAATTTGCTTGACAGTCCGCCCCCCCCGGCGAATGTTTACGTAAGGTAACGGGGGTTACGGCATGTGCGGCGCGAGTGCAATGCGCGGAATTATCTCGCAGATTTCGGCGCGAATAACCGAACTAGATTCCGACCTGTCTCTATCAAATCCTCGGTTGACGGAGGCGATCGAAGAGAGGTGGGATTGTATGCGCTTGCTATTACGGATGACGCAAGCTGGCTCGCAAGGCCGGGTTCTATACCAAACTCAAGGTATGATCCAAGCAGCAGCGGCACAAGAATGGCCGTTGGGCTCGGGGCAGGAGCCGGCGCAGAGACAGACGGCCGCTGCTGAATAGAGGCGTCCCCCGTCACTTCGTCGGCGCTCGCCTGGTAGACAGCGCGAGCCCGCGCGATTCGATGCTGTGACAGCTTGCGCTCGCCGCGCTCGATCTTCTCATAGCCGCCATAGGACAGGCCCATCGCGTCGGCCGCTTGTTCAAGCGTCCAGCCGCGCTGTTCCCGTAGGGCTCTAAGTCCGTTCGTCATCGCGGCCGATTTTTGACACGACTGTAATTATTCGTCCCCGCCCTTTTTGGGCGGTTGGCCCCCTTGACAAGGCCCCCAAAGTGGGGGCAAATGGGGGCATGAAACTTCAAACCTACATGCGCGAAAATGAGATCGACGCCGCTGCGATGGCCGAGAAGATCGGCAATTGCAGCGCGAAAGCCGTCGAGAACTGGATGTACGGCGATCGGTTTCCGCGTCCAAACCACCTTCGCGCCATTGCCGAAGCGACGGGCGGCCAAGTGACCGCGAGCGACTTTCTTGAACAAGAGGAAGCTGCCCAATGAGCGGGCGCCTTTCCTCCATCGCATCAAGCGAGAAGCGCATCCGCCTCATCCTCGCAGCGTATTCGCGTGGCGAAAACACGCGGAAGATCGCCGCTCGGTTTGGGGTGTCGCTGAAATACCCGCGCCTCATCGCCAGCCGTCGCGGCCTCCCGGCACGTCCCAACGGTCGCCCGAGGACGGCTCAATGAGTTTCCCGTCTCACCCAAACCGTGACGCGATCCTAGCCGCCTACATCGCTGGCGAGTCCATCGCGTCCATCTGCGCACGGTACAAGTGCAGCCATAAGCGGCCACAGATCATCGCCAAGCGGGCCGGCGTCTACCATTTGCGCCCGGCGCCGAAGCCTGCGCCGCGCAAATCCCCCGTCCTTAGGCCGAAGGTCACGGCCAAGCCGACCGCTCCGAGCGTCGCCAATCGCGACGCCGTGTCGGCCGCGCATCGCATCGCGCCTGCCATCACCCTGCCGTCGCTCCGGTTCCT
>CAIZGR010000210.1 GCA_903932535.1 uncultured Hyphomicrobiales bacterium | reverse complement strand
CGCCGGCCGGGCCGCCGCCGCCGCCCGCGCCGCCGTTCCCGCCGGTAATCGATCCGCTGTTGGTCAGCGTCCCGATCGTCCCGGAATTCGACAAGCCCGCGCCGCCCGCGGCGCCCGCGCCGTCGAGCCAGTTCAATCGGCCGTTTCCGGCGTCGATCGATCCGCTGTTGGTCAGCGTTCCGATTGTCCCCGAATTCGATACGCCCGCCCCGCCCGCGCCGGCGTAGGCATAGCCGGAGCCCCCGAATCCGCCGGCGATCGACCCGCCGCTGGTCAGCGTCCCGATCGTCCCCGAATTCGACACGCCCGCGCCGCCCGCCCCGCCCGCGTAGCCGAGGCCGCCGCCGCTCCCCCCGGCGATCGATCCGCCGTTGGTCAGGGTCCCGATCGTCCCTGCGCTCGACACGCCCGCGCCGCCCCCGCCGCCGTATGCGCCCGACCCGCCGCCCCCGCCCGCGATCACGGCGCTGGCCTCGTTGGTCAGCGAAAGGATCGTCGCGCCGGAATCGTTCTGGACGCCCGCGCCGCCCGCGCCCGCAAAGCCGCCGCCGCCGCCGGTGACGGTCCCGCTGTTGGTCACCGTCGTGATCGTCCCCGAGTTGTCGACGCCCGCGCCGCCCGTGGCGGCTCCCGTTTCAGGCATGCCCAGGCCGGTTCCGCCTGCGATCGATCCGCGGCAGGTCAGCGTCCCGATCGTTCCCGAATTCGACACGCCTGCGCCCCCGGCCCCCCTGCCTTTTCCACCGCCGTAGCCGCCGCCTCCCCCGGCGATCGACCCGTCGTTGGCCAGCGTCCCGATCGCCCCCGAATTCGACACGCCCGCGCCGCCCGCGCCGCTCTCGCCGCCCGAATTCCAGCCGTTCCTGCCGCCGGTTCCGCCTCCGATCGATCCGCTGTTGGTCAACGTCTCGATCGTGCCCGCATTCGAAACGCCCGCGCCGCCGGCCCCGCCGCCGCTGTCGGAGCCGCCTCCGCCTGCGCCGCCCGCAATGGCGGCGCCGGCCTCGTTCGTCAGCGAATCGATGGTCGCGCCGGAATCGCTCTCGACGCCTGCGCCCCCCGCGCCGCCGCCCGACGCGCCTCCGCCGCCTCCGCCTCCGCCCCCGCCTCGCACGGTTTCGCTGTTGGTCAGCGTCCCGATCGTCCCGGAAACCAGCACGCCCGCGCCGGCCGCCGCGCCCCGAACATTCCCGACGGAGCTGTGCGTGCCGTCTCCGCCCGCGATCGATCCGCTGTTGGTCAGCGTCCCGATCGAACCCGAAACGAGCACGCCTGCGCCGCCCGCGCCGCCTATGCCGGCCCCGCCGTAGCCGCCCGCGGCGCCGCCGCTTCCGCCCTCGATCGAGCCGCTGTTGGCCAGGGTCGCGATCGCGCCCGTGTTCGCCACGCCCGCGCCGCCCGCGCCGCGCGTGGAATTCTGGCCGGCGCCCCCGTTCCCGCCGGCGATCGATCCGCCGTTGGTCAGGGTCCCGATCGTCGCCGCATTCGACACGCCCGCGCCGCCTGCGCCGCCTGCGCCGGGCTTGGAAGTCCCGCCGCCGCCCGCGAAGCCGCAGCCGCCGGCGCCGCCGGAAAGGGCGGCGCCGGTCTGGTTCGCCAGCGACTGGATTGTCGCGCCGGAATCGCTTTCGATCCCCGCGCCGCCCGCGCCGCCCTGGTGGGCGGTCGCGGAGCCTGCACCCCCGTTCCCGCCGGCGATCGACCCGTCGTTGGCCAGGGTCCCGATCGTCCCTGCGTTCGCGACGCCCGCGCCGCCCGCCGCGCCCGCGCCGCCGGTCCCGCCCGCGATCGTCCCGCCGCCGGCCCCGTTGTCCAGGAGCTGGATCGCGCCTATGCCGCCATTCGACACGCCTGCGCCGCCCATGCCGCCCGATTTCCGACCTGCGCCGCCGGCTCCGCCCGTGATCGACCCGTGGTTGGCCAGGGTCCCGATCGCCCCCGCGTTCGACACGCCCGCGCCGCCCAAAGATCCGCCGTATCCGCCGCCTCCGCCGGCGATCGTTCCGCCGTTGGTCAGCGAGTCGATCGACCCCGCATTCGAGACGCCCGCGGCGCCCGTGCCGCCATAGCCCCCCCCGTATGGCCCGGCGCCTCCGGCTCCGCCGGCGATCGCGCCGGCGTTGATCAGGGTCCCGATCGTCCCCGCAGTCCAAACGCCTGCGCCGCCCCCGGCGGCTCCATTCAACATACCGAGGCCGCCGGTTCCGCCCGTCGTCGATCCGCTGTTGGTCAGCGTCCCGATCGTCCCCGAATTCGCCACGCCTGCGCCGCCTCCGCCGCCGCCCCTTTCGCCGCCGCCTCCGCCGATCGATCCGCCATTGGTCAGCGTCGCGATCGTTCCCGAATTGGACACGCCCGCGCCGCCCCCGCCGCCCCACCAGTCGCCCCCGCTGGCGCCGCCGGCCCCGGCGATCGATCCGTCGTTGGTCAGCGTCCCGATCGTCCCCGAGGGCGTCGCCCGGACGCCGGTCGGGCCGCCCGCGACGCTCGCGCCGAACAAGACGGTGACGTCGCCGCCGTCGCCGAAGACTGGACCGGGAAAGTTGGTCGTGGAAATGGTCTGGCCGCTGCCGCTCATCCTGACAACTCCTCGTGTTTCGCAATGGCCCGCCTCGCTTCCAGGCGACACAATTCGATGCCGGCGCCACGCTCGCGCGGAAATCGCGCTGTCCAGACGCGTCCATGCCGGCGTCGATCGCGACGGCGAATGATCAGGCCTCCCGTGCGTTCTCTCTTTTGACAAGTGTACAGCCGACGCGGTCGTGTTAACTTGCGTCAGATCAAATAGTCGATTCAAAATCGCTGAAAATCTGTAAGATGATTGAGCAACGTCTCTTCGAGGATCGCGGCGATGGCCGTGACGAGGGAAGCCCTCGCCCGAACGCTCTGCCGCCGAAGGCTTTGTCAGCCGAATCGTCATGAACGCAGGCCGCGGAGAAACGGCCCCGATGAACGAAGGCCCCTGAAGCCTCAGCGCTCGCGGTCGCAGGCGACGACGTCCGAGCGCGCTTTCGCAGCGGCGCCGGCGCTCTGCGGAGAGCGTTGACAGCGTTTCATGTTTTCAGGGCGACAGTCAAAAAGCCTCCGTCAAGCGGCGGGCCGGGCGCGCCTCTTGCGCGCGGCCCTTCGGGCCGCCTCGCGCCGCCGTTCAGCCGCCGTTCAGCCGATCGGGCGCTGATATGACCGCGCCGAAGGATCGAGTCCGCCTGCGCATGCCGGCGCGAAACGTCCAGGGACAGTCGGCCCCGCGCTCCGAAAAAGGGGCGCCGGAGAAAACGGAATAGGCGTCTACCATCATGTTGACTTCTGCGTTGGGCGTTGGGGAGCAGAGCTTTCGCGATCCGCTGGCCGAACTGCGCCGCCTTCAAGAGGCGCGGCCGGCCTCGATTCTGAGCGACGGCTCGCCGTTGCGCTGGCGGCTCGGCGAACGGCTCGACGATGTGCTGGAGGAGGCCTGCCGGCGGTTCTCCGGCCGGGTCGCGGTCGCGACCGACGGCGCGGACCTCGGCTATCGCGAGCTGAGCGCGCGCGCCAACCAGATGGCGCGATTCTTCCGCGCCCGCGGCGTCGCGCCCGGCGACCGGGTCGGCGTCCTGCTCGACCGCGGCGCCGAGGCCTATGTCACGCTGTTTGCGCTGCTGAAGGCCGGGGCGGCCTATGTTCCGCTCGACGCCAACCACCCGGCCGAGCGGGTGCGCTATATCCTCGAGGACGCCGGCGCCAAGCTGGTCGTGGCGCATATGCGTTTCGCCGACCGGCTCGCCGGCGCGGGCGTCGAGACGCTTCCTCTCGACTCCGCGCGCGAAACGATCGCCGCGTTCGACGACGCGCCGCTCTCCGAAGACGAAAAGGCCGGGCGGGGGGAGGGACTCTGCTACGTCCTCTACACCTCGGGCACCACCGGCAATCCGAAGGGCGTCGCGATCGCCCATCCGAGCATCTGCAATTTCGTCCGCGTCGCCGCCGAAACCTACGGCTTCGGCCCCGGCGACCGCGTCTACCAGGGCATGTCGATCGCCTTCGACTTCTCGATCGAGGAGGTCTGGGTCCCGCTCGCCGCCGGCGCGACGCTCGTGCCCAATACCGCCGCGGCGAGCCTCTTCGGCGACGAGCTCGCCGACTTCCTCGAGAGCCGTGCAGTGACCTGCTTCGCCTGCGTGCCGACGCTGCTCGCCTCGATCGATCGCGAGCTGCCGAAGCTGCGCGTCTTCCTGATCGGCGGCGAGGCCTGCCCGCCGGCGCTGGTCAAGCGCTGGAGCCGGCCGGGCCGGACGCTGCTCAACAGCTACGGGCCGACCGAGGCCACCGTCACCGCGACCCTCGGCGTCCTCACGCCCGAGAAGCCGGTGACCATCGGCAAGCCGCTGCCGACCTATTCGATCGTCATTCTCGACGCGGAGGAGGACGCGGCGGTCCCGTTCGGCGAGCCGGGCGAGATCGGCATCGCCGGAATCGGCGTCGCAGAGGGCTACCTCAACCGCCCGGAGCTGACGGAAGCGAAGTTCATCGAGGACTTCCTCGCCCTGCCGAACAACCGCTCCGGCCGCATCTACCGCACCGGCGACCTCGGCCGCCTGACGGAGGACGGCGAGATCGAATATCTCGGCCGCATCGACACGCAGATCAAGCTGCGCGGCTACCGCATCGAATTGACCGAGATCGAGTCGGTCCTGATCGAGATTCCGGAGATCGCGCAGGCCGTCGTCACCACCTTCGAGCCCGAGCCGGGCGCGCCGGAGCTGGTCGCCTACTACGCGGTCAAGCACGGCGCGGAGGCGCCGGACCCGAGCGCGATCCATGCGCGCCTGCGCGCGCGGCTGCCCGCCTATATGACTCCGGCCTTTCTCGAGCGGTTGCCGTTCATCCCGACGCTGGTCAGCAACAAGGCCGACCGCAAGGCGCTTCCCACGCCGAAGTCGGCGCGCCTCAGGCTCGACGCCGAGGTCGTCCCGCCGGAGACGGATACCGAGCACACGCTCGCAGAGGCGCTTCAGACCGTGCTCGGCCTCGAGGCGGCGTCGATCGACGCCGACTTCTTCGGCGACTACGGCGCGCATTCGCTGCTGATGGCGCGCTTCTGCGCCCGCGTCCGCGCGCTCGACCCGTTGCTTCCGGTCGCCATGCGCGACGTCTACGCCAATCCGACGATTCGCCGCCTCGCTCGGGCGCTCGACGCGGAGAAGCCGGCCGAGACGGAGGCGCTCGACGTCGGCCCTGCCCACCGGCCGTCGAACTTGGCCTATTGGGCCTGCGGCGCGGCGCAGACCGCGTTCTACGTCGTCGTCGGCGGGATCGCGGTCGCGGCCGGCCAGGCCGCCTTCGACTGGGTGTACGAAGCGGTCGACGCGCCCGTCACCCTCTACGTCCGCGCGCTCGCGGTCGCGTGCATCTGGTTCTTCG
>CAIZGR010000209.1 GCA_903932535.1 uncultured Hyphomicrobiales bacterium | reverse complement strand
TCTATGCTCGGCGGGACGACTGGCGAGAGGGTCTACGCGAGACGCGCAATCGCGAAGCCTCTCAGGACACCAGCATCAACGAAAGGCTGACGCGAAACGAGCATGAGGAGTTCGCCAAGCGCATCGATCTACGCGATGAGCAGGAAAGGTTGGCGTTATTCCGCGAACTGGACAGCATCCACGTCCAAGTCAACCGCATCGACTCAGACCTCATCAAGCGGCCCGAGGTCACGGCGTTGTTGGAGAAGCTGAGCCAACAAATTGAGTCAGACCGGGCCACCGGTACGGAGAGGAGTTTGGCGTTGAATACCCGGGTCACCGACATCGAGAAGACGGTTCAGTCAATCTCGCCTCCGTCGGATGTGTTTAAGAGTTTGGAGTCCCGCGTGAATGAGTTATACCGGGAGCGGTTGAATAGTTCCGTTTTGCCGCCCGCGTCTCAAAACTAGTGGAGGGCACCGTGCTTACATTCTGGGTTTGCGCATACATCTGGCTGGTCACTTTCAAGGACTCGGGCGCTCACTCGCGCTTTGAGGACGCCCCCCGGCCGTGGAGGGGGCGATGCTGAGGATCCGCATTCTGCTGTTCTTGTTCGGCGCGTTCCCGCTGCTCGTGGTCGCGCTGCTGGTCATGATGCTCTCGCGCGCTCACGCACACAACATGTGGGCAAACGATCAACCCGTCCCGCCGTGGGTCAAGGCGGTGTGTTGCGGGCCGGCGGACGCGCATCACCTGACGGCGGGCCAGGTGCATATCCTGCCCGACGGGTTCCGCGTCGACGGCTATTTCGAAATGATCCCGAAGGAAAAGGCGCAGCCTTCCGCGGACGGCGATTACTGGATCTTTTACCGCACGCTGTCGAACGGTCAGCAGTCGATGGTGTATTGTTTCTACGCCCCGCTCAACGGGACATGAGCGACGACGCCCGCGTCGCGCATCTGCGCCGGCGTCTCGGCGTCGAGCGCGCCACGCTCGCCGAGGTCGGCGCGGAACTGGGCCTGTCGCGCGACGCCGTCTGGCGGCTGGCGGTCAAGCATGGGGTCGCGCGGCCTTCGCGGATCGAGGCGCTCCGGCGCGCCAACGCGAGGCCGGACACGCAGGCGCGAAAGCGGGCGCATCTGCATCGCCTGCACGCCGATCCCGATTACGCCGCGCGGCGCGACGCGCGGCTGCTGGCGTTCAACCAGCGGCCGGCGACGCGGGCGCGGCTCGCCGAGGCGATGCGGGCGCGCATGCGCGATCCGGCGTTTCGCGCGCGCGCTTTGGCGCCGCTCGATCGCCTGCGTCGCGATCCGCAAGCGCAGCGGCGGCGCTGGGCCGGGCTTAACGGCCTCAAGGCCGACGTGCCGTTGTGGGTCCCGCGCGACCTCGTGCCCGATTTCATCGATCTCGCGCTGGCGTTCGGCGAGGAGGAGGCGGCGTCGCGGGTGCGGCGGCTCAAACGCGACGCCGGGACGCAACGCGTTGCTTCGCAACATCTTCCCTAAATCGCTGTTTTCGTGTAAAGATTGATTGACGCCCTTCCGGCGCCGGGGACTTGCATGGCCAAGACGCTGGTCGACGTCGAGGACCTCATGGTTTGGGCGGCGGCCGAACTGGCGCGAAAACGGCCCGGCAAGGTGGTGACTTTGCCGACGCTCGAGGTGAGCCGGGGCGATCGCGAACTGACCGGGCGCTGGAACCGGCCGATGGGCTACCCGCCGATGAGCCCGATGTTCGCCGCCGGCCTCGCCCGCGCCGGCGTCGCGCGCGGCGACCCCCCGCACGACGACGCGCTGCTCGTCGAGGACGCGCTCGAGCGGCTGCGGTTGATTTCTCCGGAGCCGCGCGTCGCGGCGAGCGATCTGGCCGCCGGCCTCGGCTTCGCGCTCGATTGCGAAGGCGCGGCGCGCGCCGGGTTGCGCAAGGCGGCGAATTTCGTGTTGGTCTGCGGGCGCCTGAGCAAGCGGCCCGACGTGCGCCGGGAGCCGCCCGAATCCGCCGCGCGGCTCGCGCCCAACGGCAAGCCCGGCGTCTGGCGGCTGGAGAGCTGGGCCGAGCCGACGTTCGACGACCACGCGCAGGTCTGGCGCACCGTCGAGACGCCGGCGCCGCCCAAGCGCAAGGGCGTCTATCCCGCCGGGGCCTATTGCGTGCTCGATTACACGCCCTCGCCGCAAGCGCTGGTCGACGAACGCGCCGACTACGCCGGTTGGATCGCCGGGCTGTTCTGGCTCGCCGAGGAGCTGTCCGG
>CAIZGR010000208.1 GCA_903932535.1 uncultured Hyphomicrobiales bacterium | reverse complement strand
GGAACTGCCGGCGCTCGATATCGGCGCCGGAGGCTTCGCCGGAGGCCGGCTCGAGGCGTCGCTCGACGATCTCGGCGCGACGACGCTCGTGCTGTGCGGAGAGCAAGGCGCGGTCGAAGCCGCGGCGCGCGACGCCGCGGCGCTGGGCTTTCACGCTTTTCTCGTCCGGGACGCGTGCTGGCGGGCCGCGGGGGCGCCCCAGGACGCCTTCGCTCCGCGCCCGGAGGACGGAGGCGCCGTCGTGGACGCAGCGGCCACGCTCGCCGCCGCCGCGCTCGCCAAGGCGCGCCAGCGCCGGGAGGCGCGACGACCGCGATAGCCTGTACGCGTTGACAGACGGGCCGGCGCTTGAAACGCTGGGCGCGACGGAAGAGGGAGCATCGCGATTGGCTCAGGCGGCGAGCGTGTCAGCGGACGCGCGTCCGAGGCTCGACGCGAAAGGCGTCTTCGCCGCGGTTCTCGGCAACGGGTTCGAGTTCTTCGACTTCACCGTCTACGCCACCTATCTGGGCCTGATCGGCCAGGCTTTCTTTCCGTCCGACAACGTCTTGGCCAGCGACCTCGCCTCGGCGGCCGCCTTCGGGGCCGGCTTCGTCGCCCGCCCGCTCGGCGGCGCGCTGATCGGCGCCTATGGCGACCGCGCGGGCAGGAAGCCGGCGATGACGCTGTCGATCGGCCTGATGGCGATCGGCAGCGCGCTCATCGCGGTGACGCCCGGATATGCCACGATCGGCGTCTGGGCGCCGATCCTGCTGGTTCTCGCCCGCCTGCTCCAGGGCTTCGCGGTCGGCGGCGAGGTCGGGCCGGCGACGATGTTCATGCTCGAGGCCGCTCCGCCCGAGCGGCGGATGTTCTTCGCCAGCTGGCAGCTCGCGAGCCAGAATCTCGGCAGCCTCGCGAGCGGCGTCATCGGTTTCGCGCTGGCGCTGCTCCTGACCAAGTCGAGCTTCGACGACTGGGGCTGGCGCGTCCCCTTCGCGCTCGGCGTTCTGATCGCGCCGGTCGGAATCTACATCCGCAGCCGGCTGGTCGAGACGCTCGAGACGCCCCGCCATGAGCGGCCCGCGGGCGCGTGGGCGATCGCGGCCAGGGTGCTGGTGCAGAACTGGACCGGCGTTCTCATCGGCCTCGCCCTGATCAGCGGCGGCACGATCACCCAATATTTCCTCATCACCATGACCCCGTTCGCGATCCGGACGCTGCACCTGCCGGAATCGACCGCGATGCTCGGCGCCATGACGCTCGGGATCTCCGGCGGCCTCGGCTCGCTCGCCGGCGGACTGCTCGCCGACCGCTTCGGAATCCGCACGGTCGCGATCGTTCCGCGTGTCCTCCTGATGATCCTGCTGTTTCCGGTGATGAAGTTTCTGGTCGCAAACCCGAGCGGAGCGACGCTGGTCGCCGCGATCGCCGTGCTGAGCCTCCTGCACGCGGCGAGCGTCGCCGTCGGGATCATGCTGATCCCGCTGATCTTCCCGCCCGCCGTCCGTTCGACGGGCCTCGCGGTCAGCTATTCGCTGGGGGTCGCGATTTTCGGCGGCACCGCGACCTATATCGTCACCTGGCTCGTCGGCGCGACCGGCGATCCCCTCGCCTCGACGTATTACGTCATGGCGGCGAGCGTCGTGATGCTGCTGGCGGTGCTCGGAATCCGCAACGCCGACTACGGCTCCGGAACTTGGCCGCCGCCGCTCGACTGGGAGGTGTGAGCGGACCGCCGCGACTTGACAGAATATCCCTGTTCACGCGAGATTTGCGCTTGAATTCACGGGGATTTTGTCCTCGTCCGACCGGGGACGCGCCCCGCTCGCCAGCCTCCCGGAGCGTCCGACCGCCGGATGAACAAGCCCGCCCCCGATCCCGCGCAGCCCTACCGCAGCCTCATCGCCGGATACACCGACGCCATAAGGGCGAGCGATTTCAAGGCGAACATCGCCATCCTGTTCGTCGCCTTCATGATGGGGCCGATCCTCTACAACTACCCGAAGTTTCCCGCCTATCTGCCGATCCCGTTCGTCCTGCTGCCTTTCCTGGTCGTCTACGTCTGCCTGTTCATGGTCCTGATCCCGCGCTACCCGAAGCGGGGCGCCAAGAATTTCCTGGTGTCGCGCACCGCGACCGCCGAAGATTTCGCCAACGTCGCCGAGACCGAGGACGAGATCGAGCAGCTCAGGCTCCGCTGCGCGGTGCTCTCGGAGCTTCTGTGGTGGAAGACGCTGTACATCGTCATCAGCTTCGTCCTGTCGATCGTGTGCATCTTCGTCACGATCCTCTTGCTGATCTATGTGTGGTACACATAGGCCGCGACCCGTCATCACGAGCGACCCCCGGATCAAGTCCAAGGGTCCTCGCAACGACGGACCAGGGTCGGCTTCAACCTCGGGCTCCGACATGGCGAAAGACCAGAACGCTCAGCTCCGCAACCTGATCGCGGGCTATTCCGATTCGATTCGCCTGAGCGACATCAAGGCGAATATCGCGGTGCTGTTCGTCGCGATCATGATGGGCACGGTCATCCAGTACAAGGACATGTATCCCCATTACTTGACCTTGCCGGTCCTGCTGGCGCCGTTCCTGTTCATCTTCCTCAATCTGCTGGTCTCGGTCTACCCGCGCTATCCGCAGTCCGGGCGGAGCCGTTTCCCGATCCGGCGCAGGATCGATCCGGAGGATTTCGATTTCCTGACGGACCCGGAGAAAGACCTGCGGACGCTGCCCGAGCGATGCGCCATGTTCTCGCGCATCCTGTGGTGGAAGAACATCACGTTGCAGACGGCCTACGTCACCTCGATGGCGACGCTCGTCGTCGCGGGCGTCCTGCTGTTCGTCGCGCGCCAATGAGGGCGGGCGCCGCAAGCAGCACCCGCCCTGCCTCGGACCTCGCGCAGAAACGTCAGTCGCGCTCGCCCGCGCCCTGGTCGAATCGCGTCTCGATCTCGGAAACGATCGCGCCGAGCATGGCGTTGATCTCGAAGTCCTTGGGCGTGTAGACCGCCGCCACGCCGGCCGCGCGCAACCGCTCGGCGTCGACGGGCGGAATGATGCCGCCCACGATCACCGGCACCCGCTCGAGTCCGGCCTCACGCATCAGCTTGAGCACCTCCTCGGTGAGCACGATGTGCGAGCCCGACAGGATCGACAGCCCGACGCAATGGACGCCCGACTTGGCGCGCTCGACGATGTCGGCGGGCGTGAGGCGGATGCCGTCGTAGACCACGTCCATGCCGGCGTCGGTGGCGCGCGCGGCGATCTGCTCGGCGCCGTTGGAATGGCCGTCGAGGCCGGGCTTGCCGAGCAGAAACTTGACCCGGCGGCCGAGCTTGAGCGAGACGCGCTCGACCTCTCCGCGCAGCGCGTCGAGACCCGCCGCCGCCTGCCGCGCGCGCGGCGAGACGCCGGTCGGGGCGCGGAACTCGCCGAACTCGGCCCGGAGCGCGTCGCCCCATTCGCCCGTGGTGGCGCCGGCCTTGGCCGCTTCGATCGAGGCGGGCATGATGTTGGCGCCGCTGGCGGCCGCGACGCGAAGCGCTCTCAGCGCCTCGCGCACGCGGGCTTCGTCGCGCTCCGCCCGCCACGCCTCGAGCCTCGCGACCTGCTCGGCCTCGGCTTTGCCGGACGGAACCATGATCGAATTCTCGCCCGCCGTCAGCGGCGACGGCTCGAAGGTGGTGAAGGCGTTGACGCCGACGACGACCTGCTCGCCGCGCTCGATCGCCTCGAGCCGGCGGGTGTTGGATTCGACCAGCTTCGCCTTCAAGGCCCCCGTCTCGATCGCCTTGACCGCCCCGCCCATCGCGTCGATGGCGGCGATCTCGGCGAGCGCCTCGCCCTTCAGCTTGGCCACCAGCGCCGCGACCTCCTTGCTGCCGTCGAAAATGTCGCCGAACTCGAGCAGGTCCGTCTCGTAGGCCATGATCTGTTGCAGGCGAAGCGACCATTGCTGATCGAACGGGCGCGGCAGGCCGAGCGCCTCGTTCCAGGCCGGCAACTGGACGGCGCGGGCGCGCGCGCCCTTGGACAGCACCACCGACAGCATCTCGATCAAGATGCGATAAGCGTTGTTCTCCGGCTGCTGCTCGGTGAGGCCGAGCGAGTTGACCTGGACGCCGTAGCGGAAGCGGCGCTTCGACGGGTCGGTCACGCCGAACCGGTCGCGGGTGATCTCGTCCCACAGTTCGACGAACGCCCGCATCTTGGCGAGCTCGGTCACGAACCGCATGCCGGCGTTGACGAAGAACGAGATGCTGCCGACCACGTTGGCGAAGCCCTTCTCGTCGACCTCGCCCGACTTGCGGACCCGGTCGAGCACCGCGATGGCGGTCGCGAGCGCGTAGCTCAGCTCCTGGACCGGCGTCGCGCCCGCCTCCTGGAGGTGGTAGGAGCAGACGTTCATCGGGTTCCATTTCGGCGCCTCGCGAGCGCAGAACAGGATCATGTCCGTCGTCAGCCTGAGCGAGGGGTCGGGCGGGAAGACGTAGGAGCCGCGCGCCAGATATTCCTTGATGATGTCGTTCTGGGTCGTGCCCTGGAGCTGAGCCCGAGGCGCGCCCTGCTCGTCGGCGACGGCGATATAGAGGGCGAGCAGCCACGGCGCGGTGGCGTTGATCGTCATCGAGGTGTTCATCGAGGCGATCGGAATGTCCTCGAACAAGGCCCGCATGTCGCCGATGTGCGAGATCGCCACGCCGACCTTGCCGACCTCGCCGCGCGCCAGGATGTGGTCGCTGTCGTAGCCGGTCTGGGTCGGCAGGTAGAAGGCGATCGACAGCCCCGTCTGGCCCTTGGCGAGGTTCTGTCGATAGAGCTTGTTCGACTCGCGCGCCGTGGAATGCCCGGCGTAGGTGCGGAAGATCCACGGTTTGTCGCGCCGCGCCGCCTGAGCCTGCCCGTCCGTCTCCGCCATCGCGTCACCCTTTTTGCGCCGGCCTATGCAGGGGAAGCTGCGCGCGCGGGCGCGTTCGTATTGTGCGCAGCACAATCGCAGAAAAAACGCGCGGGCGCCAGATTATCCGGGCGCCGCGGCGGATCGACGGCCGTCGGCAAATCGTCGCACGTTTTCGAGCTGGGGCTCTGCGCATTCCGCCCCAACGGCGCTCGAGAACTGGATTCGGCGCCCGAGGCGCGACGAAAAGGTGGATTGATTTTCCGCGCCCGAACGGCAATGCTTGATTGTGCGACGCAATATCGGGGCCGGCCGGAATCTGGTGGGCCGCCGATATGCCGCCTCTCGAGGACGCCCATGAACACTCGCCCCGCCGACAAGGACGCGTCGGCTGAAGCCGCGGTCAAGGACCTTTACGAAATCGGCGAAATCCCCCCGCTCGGCCACGTGCCGAAGTCGATGTACGCGTGGGTCGTGCGCAAGGAGCGGCACGGGCCGCCGGAAGACTCGATGAAGATCGAGGTCGTTCCGACCTGGACGCTCGACAGCCACGACGTCCT
>CAIZGR010000207.1 GCA_903932535.1 uncultured Hyphomicrobiales bacterium | reverse complement strand
GGCTGCCCCTCGACCACCGCGACTACCTGCGCAAGATCGCGCGCGAAATCGATCAGGAGCTGGCGGGGTTCATCCGGGGACAGTCGCTGGTCTGCCTGTTTCTCGGACTGTGGTACGGGATCGGCCTGACCCTGGTCGGGCTCGACTTCGGCTTCCTGATCGGCGTCATCGCGGGGGTTCTGAGCTTCGTCCCTTATGTCGGATCGCTGATCGCGCTCGTCCTGTCGATCGCGGTCTCGCTCGTTCAGGGCTGGCCGAGCCTGAAAATGTTCTTCCTGGCGGTCGCGGTCGTGGTCGCGGGCCAGTTTCTCGAAGGCAACGTGATTTCCCCGAAGCTCGTGGGCGGGTCGGTCGGCCTCCATCCGGTCTGGCTCATGTTCGCGCTGCTCGCGTTCGGGCAGCTCTTCGGCTTCGCCGGCCTCGTCGTCGCGGTGCCGGCCGCCGCCGCCATGGGGGTCGTCGTCCGGCATCTGATCGCGCTCTATCTCAGGAGCCCCTTCTATCTCGGCCGGGGGGCGGACAAAGGAGGAATATGACCGCGCCGCCCCGGCAATTGACGCTCGACTGGCCGCACCCGCCGAGCTTCGCGCCCGAAGACTTTCTCCCGGCCGCCTCGAACCGGGAGGCGCTCGACGCCATCGGCCGATGGCCGGCCTGGGCGGGGCGCATGCTGCTGCTGGTCGGGCCGGAAGGATCGGGAAAGAGCCACCTCGGCGCGCTGTGGGCGCGGAAAGCCGCCGCCGCCGTCCTTCAGGCCCCGCGCCTCGGCGAGATCGAGATCGGAACCTCGGCCGATAACGCGGCGCTCCTGATCGAGGACGCAGACCGGGTCGGGGCGGAGGAGGCCCGTCTCTTCCACATTGTCAACGCCGTCATGCAGAGCGAGCGCTGGGCGCTGCTCACAGCCCGCGCTGCGCCCGACGCCTGGGGCCTCGGCACGCCCGACCTCCTTTCGCGCCTGCGCCTCGCCCCGCTCGTCCGGCTCGGCGCGCCCGACTCGGCGCTGATCGAGGCGGTCCTGGTCAAGCTCTTCAGCGACCGTCAATTGCTGGTCGATCCGAAGGTCGCGGCCTTCATCGCCGTGCGGCTCGAGCGTTCGCTCGCCGCGGCGCGGGCGATCGTCGCCGCGCTCGACCGCGAAGCCCTGTCGCGCGGCCGCCGCGTGACTCGCGCCATGGCGGCCGAGATGCTGCGGGAGGCGCCGCCGGGGGAGGAGGGGCCGGCGTAAGTAGCCCCGGTCACGAAGGGCGTCCCCAGGGACGCGCTTCGGACCGGGTCCTGGCGGAGCCGGCGACGCCGCGCTACGGAGCAGACGGCGATGCGACGCCGGTCTTCGGCGCTTCGCCACACAAAGCGCACAGTGGCTCGTCACAGGCTTCCCCGTCGCGCCCGTCCGGCCCCACGGGGGACGGGGGCCGATTCGGCAGCGCGAGGGCCGGAGCCGAGAGGACAGGATCGAATGGCGAAACGATTGCGAGGGCTCGTGATCGGGCTGGCGGCGCTCGCCGCCGCCGGCGCATGGGCTCAGGGCGCCCCGATCGAGCTGCAGAAGCCCGTGAAGGTCGCCAAGGCCCCGAAGAGCGGGCCGGCCGCCAACCTTTCGGCCGCCGACGCGGTGGCGCGCGCCAACGCGTGGCTCGACGCCGCGCGCGTGCTCACCGCCGACTTCGTCCAGATAGCGCCGGGCGGCAAACGCTCCGAGGGTCAGCTCACGATCGAGCGCCCGGGCAGGATGGCGTTCAAATACGCCGATCCGGCGCGCTTCGAGATCGTCGCCGACGGGCGCTCCGTCGCCATCGTCGACCACAAGCTCAACACCCAGGACGAATATTTCATCGCCCAGACGCCGCTCAAGTTCCTGCTCGCCGACCACATCGACCTCGCGCGCGACACGCAGGTTCTCAGCGTCGCGCAGGACGAAAAGGCCGTGACGATCGAGGTCGAGGACAAGGCGGCGCTCGGGGGAACCGCGCATCTCGAGCTGATCTTCGATCCGGCGACCTTCGCGCTCAAGCGTTGGACGGTGATCGACGCGCAGGGGTATCAGACGGTCGTCTCCCTCTTCAACCTCGACCTGACGACGCAGCCCGATCCGGACCTGTTTCACATCAACGAGAGCCTGCCGGCGCGGCAGCTCGGCCGCGGGCGGTGACGGAGACCCGTTCACCCCTCCCGACCGGCGACCCGCGACGCCGGCGGCCCGAGAAGCCGAGCGCCGTCGCCGGCCCGTTTGCGACTGCCGAAAGCAGAAAACTCGGCCGGTCACAACGGATGAGATGACAAGCGCGCGCGGGCATGGTTTCCTTGCCTCCAAAGGGAGCGGCGCCTATTGAGCGGGACATGCGAGCATCGATCTTGAGAACATCGAATTGGCGCGGAGTGCGGCGATGAGCGCAGAGCTGACGTCTCTCGCGGATGTCCTGGACGCCGCGATCGTGATCATTCACGACCTCGACGGAAGAATCTTCCAATGGACCTCGGGTTGCGAACGCCTCTACGGCTATTCGCGTGAGGAGGCGATGGGTCGGCGCGTCCACGAGCTGCTCGACACGCGCTATCCCGTGCCGCGCGCGCAGGTGATCGCCACGCTCGCCGAGCGCGGCGCTTGGCAGGGCGAGCTCGACCATCGCGCCAAGGACGGATCGAAGCTCTCGATCCAGAGCCTGTGGGTCATGCGGCGCTCCGCCGGCGGAGAAACCGTCGCGGTGCTGCAAAACAACCACGACATCAGCGGCCTGAAGCGGACGCAGGCCGAGCTTGGCGAGCGCGAGGCGCACCTCACCTCCATCTTGGCCACCGTTCCCGAGGCGATGATCGTCACCGACGAGCAGGGCCGGATCACCTCCTTCAGCTCCGGGGCCTCGGCCTTGTTCGGCTATTGCCCGGAGGAAATGATCGGCCGCGACATCAAGGTCCTCATGCCCCAGCCATACCGGGCCGAGCACGACGCTTATATGTCCAATTACGCGCGCACGGGCGAGGCGCGCATCATCGGTTACGGACGCCTCGTCCAGGCGGTCACGAAGGATGGCAAGGTCCTGCCGGTGGAGCTCGCCATCGGCGAGGCGCGCGCCAACGGCCGGCGTATCTTCACCGCCTTCATCCGCGACCTCTCGAGCCGCCAGAAGATGGAGCAGGAACTGCGCCAGTCGCAGAAGATGGAGGCGATCGGCCAGCTCACCGGCGGCGTCGCCCACGACTTCAACAATATCCTGACCGCGATCATCGCCAATCTGGAGCTGCTTCAGCCCATGCTTCGCGATCCCGATCACCAGGATCTGGCGAAGGAAGCCCAGGGCGCGGCGCAGGACGGCGCCAAGCTCGCCGCGCAGCTCCTCGCGTTCGCCCGCCGCCAGCCCCTCAACCCGGCCCCCACCGATGTCGGCCGCCTCGTCAGCGGGTTCTCCGCGCTGCTCCGCCGAACGCTCGGGGAGGCGATCGAGCTGAGACTTTCGGCCTCCGGCGACGCCCACTTGGCGGTGGTCGACAGCGCGCAGTTGCAAAACGCGGTGCTCAATCTGGCGATCAACGCGCGCGACGCGATGCCGCGCGGCGGCCAACTCGCCATCGATATCGCCCATGTCCGTCTCGACGCCGATTACGCCCAGATGTACCCCGAGGTGCGCACCGGGCGCTACGTGCTGATCACCGTCACCGACACCGGGACGGGCATGCCCGAGGAAGTGCGGCGGAAGGCGTTCGAGCCGTTCTTCACCACCAAGCCCGTCGGCGCAGGCACCGGCCTCGGCCTCAGCATGGTCTACGGCTTCGTCAAGCAGTCCGGCGGCCATATCCAGATCTACAGCGAGCCCGGCAGCGGCACGAGCGTGCGCATCTACCTGCCGCAAGCCGAGAGCGTCGCGGCGGAAGACCAACACGCCGCCGACGCCCCGAAGCCGGAGCTGCCGAGGGGCTCGGAGACCATTCTGCTGGTCGAGGACGATCCGCGCCTGCGCCGGGTCTTGAGCCGGCGCCTGAGAAGCCTCGGCTACGAAGTGCTCGAAGCCGACAGCGGCCCGGCCGCCATCACGCACCTCGCGGCGCGGCCGGAAATCGCGCTCGTGTTCACCGACATGGTGATGCCGGGCGGCATGACCGGCCTCGAGCTCGCCCAGGCGGCGCTGACGATGAAGCCGGCGGTGAAGATCCTGTTCACCTCCGGCTACGCCGAGCCCGCCATCGCCCGCCTCGGCCACAAGGCCGGCGCATGGCTGAAGAAACCGTACACGGCCGACGAACTCGCCGCGAAAGTCCGCGAGGTCTTGCACGAAGGGGCCGGCTGAGCCGGCCGGGCCGGACCGAACCCGCCGAAGGCGGCTCGCGTGCGCGTGAGCAACTCGGCGCTGTTCCTCGCCCTGCCCGACGCCCGCTACCCGGACCAGTTCCTCGACCGCCGCCAGCGCGAATTGCGAAGCGCACTGCGCGCGCCGCCGGACAGCGGCGCCCCGCGGCCGCTCTCGAGAATTTCGGCGCTCGCGCGGCGGCCGGAGCGCGAGAGCGATGCGTCTCGTCGCCCTCTCGACGGTTCTTTGCGTTCGGTCGAGCGTTTTCAGAGCGATAGGTGCGAGATTTGGATTCACGGTAACTTCCAAGCCGCCTACCGTGTTGACCATTTCCGGTCTCTGGGGCGGGGGCGTTGGTTCTGCTTCGAATGGGAGTGGAAGGGAAGCCAGGGCTCAGAGCTTCAGTTCGACGGTGAGTCGTTCTGGACCGAGGGTCAGGGCTTCGTGGATATTGAGGCCCTGCTTTCGCGCCGATGAGATCACGGAGCGCTGGCTTGCGAAGCCGGCGGCGCCTCGCAGGGTTCGGAAGCCGCCCGAGATTTTGATTTTCACCTTCATCATCCTCGAATCCCGCTCGGCGAGGTTGTTGGTGAAGGGAACGGCGAAGTCGGTGAGGAACCGGAGGGTCGCTTCCTTGAAGGTCTCGAGCCGGATGAGGAGATTGTGGGCGGGCCGCTGCTTCTCGCGCTTTTTCCGGTTCGGCGAAGGATCGAAGGCCGGCAGGCTCCTGTGCAGGGCGAGGCCTTCCCGGACGGCGGCCCAGTACCGGTCCTCGAACGCCTTGGTGGTTTCGGCGGGGAGCGCCGAGGCGCCCTGCGCCTTGGCCTATTGCACGGCCTCGTTGGCGTCGAGAAGCGTCGCGCGCAGGGCGTCGGCCCAGGGCTCCTTGTCGAATTCGTCGACCGCCTGAAGCTCGCGCCGAAGCTCGGCATTCTCGGCCCGAAGCGCCTGGATCTCGCATCTGAGCGAGTCGATCAGCTCCAAGACTTCGGGCGGAAGAACCATTCCACCCTCGATTCAGAAGTCCGCGCCCCTGTCTCGAACAATCGCAGCGCCGCAATCGATCGTCCGCCCAGTGTGGCTTTTCGGACTCACCCCGGCTTGACAGTTGCGCTCGCCATCATCTTCGTCCGTAAACCATTGACTTTGCAGGGAGAAATGGTGCCGCAAGAGGGATTCGAACCCCCGACCCCCTCATTACGAATGAGGTGCTCTACCAGCTGAGCTATTGCGGCGCCGCGACGGCCATGGGGCGAAGCTCCAAGGCCGGCGACGCTGTGTAAGCCAATTTGGCCGGCTTTGGCAATATGTCCGTCAGGCCGCCCAGCAATTCTCATTTTGGCGTCGATCGCGGCGACTGGGGCTGCATTTGTCGAAAGGCGAGCGTTTTAAGGAGGTCCTTCCGGGAAGGAAGACGAGGACGGTCGGACGGCGGCGGCGTTCCCGAGACTCCTTGCCGGTCAGGTCGCCAAGCTGGCCGCCTCGACCTCGGCCCGGCGCGGCAGCGGCGCGACCGCGCCCCAGCCTCGGGTCGAGAGCGCCGCCGCGACGTTGGCGAAGCGGGCGGCGGCGAAGGGGTCGGCGGCGCGGACGAACTCGGCGAGAAAAGCGCCGTCGAAACAGTCGCCGGCGCCGGTCGCGTCGACCGCCGGGACGGCCAAGGGGGCGACGCGCTCGCGCCGCGCCGCGGTCGCCGCCAGCGCGCCGGCCTTGCCGAGCTTCACCACCACCAGCCGCGCGCCGAGCCTGAGATAAAAGTCGGCGATCGCGTCCGGGTCGGTGAGGCCGGCGAGCGCGCTCGCGTCGTCGAGCCCCGGCAGGGCGATGTCGCAGGCGCGCATCGCCTCGTGGATGACCGCCCGCGCCCGCCTCAGCGGCCAGAGCTTCAGCCGCAGGTTGGGGTCGTAGGACACGAGCCGCTTGGCGTCGCGGGCGATGTCGATCGCCGCGAACGCCGCGTCGGCGGCCGAGGACGAAATCGCCTGGCTGACGCCCGAGACGTGCAGGATTTGCGTCGCCTTGATGCGGTCGACCGGCAGGTCGCTCTCGCCGATCCGGCTCGCCGCCGATCCTGCGCGCATATAGGAGAACTGGTGGCCCTCGGCCCCATGGGTGACGAAATAGAGCCCGGTGTGCGCCCCGCCGTTGACGACGACACGGCTCGCGTCCACGCCCTCCTTCAGCCAAAGCTCGGTCAGCGCCTGCCCGAAGCGGTCGGCGCCGATGGCGGTGAAATAGGCTGCGTCGGCGCCGAGGCGGGCGGCGGCGATCATGGCGTTCGAGGTGTCGCCGCCGAACCCTTGCAGGAACGGCGCGCCGTCCTCGGCCTGATTGAGCTCGACCAGCGGCTCGCCGATCGCAAGAATATCCGACATGCTCACCTCGTGGCCACCGCGACCGCGACGCCGGCCATCACCCCGCCGGCGGCGCGATGGGCGAAACGCATCGCCCTGGCCGACCGGAACAGCGCGCGCGCCCGGTTGGCGGCGAGCGCGTAGGCCGCGAGCGTCGCGGCGATGATCGGGATGCAGAGCGCCATCAGTTCGGCGAGCTTGAACGGCGTGAGGCTCGTCACGTCGACCACGAGCGGCATGATCGACAGAAAGAACACCATCACCTTCGGGTTGCCGAGCGTCAGCGACAGCGATCCGAGGAAAGCGCGGAAGCCCCGCGAGGCGGGCGGCGGCGCTTCGCCCCTGGTCGCCGGCGCGGTCGCGGTGCGCCAAGCGAGATAGAGGAGGTAGGCGGCGCCGGCGTATTTGATCGCGGCGAAGGCGCCGGCGAAGGCGTTGGCGAGCGCGGCGAGGCCAGTCCCCGCGACGAGGAGCCAGATCATGTCGCCGGCCACGTAGCCGGCGATGAACGGGGCGACGCCGACGAGCCCGTAGGCGAGCACGCGCGCGACCAGCGCCGCGAGGCCGGGGCCGGGCGTGGCGACCGCGGCGAAATAGACCGCCGCGAACAGAACCAGGGAGCCGAGCGTCATGAGGCTTTCCGCGCTTTGCGCCGGGCGAGGGTGTTGAGCGCCTCGACCAGAGAGGAAAAGAACATCGCCGCGTAAATATAGCCCCTTTCGATGTGAAAGCCGAAGCCGTCGGCGATCAGCGCCATGCCGATCATCAGGAGAAAGCTCAGCGCCAGCATCAGCACCGTCGGATTGCGGTGGACGTAGTCGCCGAGCGGCCCGGAGGCGACCATCATCAGCACCTCCGCGACGGTCACGGCGACGACCATGATCGGGAACTCGTTGGTCTTGCCGACCGCGGTGATGATGATG
>CAIZGR010000206.1 GCA_903932535.1 uncultured Hyphomicrobiales bacterium | reverse complement strand
CCGCTCCTCCTCGCGCGAGCTGACCATGATCTCGAACGCGAGCGGCTCGCCGTGCGAATCGACGAGACGCCCGTCCGTCATCCGCCAGCCGGCGCTCTCCAGCTCCTGAATCGCGCGCCGGGCGATCGCCCGGTCGCGGCCGGAGCCGTCGGAAACCGGGGCGCGCCACGTCCCGTCCATCACGTCGGGGCGCACCGCGCCCGGAAACGGGGCGAGCAGGCCTTTCTCCCGCTCCGAGGCCGGACGTCCGACCGACGACAGCGCGCTGTCGTCGAAGAACCCTTCCGAGCGCCGGTAGGCGCCGGCGTAGAGATTGGCGTCGATCCACTCGAAATCGAACAGGGAGGCCAGCGCCTCGCGCACCCGCGGGTCGGCGAACATCGGGCGGCGCGTGTTGAAGGCGAAGCCGGAGACGCCCTTGGGCAGGCCGTTCGCGACGGCGGCCGTGATCACCCGCCCGTCGTTCGCGGCGGGGAAGCCGTATTCCGAGCGCCAGCGGGTGACGTCGTCCTCGACCCGGTAGTCGATCAGGCCGGCCTTGAACGCCTCGAACATCGCGGTCGCGTCGCGGAAATAGTCGATCCGGATCTCGTCGAAATTGTAGAGGCCCTTCGAGACCGGCAGGTCGCGCGCCCAATAGCCGGGGTTGCGCTTCAGGACGAGCCGCTGCCCTGGCGTGACCTCGGCGATCCGGTACGGCCCGGAGGCGACCGGAATCTGCAACGTCTGGTCCTCGAAATGCGCGGCGTCGGTGTGGGCGGCCGACAGCACCGGCATGATGGCCAACGTCAGGGGCAATTCGCGGTCGCCGGCGCCGGTCAGGTCGAAGCGCACGGTGTACGGGTCGGGCGCTTCGGCGCCTTTCACCAGGCTGAACGCGGCGCGCTGCTGCGGCCGGCCCTTCGCCTTCAGGAGGTTGAAGGTGAACAGCACGTCGGCCGACGTGATCGGCGAGCTGTCGGAGAAGCGGGCCGCCGGATCGAGACGGAAGACGACGAAGTCGCGCGCCGGGTCCGTCTCGATGGTCTTGGCGATCAGGCCGTAGAGGGTGAAGGGCTCGTCGTCCGAGCGGATCATCAGCGACTGGTAGACGTTGCCCACGAGCCCCTGCGCCGTCGACAGCGCCTTGACGTTGTAGGGATTGAGGCTGTCGAAGGCGCCGAAAAAGGCGAGGTTCAGCCGCCCGCCCTTGGGCGCGTCCGGATTGACGTAGGGGAAGTGCGCGAACCCCGGCGGCAGCGCCGGATCGCCGTGCATGGCGATGGCCGGCGAAACCTCGCCGGGCGCGGCGCGAAGCGGCGCGGCGAGCGCGAAGGCGGCGGCGAGGAGACAGCGAATCGCGAAACCGAACATGCACAGACCTCAGAACCCGAAATTGCGTCGATTGTCGGTCGATCTCCCGATTTCGCGCGGCGATCGGGCCGCGCCCGCCGCGCCGGCCAACCCTTGCGGCCGAAATTGTTATTGGATTGTCACGCTCGATATGGAAAGAGAGCGCGCGCCTTCGAGGCCGCCCGCCGACGCCGCATGAGGTCCTATTGTCGCCAAACCGCTCGCCCAAGGGCCGCGGGCGCTCGTGCGGCCTCGAGGCGGGCGAGAGGCGCAGCGTGCGCACAGGCTTACGGTTTCGAAAGGACGATTGATGACATTCCCGATCACGCGCTCGAGCGCCGCCGCGCTCGCCCTGTGCATGACGCTCGGCGCAGGGACGGCGCTGGCTCAGAACGCGCCGGCCGCTCCCGGCGTTCCGGCGCCCGGCGCCCAGCCGCCGCCGCCCTCGAAGGTCGACCTCGTGTCGCCCGAGCCGCAATGGGTCAAGCTCTGCGGCAAGGAGCAGACCACCGGCCGCGACGCCTGCCAGACGATGCGCGACTTCGCGACCTCGGCCGACCAGCCGCCGATGATCAGCATGCAGGTGTTCGAATTGCAGGGCGAGGAGAAGAAGAAACTGCGCTTCATGATGCTGCCGATCGGCATGCTGCTGAAGCCCGGCTTCCGCGTCGTCATCGACAAGGGCGAACCGCTCGAAGGCAAGTACGACATGTGCTTCCAGAACGCCTGCACCGCCGAGATCGAGATCGGCGCGAGCGCGCTGTCGAGCCTGAAAAAGGGTCAGAACCTCGCTGTGGTCATCCGGGTGCCGGGCGGCGAACCTTCGGGCCGCGAGCTGACCTTCAACATTCCGATCAAGGAATTCGGGGCGACGTTCGACGGCAAGCCGACCGATCCGAAGTTGCTCGAGCAGCAGCGCCAAGCGCTTCAGCAGCAGTTGCAGAAGAAAGCCGAAGAGCAGCGCAAGGCCCTCGAGCAGCAGCAGCAGAACGGCGCAGCCGCGCCGGCGGCCCCTGCCGCGCCCGCCGCGCCGAAACAGTAACCCGCGCGAGCGCCCCCCTCCCCCGCCGAAAGGCCGGCGGAGGAGGCCGTCCGAAGGCAGGAGACGGCGCCCCCGCGCCGGAGGTTCGTGTCCGCGGCGCGCCTCACGATCCCATGAGAGGACCGCTCATCGCGGAACGCTGGCGTCCAGCCGGCGCGTCAGATAGTCGGCGGCCAGGATCGGCGGATATTTGGCGGCGCCGCCCGCGACGCAGGCGGGGACGGCGGCGACTTCGGCGTCCGGATTGGGATCGTAGAAGAAGGCGATCGAGCAGCGTTCGCGCACGCTGCGGCTGACAACGCGGTGCGGCGTCGAGACGTAGATGTCGTTGGTCCAGCGCATCAGGCAGTCGCCGATGTTGACCACGTAGGCGCCGGCGAGAGGCGGCGCTTCGATCCAGCGCCCGTCGCGCCGGCGCACCTGAAGCCCGCCGGCGTCGTCGGTCGCCAGCAGCGTGAGATTGCCGTAGTCGGTATGCGCGCCCGCGCCGATTTCCGCGCCCGAACCTTCCGCCGGGGCGGGATAGCGCAAGAGCCGCAGCGTCGCCATCGGCCGGTCGAACTTGTCCGCGAAGAAGCCCGCGTCCAGGCCGAGATCGTGGGCGAAGGCGCGATGAATGCGCCCGCCGAGCGCGGCGCAGGCGTCGAAGTAGGTCAGCATGGTCTCTCGGAACCCGGGCAGGTCCGGCCACGCGTTCAACGCGCGGAAAGGCTTGCCGGCGAGCAGGTCCGGATCGTCCGGCGCGAGGTCGAGGCCGACGTTGAACGCCTCTTTCCGGTCGGGACCCTGCGCCGGGTCGAGCGCTTCGCGCAGCAGCGCGGAATAGCCGCGGTTGCCGCCGACGACATCCATCGCGATCGCCTGCTTCAGGGCGAGCGGCAGCGCGAAGAAGCGCCGGGACTGCGCGAAGGCGTCGTCCATCAGCGCGCGGCTCACGCCGTGGTTGACGACGTAGAAGAAGCCGGCGTTCCGGCAGGCCGCGCCGATCTGCGCCGCGAGCGGCGCGAGGCCGGCGTCGCCCTCGCAAAGCGCGGTCAGATCGATGATGGGCAACGCGTCGGTCATGGCTTTCGATCCTCGCGTGTTCAGCAGCAGCCGAAGCCGCCGAGATAATGCGCGACGGCTGCGGGTTCGAGATCGCGCCACGCGTCGAGGAAGGCCGCGCGGGAGCCGATCCTGTCGCGATAGTCCTGCCGGAGCGCCGCTTCGGTCGCGTCGAGGTCGACGGTCGCGAGCCGTCCGTCGCGGACGACGTCGCGCCCGGCGACGATCAACCGATCGATATGGGCGGCGGTCGCCCGGGCGAACAGGAGGTCGATCGGCTCCAGGGGCATGACGGCGTCGCGATCGAGCCGGTCGAGGTCGAGGACGAGAAGGTCGGCGGGCGCCCCGGCCGCGAGCCGGCCGTCGCCCGGCGCGCCGTTGGCGAAGCGCCCGTCGGCGACGGTCTTGGCGAGCCAGTCGCCGCGCGCGACCACCGTCTCGAAGCCCCAGCCGCCGTGGAGGAAATGTCCGAGCCGCAATTCGCGCACAATGTCGTCGTCCTCGTCCAGCGCCGAAGCGTCCACCCCGAGGCCCACGCGGCAGCCGCGCCGGATCGCCTCGCCGATCGGCGCGACGCCGCTCGCCAGATGCAGGTTGGAGCTCGGGTTCGTGGCGACGACGGCGCCCGAGGCGGCGATCAGGTCGAGCTCGTCCGGGCGAGCGTAAACGCAATGGGCGAGGGTCAGGCGCGGCGAGAGGAGGCCGAGCGTCCGCAGCCGTTCGACCACCCCTTCGGGATAGGCGCGGTCGGCGAAGGCGCGCTGACAGCGCGTCTCCAGAAGATGCATGTGCACCCGCCGTCCGGTGGCGCGCGACCGCTCGGCGACCGCGGCCAGAAGCGCGTCCGAGCACCATTGCGGCCCGTTGGGGCCGAACTGCACCGAAAAGGCCGGGCTTTCGACAGCCTGGGCGATCGCTTCGACCCGCGCGATCTGCTCCTCCCCGCTCGGCATGGGATTGAGGAACGTCTCCGCGACCGTGGCGCGCGCGCGTTCCGGCAGCGCCGCCAGGAGCGCGGCCTCGCCGCCGTAAACGAGCGGGTTGCGGTCGCGCAGGAACACGGCGAAGGTCGCGCGCACGCCGGCCTCGGCCGCCGCGCGGGCGACGGCGCGCGCTTCCTCCACCGGCGGCATCGGCCCCAGGAAGCGTGTGTAATGCGCCATCACCGACCCCGCCCCGCCGCGCGCCGCCCGGCCGAAGGCCGCGAGCGCCGCGCGATAGGGGTCGACCGGCGGCATCGCCGCCAGTCGCAGGAGCCACGTCTCCAACGGCTTCCCCGCGGCGCCGAACGACATCGGCGACAGCGGGCGGCAATGGTCGTGGGCGTTGACGAGGGCGGGCATGGCGAGCAGCCGCCGCGCGGGCGCCCGCTCGGCCGGCGCGATCGCCGCAATCACGCCTTCCTCGATGACGAGGTCGACCGGCGGCCCCGCGGGCGCGCCGTCGGTGGGCAGGAGGACGACGCCCGAAATCCGATCGCTCATGCCGGCTCGTCGACCACGCTGACATGGGCGGCGACGATCCGCCACCCCTCGGGAAAGCGCACCCAGGTCTGCATCTGCCGTCCGACCTTTCCCGGCGCATTCTCGCGCCGAAACAGCGTGGCGGCGACGGCGAGATCGCGGCCGTAGGTCACGATGCGGGTCCTGTCGAGCCTGCGCGCAAGCCCAGCCGGCGAGCGCGCCGCGCGGAACGCCCGGATCGCCGCGTAGCCGTAGAGGTTTTCGCCGGCGCCGTAGCGGATCGCGTCTTCGCTGGGCAGGAAGAAGGCGTCGAGCGCGGCGACGTCGTTCGTCACCAGCGCCCGCTCGTAGGCGGCGAAGACGGCCTCCACTTCGGCCTTCACGGCGGGATCGTCGACGATCATCACGCGCGCCCGCCGGCGCCGGCCCGGCCGCGCGACGGCGCCTGCGCGTGATCGCCTGCAAAAAACGTCGCCAACTGCGATGACACTGTCACAACGTGTCTGCTATCAACACCAGAATAGTGCGGACGGCGCTCGGCTTCGGCGCCGCCCTCGACAGTCGATGTCTTACCTATGGGAATTTTTCGCATGCTTCGTCGCGCCTCGGCCTTGCTGCTCGTCTCCGGATCGCTCCTCGGGCTGGCGTCCCCGGCGAGCGCCCAGCTTATCGGAGGCGGCGGAACGATCTATTTCCCGCCGATCGTGCCCCCGGTGGGGCCGCTCCAGCCTCCCGCCTTCCCAGGCAGCGTCAACCTTTCCACGACGCCGGGTTGGACGGACGCGTGGGGATTCACGGTCCACTTCGACAACGGGCTCGGGGCGGCCAACGGACAGGCGTCCAGCTATGTGCCGTCCTACTCCGTGCCGCCGGCGCTTCCCGACACCGCGGCGAGCGCTTGGCTCGACCTGCCCTTCACCGGCATGGCCTACACCGCAGGCGCGACGAGCGTGACCTTCAGCGAGACGTTCAGCCTCGCCGGCGCCCGCCTGGACACGGCTCGGCTCAGCGGCGTCTGGGGCGTGTTCGGATACCAGTCTCCGCCGGCGATCCTGTCGCTGAATGGGACGGAGATCGCCGCCCTCGCCATGCCGGGCTCGTTCCCGACTGCGCTCAGCGCGTTCACGATCGATCCGGCGCTGTTTCTGTCCGGCCAGAACACCCTTTCTATCGATTTCCTCCCGCCCGCTTTCGGCGGCGATCCCGGCCTCTATCTGACCAACGACGTCTTCCGCGTCGAGGCGACCTTGACGGCGACGCCGGTTCCGGAGCCGGCCAGCCTCGCTTTGTTCGGCCTCGGGCTGGCCGGGCTCCGCGCTGCGCGCCGCCGCCGTCGCCGTCGCGCATGACGGCCGGCGCGGTCTTTCATAGCCTCTGACGCAGCCTCCGGCACGGGGCTCGCCGGGCTGGCTCACCTCTGCGCTCAGGCGAAATGCGCCACGGGCGCCGCGACCACGCCCGTGCGCTCGAGGACGCGCGCGACCCGCAGCGCCAGATCTTCGCGCCACGGCGGCGCGACGATCTGCACGCCCATCGGCAGCGCCTCGCCGTCCGTCCAGACAGGGACAGCGACGACCGGCAGGCCGATGAACGAGAGCGGCTGGGTGAAGACGCCGATGTTCGGCCGCACGAGCTGCTCCTTGCCGTCGAGCGTGAAGGTGTTCTGTCCGAGCTTGGGCGCGCGGCACGGCGTCGCGGGCGCAAGCAGGATGTCCACGTCGTCGAAGAGGGCGAGCGCCTGCGCGCGGAAGAACCGGCGAAACTTCTGCGCCTGAACCAGCCAGGCGCCCGGCAGCATCGCCCCGGCGATCAGCCGGTCGCGCACGTCGGGGTCGAAGTCTTCCACCCGGGTCTGCAATCGCTCGAGATGCAGCGCCGCGCCCTCGATCATGGTGATGAGATAGGCGGCCGCGCGCGCCCGCGCGGCATCGGGCAGGTCGACCGTCCGGCCGACCTTCAGCGCGGCGGCGACCCGGTCGACGGCCTCGAAGGCGCAGAGCTCGCCCGAGCGGGCGAAATAGCCGCCGAGCCTCGCGATGCGAAGACCCGCGATCCCGTCCTCGAGACCGAGCGCGGCGGGGATCGGCGCGACGTCGGCCTGGGCCGGGTCGTCCTCGTCGCGGCCGATCATCGCGTCGTAAGCGAGCGCGAGGTCGGCGACGCTGCGGGCGAAGGGTCCGACATGGTCGAGGCTCGCGACGAAGGGAAAGGTCCGCGCCCGCGACAGCCGCCCGTAGGTCGGCTTGAGGCCGAAGACGCCGCAGAACGCGCTCGGCACGCGGATCGAGCCGTTGGTGTCGGAGCCGAGCGCGATCGGCACGAGGCCGCCCGAGACCGCGGCGCCGGACCCGCCGGACGAGCCGCCGGTCATGTGCGCGAGGGCGTGCGGGTTGCGCGACGGCCCGTCGTGCGCGTTCTGCCCGGTGAAGTCGTAGGCGTATTCGCCCATGTTGAGCGCGCCGACCAGCACCGCGCCGGCATGTTCGAGCCGCGCAACGAGCGTCGCGTCCGCCGCCGCCGGCGTGAGCTCGCGATTGATCTTGGAGCCCGCGCGGGTCGGCAGGCCCTTCACGTCGAAAAGGTTCTTGACCGCGAACGGCGCGCCGGCCAGCGGCCCCATCCGCTCGCCCCGCGCCCGCGCGGCGTCGACAGCGGCGGCTTTCCCGAGCGCGCGCTCCGCGACCACGTCGGTGAAGGCGCCGTAGGCGCCGTCTCGCGCCTCGATGCGGCCGAGCGCGGCGCGCGTCACTTCGACCGCGCTCGCCACGCCGTCCCGGACCGCGGTCGCAATCGCGTGCGCCGGTCGATCGAGCAGCGGCGTCATGGCCGGAACACCGGGGCGGGCTCGTCCTCGTCGCCGAGATCGGCCGACATGAGCAGGTCCGCCTGTTCCGCCGCGATGGTCAGATGGAGGATGGCGCCGGCGCGCGATTCCGGCGTCAGCGCGATCTTCAGGAGCGGCGCCGCCCCCTCGACGAAGGCTGCGGGGTCGAACGGTTTCTCCATCATGCGATCGCTTTCCTGAAGGCATCGAGGGGCGCGGTCCATCCTACGATGGCGCCCTGTGCTCGGATCATCTCGAGGGTCGCATATTTGAAGGCCGGAAAATAGCTCGCGGTCGCGTCCTCGATCAACAGGCATTCGTAGCCGCGGTCGTTGGCCTCGCGCATCGAGGTCTGCACGCAAACCTCGGTGGTGACGCCGGCGAAGACGAGGTGCGCAACCCCGCGCGCCTGCAAGATTTCCGCGACGTCGGTGGCGTGGAACATGCCCTTGCCCGGCTTGTCGACCACGATCTCGCCGGGCGCGGGAGCGCAAGGCCCGACGATGTCCGCGCCCGGCTCGCCGCGCACCAGGATGCGCCCCATCGGCCCCATGTCGCCGATGCGCAGCGCCGGCGCCCCGCGGGCGCGCTTGGCCGGCGGGCAGTCGGAGAGGTCGGGCGCGTGGCTCTCGCGGGTGTGCAGGATCGTCCAGCCTTTTTCGCGGAAGGTCCCGATCAGCGCCGCGACCGTCGGGATGATCTCGACGACCGGGGCGAGGTCGTTGCCGAGCGTCTCGCCGAAGCCGCCGGGCTCGAGGAAGTCGCGCTGCATGTCGATCACGACCAGAGCGGTCCGCGCCGGATCGAAGCGGTAGGCGAAGGGCGCGGCGTCGACTTCGATCATGGCTCAGCGCCCCGCCATGTAGCGGCCGATGGTGGTCCGGTCGGCGCTGGCCGCGTCGGTGAGGTAAGCGACCTTGCCCCCCGACATGACCGCGATCCGGTCCGAGAGCTCGAGGATCTCGTCGAGGTCCTCGCTGACGAGCAGCACGGCGGCGCCGCGGTTGCGCTGCTCCATGATCTGCCCGCGGATGTCGGCGACGGAGGCGAAATCGAGCCCGAAGCAGGGATTGGCGACGATCAGCACGTCGACGTCGCCGGAAAGCTCGCGCGCCAGCACCGCGCGCTGCACGTTGCCCCCCGAGAGATCGCGGATCGGCGTGTCGGGCGAGGGCGTGCGGATGTTGTAGCGCTCGATCAGCTCGCGCGCCTTGGCGCGGATCGGCTCGCGCGACAGCCAGAAGCCGAGCCGAGCCATGGGCGCCTTGTCGAACCTGCGGAAGGCCATGTTCTCGGCGACCGACATGTTCGCCACCGAAGCGTTCTTCAACGGCTCCTCGGGCAGGCCGAACACCTTGAACCGGTCGAAATGATCGCGCGTCGGCTCGAAATCCTGATCGCGAATCAGGACCTGGCCGAGCCGGATCGGGCGCTGACCGCACAGCGCCTCGACGAGCTCGCTCTGTCCGTTGCCCGAGACGCCGGCGACGCCGACGATCTCGCCGGCCTTGACCCGGATGTCGAAGCCGTTGACCGCGGAGCGGCCTTCGTCGTTCTCGGCGAAAAGGCCCGCGACTTCGAGCGTGACCCCGTCTTTCGGCGCCTTGATGCGCGCGGCGGAGGGCGGAACGACGGCGTCGCCGATCATCATCGCGGCCATCTCGCGCGACGAGACCGCGCCGACCTTGCCGCCCCCGACCCGAGCGCCGCGCCGGAGCACGGTGAAGTCGTCGCAGAACGCCTCGACCTCGCGGAACTTGTGGCTGATCATCGCCACCGTGATCTCGCCGCGGTGCGCCATCTGGCGCAGGAGGCCGAGGATCTCGTCGGCCTCGCCGGGCGTCAGCACCGAGGTCGGCTCGTCGAGGATGAGGAAGCGCTGGTCGAGATAGAGGAGCTTCAGGATCTCGAGCTTCTGCTTCTCGCCCGCCGCGAGGCCCGAGACGGGGCGGTCGAGGGGGACGCGGAACGGCATGCGGTCGAGAAACGCTTCGAGCGCCTTGCGCTCCTTGCGCCAGTCGATGAAGGCCGGCGCGCCGGCGCGGCTGACGACGAGGTTCTCCGCCGCGGTCAGAGCCGGCACGAGGGTGAAATGCTGGTAGACCATGCCGACGCCGAGCGCCTGCGCGTCGCGCGGATTGCGCACCGTCACTTCCGCCCCGTCGATCAGGAGCTGGCCCCGGTCGGGCGTGTAGAAGCCCATGATGCACTTGACCAGCGTCGACTTGCCGGCGCCGTTCTCGCCGAGCAGCGCGTGGAACGAGCCGGCGGGGACCGAGATCGAGACGTCCTTCAGCGCCTTCAGCGCGCCGAAGGCCTTGCTCATGCCGACCGTCTCGAGCGAAGGCCCGCGGGCGGAAGGAGCGGTCATGGCAGGGCCTCGATGAAGGCTTTCGACGACGCCACCGCGCCGAACACGCCGCCCTGCATCGTCACCATCTTGATCGCGGCGGCGTGGTTGCCGGCGTCGGTCGCGCCGCAGCAGTCCTCGAGCAGCAGGCATTCGAAGCCGCGGTCGTTGGCTTCGCGCATGGTCGTGTGCACGCAGACGTCGGTGGTGATGCCGGTCAGCACGAGGTTGTCGATGCCCCGCGTGCGCAGAATCAGCTCGAGGTCGGTGGCGCAGAACGAGCCCTTGCCGGGCTTGTCGATGATCGGCTCGCCGGGCAAGGGCTTCAGCTCGTCGATGATCTCCCAGCCCGGTTCTCCGCGGACGAGGATCTTCCCGCACGGGCCGGCCTCGCCGATGCCGGCGCCGATGCGCTGCGAGCGCCAGCGCTTGTTGGGCGGCAGGTCGGCGAGATCCGGCCGATGGCCCTCGCGGGTGTGGATGACGGCGTAGCCCTTCGCCCGCGCCGCCGCGAGCGTCGCCTTGATCGGTTCGATCGGGGCGCGGGTGAGCGCGAGATCGTAGCCCATGGCATCGACGTAGCCGCCCTTGCCGCAGAAGTCGGTCTGCATGTCGACGACGACGACGGCGGTGTTGTCCGGCCGCCAGTCGCCGTTCCAGGGCCAGGGATAGGGATTGGCGGCGAGAGTCGGCAAGGGCAATCTCCTTACTTCGCCATCGTGAGTTCGCCCGGCATGTCGCGGGCCGAATGGGTCGCGCTCGAGGTCGCGATCATGATGACGAGCGTCAGGATGTAGGGCGCGGCGTTGAAGAAATAATAGCCCTGGGTGATCCCGATCGACTGCAACGACGGCCCCAGCGCCCCCGCCGCGCCGAAGAGGAGCGCCGCATAGACGCAGCGGACGGGGCTCCAGCGGGCGAAGATGACGAGCGCCACCGCCATCAGGCCCTGACCCGACGACAGCCCCTGATTCCACGAGCCGGGATAGGAGAGCGACAGAAATGCGCCGCCGGCGCCGGCGAGAAAGCCGCCGACCGAGGTGGTGAGGAAGCGGACGAGATTGACGGACAGGCCCATGGCGCGCGCTGCCGGCGCGCTGTCGCCGACGGTGCGCACGACGAGGCCCCAGCGCGTGTTGCGCAACGCCCAAGCGAGCGCCACCGCGATCACGACGCCGACGAAGAACAGCGGATTGACCTCGAGCGCGCTCTTCAGGCTCGGGCTGTCGCTCCAGAAGCCGAGCGAGATCGAATCGAGCCGCGGCGCGGTCGGCTGGATGTAGGGCTTGCCGAAGAAAAAAGCGATTCCGACGCCGAACAGCATCATGGCGATGCCGACGGCGACGTCGTTGACCTTGGGCAGCCCGCAGATTGCGCCGTGCATCGCGCCGAGCGCGGCGCCCGCGACGCCCGCCGCCAGCACGCCGAGCCAGGGCGAACCGGTGTGGTAGGAGGCGGCGTAAGCGACCATCGCGCCGAGCACCAGCGTGCCTTCGAGGCCGAGGTTGACCCGGCCCGACTTCTCGGTGAGGCACTCGCCGAGCGCCACGAACATGAAGGGCGTCGAGACGCGGATCGCCCCGCCCAGCATCGCGATGAGCACGGTGAGGACGGCGTCGTTCATGTCCGATCCCTCCCGGCTGGAGGCTTGAAGATCGAGAAGCGGCCGTAGAGCGTCTCGGAGGTCAGGATGACCACGAAGATCAGGCCTTCGAGCACCTGCACCGTCGCGTCGGGAAGCCCCATGCGCCGCTGGATCAGCCCGCCCGATGCGACGATGCCGCCGAACAGGATCGCGACCGGCGGAATGACCAGCGGATTGTGGCGGGCGAGGAACGACACCAGAATGCCGGTGAAGCCGTAGCCCGCGGCGAGCGAAGCGTTGGCGCGGCCCTGGATCGCCGCGACCTCGAAGAAGCCGGCGAGCCCGGCGCAGGCGCCGGCGAGGCCCGAGCACGCCACGATCAGCTTGCCGACCGGCAGGCCCTGGGCGAGCGCAGCTCGGTAGTTGCCGCCGGTCACGCGGGCCGCGAAGCCGAAAGTCGTCCGCTCGAGGAGGAGGTAGAGCAGCACGCACAGGAGGACGCCCGCGGCGAAGCCCCAGTGGACGTCGGTCCCCGGAATCTTGCCGACCATGTAGGCGTCGCCCAGCGGCTTGGTGGACGGCTTGTTCGGATTGGAGAGATCGCGCAGCGCCCCTTCGACGAAGAAATTCATGATGGCGATACCGATGTAGGTCAGCAGCAGCGACGAAATCGTCTCGTTGACCCCGCGCGCGGTGCGCAGGAAGCCGGCGAGGCCGACCCAGAACCCGCCCACGAGCATGGCGAAGGCCGCCATCACGGTCAGCGCGAGGAGCGGCGGCAGAACGCCGATCATCGGGATGGCGAGCGCCGCCGCGGCGAAGCCGCCGAGCACCAGCGCGCCCTCCCCGCCGATCATGATGAGGCCGATGCGGGCGGGAATGGCGACCGCGAGCGCGGTCAGGATCAGCGGCGACGACCGCTGCAGCGTGTTCTGGAACGAAAACGCCGTGCCGAAGCCGCCGCGCCAGACATAAGAGACGAAGTCGGCCGGCGACTTGCCGATCGCGAGGAGGAACAGCGCGAACAACGCCGCGGCCACGGCGATCGCGATCAGGGGAATCGCCACGTATTCGGAATTGGCCCGCAGCCGCAGCGCCCACGCGGACCGCGCGGCCTCGGGCGCGACCGGCCGGATCAGATCCGAGGCGGCGGAAGGCGTGGCGGGCGCGTCGGACATGGGCGGCTCGCTCCGGGGCGGGGGCGTCAGGTCGTCGATCCGACGACGCCTTCGAGCAGGTAGTCCATCCTGTCGAGGAACGGATCGAGGTTGCCGTAGGTCTTGTCGATCGCGACCTTGCCCTTGTTGTCCCTGAGCGGGCCGACGTAGATCGGCTTCCCCGCCTTCAGGCCTTCGATGGCGGCGAGCGCGGCCTTGCGCGCCTCGGGGGTCGCCCCGGCGCCGAAGGGCGTGTTGCGCACGAAGTCGACCTCGTAGCCGCCGGCGATGAAGTTCGGCGGGGTCTTGCCGGCCGCGATGTCGGCGGCGTAGCCCTTGTAGATCGTCTCCCACTTGTATTCCGCGCCGGTGACGAAGCCCTTGGGCGCGAGCGGGGCTTGGCTGGCGTTGTGGCCGCAGCTCTTCGCGCCGCGCTTCTCGGCGGTCTCGATCACCACCTTCGGGCCGTCGACATGGCAGGTGATCACGTCGGCCCCGGCGTCGACGAGCGCGTTGGCGGCCTCGGCCTCGCGCACCGGAAGCGACCAGTCGCCGGTGAAGATCACCTGAACCGTGGCCTTCGGGTTCACCGACCGGGCGCCGAGCAGGAACGAGTTGATGTTGGAGAGCACGCTGGCGATGGGCTTGGCGGCGACGAAGCCGAGCTTGTTGGATTTGGTCGAAAGGCCGGCGGCCACGCCGTTTACGTAATGCGCCTGATTGAGATAGCCGAAATAGGAGCCGGCGTTCTTCGGGTCCTTGTCTTTGTTCCACAATGGCGCTGCGTGGCGGAATTCGACGTCCGGGTACTTCCTGGCGAGGTCGACGACGAACGGCGTGTAATAGCCGAAGGAGGTGGCCAGGATCAGCCCCGCGCCATCGAGATTGACCATCGATTCCATCGACTTCGACACCGCGTCGGTCTCGGGCACGTTCTCTTCCTCGACGACCTTGACGCCCGGCACGTCTTTGAGCGCCTTGATCGCCACCGCATGCGCTTGGTTCCAGCCGAAGTCGTCGCGGGCGCCGACATAGACGACGCCGACCGTCAGGTCCCCGGCGGCGAAGGCCCGGCCGAGGCCGCCCGCGGTGAAGGCCGCGCCCGCGAGGCCCAGCGCGGTCGTCCTGATCAGCGCGCGGCGAGAGATATGCGGTTCAGACATCCCGGCGTCCTCCTGCTCGACAACCTGACGCGAAGGCCGCGCCGTTCCCGGTGGAGCGGTTGCAAAGACCATGCCGTCATATGCGGCCTATTGTCGCGGGCTTTTCGTGGGGAGACTCCTTAAGCTCGCCCTAATTCTCGGCGCCGTGCCTCAATGTTGGGCGAGACTGCCGAGCGGCCCCGGCTACGGACGCGAGCGCGAGAACAGGAACGATCACAGGTGGCGTGAGGATGTCCTGGACGACCGTTCGAAGTTCAGCGGGATGACCGGCGGGTTTGGCTCCGGCGCAGCCAAGCGGGAAGCTCACGCTTTGCGTCGCCAGATAAAAGCGACGGACCAACGATACTCACGTCGAATATCACCGGCACGTCATCCAACTCGGATGGGACGTTCCCCGAGGGGGCGCTCGGCAAGACGACTTTCAAAGCAAACCCGCCGTGCGTATCCGAAATGACGCTGACGGCGTTCGGTCTGACGCCGGTCAGCTCTCGAACTCTCGAGAATGCCGCCGCTTGAGCGGCGCGCGCCGTGTCGAGTGTCGCCATTACACGGGCCCCAATTGGTCGATATCCGGGATAGACGAGAACGGTACGGCATACAAAACACTTGTCATGTTATTGTTGGCGCCCCGTAACCGCGAGGTCAATGCGCCAGCTACGACAATGCCAAGCGGCTGATAAACCAAGCCAGACAACACGCTCAGCAGGGCTCCGCTGTCGCCGCTCCTGATTGAACGCGCTTCGTCGAGACTGACTTCGATCAGACGCCGGCCGAAATGTGACACACCCGTGACCTCATTGGCAACGACAATGTCAGCCTCGAACGATTCGATCGTGCCGAGTTGCGCGTCAGTTCTCGCTGGTCCCTTCATGACCCGAGGCCGTTGTCCGTTCTCGATTCCCTTGACGGACGCCGGCGGCATAACGACCCTGTTGTCGGCAACGCGATCCATCATCGCGCGGGGCGGAAGGTGACCCGGCTCGACGATCGCCAGGGCGTAATCGACACCCGGCGCCGACCTAGCCAGACTGCGCGCAGGTACATAAGGGGGAAAGCAGGCTCCGTCCACGACAGTCGCAGCGTGGCCGTCCCAAGAGGACGGCGAATGACTTTCGACTGGCGAAAAAAGCCTGTCGCCAACCGTCACGCCGGGCTGGTCGTCCTGTACCACGTGCCCCGCCGTCAGCAGGTGGATTTTTTCACCTTTCGTCACGAGAATCGTCGTGGCGCCGACGGCGCCGCCGCCTACGTTGAGCGCGGCTCCGCTGGCTGGACCATTTCTTAACGCCTTTGCTCCCTTCCAAGTTCCGAGCACCCCGTTTGGATTGCTTCCGAGTGTGACCACCTTGCTGGTCCAGCGAACAGAAAACAGGTCCCTGCACTGTTCGTCGAACCACGCCTGAATTTGACGTAAAATGTTCGGACGAAGCTCGAACGCAGATTGCAGCCGGATCGCGAGTCGATATCGTTCCGAGCCGCCACCAAGAATCGGGCTCTCCTGTCGCATTCCGACGCCGGCCATAATGGGAAACGGATACGTCCAAGCCGATGAGAAGCCGTATGATTTTCCAAAAAGGCCGGCCCTTCCCGCCTTGACACCAGCCAAAATGCAAATATCGTTCTCGTCCAATATCTCTGCAATCTTATTCTTTAATTCCAACGCTTGGTCTCGATCCGAAAGATAGCCCGAAACAACTCTCGGAAGTACCTTTCCTGAAGGCATCGTCAAAGCCGGTCCCGAACCCGGTTCAGGCGGTGGAAGAATTCCGCTTTGCCCGGATGGAGGTTCAAGGCGTGGCGCCTCAGCGTTCAGAATGCCCGATATCGCCTTGCCAACCCCTTCAACGAATTCCGTGACGCCCGTGGACTGCACCCCTACCCTGAGACACGCTTAATGTGGTGACACAGCTTCTCTCTGGCTGATCTGGTTGTCCTTGTCCTGGTTGAGTTCGGCTTCGAACTCCGCCGGGGGCTTGTAGCCGAGCGCCGAGTGCAGGCGCGTGG
>CAIZGR010000205.1 GCA_903932535.1 uncultured Hyphomicrobiales bacterium | reverse complement strand
TTTCGGCGGTCGCCGCCCGGATCTCCTCTCCGAGCAGCCGTGAGCGCGAGGTCGAGGAGGCGTTCTAGCCCGTCTTCGCGGATTCGGCCAATTTTTGGGTATCGGCATCAAGGAAATCAATACCTTGACCGAAAAGGTCGTAACCGGGGCAGATTTTGTTGCGGAGGGGGGAGTCACGGGCTTGAAAGTATGATTCAAGCTCGGGATGGGGTTTGGACCGACCGATTCGCTGGAGACGATGAGCCCGCCCGAACTTGTCGGGCTGGTTCGCCGGCTTGTCGGCGAGGTCGAGCGGCTTGGAAAGGCGAACGAGAAGCTGACGGCGGCGCTGGCGGACGTCAAGCGCGAGAACCAGGCGTTCAAGGACGAGATCCGGCGTCTGAAGGGCCTGCCGCCGCGGCCGCCGATGAAGCCGTCCGGGATGGAGACGGCGACGGAGCGTCCGGCGCCGGAGGCGGCGAACGCGGCGGAGCCTTCGCCGCCGCGTCGTCGCGGCCCCGGCGTGTCGAAGCTGAGCATCGACCGCACGGTGACGCTGAGGGCGTCGGCGCCGGCGGGATCGCGCCACAGGGGCTACGAGGAGATCGTCGTTCAGGACATCGCGTTCAGGCCCGAGGTCACGCTCTACAAGCGCGAACGCTGGACGACGCCGGACGGGCGGACGGTGGTGGCGGACCTTCCGGCGGGCGTCGTGGGCGGCTCTCGGCCCGCAGTTGCATCGGCTGGTCCTGACGCTGCATTTTCAGGGCCAGATGACCTGCGAGCGGATCGTGGCCGTGCTGACCGCGGCCGGCGTGGCGATCTCGAAGCGTCAGGTCGTGCGGCTCCTGACCGCCAAGCTGGACCTTTTCCGCGCCGAGGACGAGGCCGTCCTCACCGCCGGCCTGCGCGCCTCGGGCTATGTCAGCGTCGACGACACCGGCGCGCGCCACGCCGGCAAGGCCTGCTACACGACGCAGTTCGGCTCTGACCGGTTCACGGTCTTCCGCACCGGGCCGAGCAAGTCGCGCCTCGCCTTTCTGCGCAATCTGCTCGGCGGGACGGCGCGCTACGCGGTCAACGCGGCGGCGGAAGCCTACATGCGCGCGGCCAATCTGGCGCACGGGGTCATCGACGCGCTGATCGACGCAGACGTCCGCGAATTCGGCTCCGAGGCCGCGTGGATCGCTCATCTCGCCGCGGTCGGCGTCACCGTGCTGCGGGTCACCCCCAATCCGGTGCGCGTGGCCACCGAGGCCGCGCTGTGGGGCGCGATCCGCGCCGAGGACCGGCTCGGAAACTCCGTCATCCTGTCCGACGACGCCGGGCAGTTCCACGTCGGCGACCACGCGCTCTGTTGGGTCCACGCCGAGCGTCTCGTCTACAAGCTCGTTCCCGCCAACGACCGGCAGCGCAACGCCATCGAGGTCACCCGACGGATGATCTGGTGGCTCTATCGGCAGCTCAAGGCGTTCAAGCTCGACCCCGGACCGGAGCGTGCGGCCGAGCTTCGGGCCCGCTTCGATCGCATCTTCAAGCGCCGCACCGGCTACGCGACCCTCGACAGGCTCCTCAAGCGCCTCCACGCCAACAAGGACGAGCTCCTGCGCGTGCTCGAGCGCCCCGAGGTTCCCCTCAACACCAACGAGAGCGAAAACGACGTTCGCGTCTGCGTGACCAAGCGAAAGGTCTCGGGCGGAACGGTCAGCGAAAAGGGACGCATCGCCCGCGACGTCATGCTCGGCCTCGCCAAGACCTGCGCCAAGCTCAAGGTCTCGTTCTTCCACTACCTCGGCGCCCGCCTCGGCATCGCCGGACCGCACATCCCACCCCTGCCAAGCCTCATCGACCCAGCGCCAAGCTGACCGCCCCCGCCGCCCGGGAATGTGCCCCGGTTACCAAGGGAGGAGGCAACGCGCTGATATCGTTGGCGCCCGTCATGTTGTGCGCGGCGGCTCGCGTGCGGTTCGCCACGCCGACCGTCGGTGTTTTCGGACCCTCACCCTGCCGGGCTTCGCCCGGCTGTCCCTCTCCCACAAGGGGAGA
>CAIZGR010000204.1 GCA_903932535.1 uncultured Hyphomicrobiales bacterium | reverse complement strand
GTCGCGGCGGCCGATCAGACGGCGCAGCACTACGGCCTCAGCCGCGCGCCGCTGGTGACGCCGGACGATCGCGAGACGGTGAAGAACATCGCGGCGGCCGGCGGCGAGCCGATGGTGCAGGCGGCGGCCGGCATCGCCCATGCGCTCGGCCCGCGCGCCGGCGATTTCCTGTCGCAGGTCGGTGGCGAGGCGCCGCAATTCGCGCAGATGGGGCGGCTGGCGGCGATCGGCGGCGACCCCGGCCTGATGCGTGACGCCGCCTGGGCGATCTCGCAGGATCATCAGCAGGGCGCCAAGGTGCAGCGCCCGGCGCCGGAAGTCATTCAGCAAGCGGTCTCCAGCGTCGTCGGCAACGCGCTGCGGGCCATCCCGGACTATGCGCAAGGCGGAAAGAACCTCGCCGGCTCGGCGCTCGCGGCGATTATCATGCGCGAAGGGTTGGACCCGAAATCGCTCGACCCGACGCTGGTCAAACAGACCGTGCAAAAGGCTTACGGCGCGACCTATGTCGGGGGCACGCAATACGGCGGCATCGCCAGCGCGCCGAATGGCTGGAGCAGCCAGAAAGTGCTCGCGCCGGCCAACGTGCGCGCGAGCGAGTTCCCTGCGCTGTTGAGAACGATCACCGACGCCGACATCGCCAAGCTGCCGGCGCCGCCGATCGCGCCGGACGGCTCCGTGATGCCGGCCGCCAGGCTCAGCAACATGTACTTCACCAGCGTCGGCCCCGGCGTCTACTTTCTCTCGGAGCGCGACCCATTTGGCGAAGACCCCCGCTGGGCGACAGTGGCAGGCGGGCAGCGCGGCAAACGCGACCGCTTCACGCTTGATCTCAACGCGATGGAAAGCGATCTCAGGCAGCGGCTGCCGGGAGCTTACAAGTGAGCGCATACAACAATCCGGCGATCACGTCGGAGCCCTCGCTCCCCGAATACGACGGCTCGACGCCGGCGAGCTGGGGCCAACCTTCGGCGAGCTTCGCGCCGGTCGAACAGGCCGGCGCGATCCCGCCGGATATGGACGCCTGGTCGAAATTCGGCCACGCCTTCGGAGCGGCCTACACCTCCACGACTTACGACGGCCTGTCGAATTCGCAGGACCTCGCCACGCAGGAGGCCGTCGACCGCCGGAACAAGGCGGTGAAGGCCGCGACCGGGCAGGACCTCGAGAACCCCTTCGCCGACGGCTACCTCGACGAAGCGATGCGGCGTTACCAGAACGAAGGGGGCTTCCGCTATGGCGGCGGCTCCTCGGTCGATCTCGCCTACAACGCCGGCCGGCTCCCGCTGGAAGAGCGTATGCGCGTGCGCGAATTGCAGCTCGACGCCTACCAGTCGCATCTCGATCAGCTTGCGCGCGACTATCCGGCCGCCGACATCGGTGGCGACGTTCGCTCGGCCGCCAAGACGATTGCCGGCAATGCCGTTGCTGACGCGCAAAAGGCCGCGGCCGACGCCGGTCCGATCGGCGGCTTTTTCGCAAACCTCGGGGGCGGCCTGGCCGCGGGATGGCGCGACCCGCTGCAAGTGTCCTCGCTGTTCATCGGCGCTGGCGAAACCGCAGCGCGCAGCGTCGCCGGACAGATGTTCGAGACTTTCGCGCGTCACGCCGCCGTAAACGCGGCCGTGACGGGCGCAAGCGAGCCGGACATCGCCGCGTGGAGAAAAGCGCGCGGCGAGCCGACGACGGCCAACGATGCACTTTACGACATTGGGCTTTCGGCCTTGTTCGGCGGCGCTCTGGGCACGGTCGGCCACTTGATCGGCGGCGCAGCGCACGGCGACGCCAGCGCCGCGAGCCAACTCGCCGACCGGCTGCGCGAAGAGAACGCGCCGCAGGCCGCGGCCGAAGTCGCCCCGGCGCTGCGCGCCGTAGAGGACGATAACGCGGCGGCGCAGGGCGCGCCGAAAGACACGCCGCCGGATGCGGCGGCGCAGATGATGCGCGATGCGGCGCGCGGGATGGAGAACCCCGATGCGCCGCTGGCGACAAGCGACCCGCGCGAGCTCGCGGCGCCAGATCGCCTCGCCGCGTCCGCCGATGCGCGGGCCGGCGCTGTTCCCGAAGCGACCTCGCGACTGCTCGGCGAACCGGAGCCGCCGCCGGGCCGCACCCTCGACACGGTGCGCGACATCGAGCCGCCGCCGCCGCCCAAGCCAATCGAACCCGGGGCGGAGGGCGGCGCGCCGAAGGCCGCGGCGGAAGCGGACTTGTTTCCGCCGCACGAGCTGCGCGCCGCAGAACTGCCCTCCGACGACATCCTCAACAAGACGATGGTCGAGCGTGACGGCAAGCTGGCCGCGCTCGCGCCGGACGAAATCGCGAAGCCCGCGGAACGCGTCGGCTTCATGGCGCAACTGATCGAGAACTGTGTGCTCTGATGGGCCTCAAACAATGCGTCTCCTCGGCCCTCGATCGGGGCGCGATCTCGAAAGAGGAAGCGGCGTGGCTGTCGCAAAAGGCCGATGAATATCTCGGCGCCGACCCCGCCGAGGCCAAGCGACTGTTCGGCGAGAGCCTGCGCGCGGAAGAGGTG
>CAIZGR010000203.1 GCA_903932535.1 uncultured Hyphomicrobiales bacterium | reverse complement strand
TGCCGAGCAGCGCCTCGACGGCTTTGGGCTCTCGGCGCCACGGCGTCTCCAGATTGTCGAGCAGGGCGAGCGTCGGCGCGGAGGCGCAGCTCGCCGCGACCTTCGCCGCCACTTCGGAGGCCGAGCCGGTCGCGCCCACGCCGAGATCGGCGGCGAGGCGGCGTAACAGGCCGTCGGCGTCCGCAACCGGCTCGAGATTGACGAAAAAGCGCCTGCGGCCGAACCGCGCCGCGACGCGCGGATCGTAGGCCGCCGCCAGCGCCAGCGTCGTCTTGCCCATGCCCAGCGCCCCCGGCACGACGACGGGCCGGTCGCGATCGAGGACCGCCGCGACAAGCTCCTCCAGCCGATCCCTGCGGCCGATCATCTTGGGGTCGGGCGGAAGGGCCGCGGCGGCGGCCGGGTCGGGCGCGAGCTTTGCGAGAAAGTCCGCCAGATCGGCACGGCCGCCGAAGCAAACCGGCGACACGCCCGCGGGCCAGGAGTCCTTGTCGTCGTCGGCGACGAGGACGAAATGCCGGTCGCCGAGGCCGGCGAAGTTTTGATGCATCCAGCCGAGCAGCCGGCCGACGTTGTCGTCGGCGAGGCCCGACCCCGAGCAGCCGGCGAAGACGAGCGTGAAATCGAGGCCCGCCGCCTTCTGCACGAACTGCGGCCGGTCCGACGCGGCGATGCGATCGTAATCCGTCTGCGAGAAGACGATCGAGCCGGGACGATCGAAATCGCCGTGGAGATGCCACACCGCCGGCCGCGTCCCCCGCAACGCTTCGACGACGCGCTCGGGGTCCGTCCAGTCGGCGCGGTCCAGGCCGAGCGCTTTCGAGATCAGGTGGTCGTAATTCGTGGTCGCGATCCGGGCGCCCGCGGCGGCGATCTTCGCGATCGACTCCAGAATCGCCGGCGCGGCCGGCTCGAGGGCGGCGAACTTGCGCACGAAGAAAGCGCGGTACGGCCCGCCGTCGGGGCCGCCGAGATGCTTCTGAATCTTGTCCGCTGCGTCGAGCCAGTCCCCGAGCTTTTTGGACTTCAGCAGGATTTCGCAGGCTTTCACCCAGGGCTCGTCCGGGCCTCCCGCCTGCGCCGCCGCCTCGGCGAGCGCGTCCTCGATCAGCCGCGCCCAGCCGGGCGCCGCGCCCTCGGTCGCCGACCGCGAGACGCCGGCACCGCAGACGAGCAGCGCCCGCCCGTTCGCGACCGCGTCGCGCAACGCCTTCGGAGGATCGTCCACCATGCCCCGCCAAACTCACAAGCCCGCGGGGACCTTACGCCCGGGACGGCGGCGCGCAAAGCCGCGTCTTCGCGGGCGCCGTCGTCATCGCGAGCCGCGCAGCGGCGCGGCGATCCAGGGACCGCCGGGCGCCCCGCCGCCCCGGGATGGCTTGGCTCAGCCCGCGACGACGGGCTCGCGAGGCCTTCCCGTCATCACCTCGAAAACTTCTTGTACTTCATCCGGTGCGAGATGATGCTGTCGATGCCGAGGCGACGCTTCTTGTCCTCCTCGTAGTCGCCGAAATTGCCCTCGAACCATTCGACGTGGCTGTCGTCCTCGAAGGCGAGCATGTGGGTGGCGACGCGGTCCAGGAAGAAGCGATCGTGGCTGATGATCACGGCGCAGCCGGCGAAGTCGAGCAGCGCCTCTTCCAGCGCGCGCAGCGTGTCGACGTCGAGGTCGTTGGTCGGCTCGTCGAGCAGGAGCAGGTTGGCGCCGCTTTTCAGCATTTTGGCCAGATGCACGCGGTTGCGCTCGCCGCCCGAGAGCATGCCGACCTTCTTCTGTTGATCGGAGCCCTTGAAGTTGAAGGCGCCGCAATAGGCGCGCGAGTTGATCTCGCGCTTGGCGAGCGCAATGATGTCGAGGCCGCCCGAGATTTCCTCCCAGACCGTCTTCTTGGCGTCGAGCGCGTCGCGCGACTGGTCGACATAGCCGATCTGCACCGAATCGCCGATCTTGATCGTGCCGGAATCGGGCTTCTCCTGCCCGGTGATCATGCGGAAAAGCGTGGTCTTGCCGGCGCCGTTCGGGCCGATGACGCCGACGATGCCGCCGGGCGGCAGCTTGAACGACAGGTTGTCGATCAGCAGCCGGTCGCCGAATCCCTTCGACAGGCCCTCCAGGTCGACGACGGTCTTGCCCAGCCGCTCGGACACGGGAATGACGATCTGGGCGGTGGTCGGCGCCCTTTCGCCCTGCTTCCTGACCAGCTCCTCGTATTTCTGGATGCGGGCCTTGGACTTGGCCTGCCGCGCCTTGGGCGAGGCGGCGATCCACTCGCTTTCCTCGGCGAGCGCGCGCTGGCGCGCGACGTCCTCGCGGCCTTCCTGCTCGAGCCGCTTCTGCTTCTGCTTCAGCCACGACGAGTAGTTGCCTTCGTAGGGAATGCCCCGGCCGCGGTCGAGCTCGAGAATCCACCCCGTGACGTTGTCGAGGAAGTATCGGTCGTGGGTGACGATCAGGATCGCGCCCGGATAGCTGCGCAAGTGCCCTTCGAGCCAGTTCACCGTCTCGGCGTCGAGATGGTTGGTGGGCTCGTCGAGCAACAGCAGCTCGGGCTTTTCGAGCAGCAGCCGGCAGAGCGCGACACGACGCCGCTCGCCGCCGGAGAGCTTGGTCACGTCCGCGTCGTCCGCCGGGCAGCCGAGCGCGTCCATCGCCTGCTCCACTTGGCTTTCGAGGTCCCACAGGCCCTTGGCCTCGATCTCGTCCTGGAGCCGGGTCATCTCGTCCGCCGTCTCGTCGGAATAGTTCATCGCCAGCTCGTTGTAGCGGTCGAGGATCGCCTGCCTGTCCCTGACGCCGAGCATGGCGTTGCCCTTGACGTCGAGCGCCGGATCGAGCTGCGGCTCCTGCGGCAGGTAGCCGACCCGCGCCCCCTCGGCGACGAAGCCCTCGCCGACGAATTCGGTGTCGATGCCGGCCATGATGCGCATGAGCGTCGACTTGCCCGATCCGTTGACGCCGAGCACGCCGATCTTCGCGTCCGGGTAGAAGGAAAGGTTGACGTTCTCCAAAACCTTCTTGCCGCCCGGATAGGTCTTGGTGAGCCCCTGCATGTGGTAGACGAACTGGCGCGGCGCCATGCGGAATCCTTGAAATGAAAGGGAGGAAGCTGGGCGCGGGAAATATCAGGGGCCGGGGCGGGAAGCAAGGCGCAGCGGGGCAACCCGGTCGCGGAGGCCGTTCCATGCGCATGGGCTCATGTCTGGCCGTCGTCCTTTCTCTGGGCTCGGGCGCAGCCGCCGCCGTGCCGCCTCTGACGATCGAGGGCCTGCTGGCGGAGGGATGGGAAATCGCCGGCTACGCGAGCGGCTACGACAACCGCACGTCGCTGTTCCTCTTCCGGCATCCGGGCGTCGACGGCCTCGTCCAGTGCGGCGTGCTGTTCGACGTCATGCGCAGCCCCCGCACGCTGGTCAACTGTTACGAACTGAAGTGACGGCTCCCCGTCGGCGCCGGCCCGTCGCTCGCCCTCGACCCGAGCATGAGGAGCGGCGCCCGCAGGGCGAGAGCGCGAGGGCCGAAGCGCCGAGGGCCGTCGCCCGCGCGTCAGATCGCCTTGGCGACGAGCGCCGCCAGCGCGGCAGGATCGGTCTGCCCGACCGACCGGCCCGTCTCCTTGCCGCCTTTGAACGTGATCAGCGTGCTCTGCATGCGAGCGCCGAATCGTTGCAGGGCGTCCTTCTGGCTGTCGAAATCGACATGGACGACGACGAGGTCCTTGTACTCGGGCTTCGCCTCGATCTCGGCGAGGACCGGCTTTTGCGCCTTGCAGGTCGGGCGCCACGGCGCGTGGACTTCCACCAGAATCGACTTCCCGTCTTTGAGCGCAGCGTCGAAGGCGGAGGGCGTATAGTCGATCTTTTCGGCGGCGAACGCGGGCGCCGCGACAAGCGCGCCGGCGGCGGCGGGAACGAGAAAGAAGCGGCGGGTGAGCATGTCGCGGGACTCCGATTCGAGGCGGCCCCAAATACAGGGCCGCGCCGAACATACGCCGCCCGAGCGACGGGCGTTACCGCCGGGCGCCGGCTTTTTCGTCGACCCTCGGCGCATTGGGCGGCGCCGGCGCGGCCGAGAGTCCTGCGGGCGCGCGGCGGAAGGGACCGCGGTTTCGTCCGGCGAAGTCCGCTGACCGAAAGACGCCCTCCGACGGCAGTCGGGCGCGCTCCGGCCCGCCTTCCATGGTGCGGTCAACTCTTCGCCCTTGTCCCTGCGCCGCAATCGGGCGATAAATGGAAAAAGCGTTCCAGCATGAGGCTGCGCGCGGGGTGGAGTGCCTCGCCGAGGCCAGGGTCCGGTGAGACGCGGCGCGGCGCGGCTCACCCGGCATCGAGAGGTCGCCGCGCACGGGGTTTCCTATGGCATTCGCGCATCCGCTCGCCAGGGCTGCAAAGGTTTGGACTGCTAATGGCTTAGACGACAGCGAACAGCGCATTTTGGTGATCGTGACCACGATTCCCCTCGACGCGGACCACAAAGGTTACAAGAAGTCTCTCGTCGAAAAGCTCGCCCGCGCGGCCCGTGATTACTTGGCCGAATCGAAGGAAGCGGGCTCCTTTGTCTTGATCAACAGGCTGAGGGACTGGCTACGCTAAAGGCCTGATAGAAGGAAGTCGCCCGTGCGTGTGACCGCCGACGATGGGCGGCTTGCGCATTGGATCAAAGTCGCGTGATGTGAAGGACGCCCAGCCGGCTCGAAGCCGTGGGCCTTCAGGCATGGGGTACGCTATGACAAACGTGTTTTCACCGAAAACGAGCGTCGCCGAGGCGCTTGGACCGCTGCGCGCGAAATGGGGCTGGATCGTCGCGCTCGGCGTCGTCTACCTTGTCGCCGGCCTGATTGCGCTGGGCAGCGTCGTCGAGGCCACGGCCGCGACCGTTGTTGTCGTCGGCATCATGATGATCGTTGCGGGGGTGTTCGAGGTGATCAACGCCTTCCAGGTCAAGTCCTGGGGACGGTTCATATTCTGGATTATTCTGGGCGTCCTTTATATCCTCGCGGGATTTGTCGCTCTAGACAGTCCGTTCCTCACCGCGATCTGGCTGACGCTTCTTCTCGGCGCGGCGCCGGCCGCTTCAGGAATCATGCGAATCTTCCTCGCGTTCAACATGAGGCACGGTTCGCACTGGATCTGGGTGGCGGCATCCGGCCTTATTACACTTCTCTTGGGAGTGATCATTCTCGTTCACTGGCCGGACTCCGCGATCTATACGTTGGGAATAATACTGGGAGTGGACCTCGTGTTCGCCGGGGTCGGCTGGATAGGCCTGGGCATGGGCCTGAAGAACGCCGCGTGACGGCTCCGGCCGGGCGGCGGTCGAAAGCCGCCGCAGAAGCGGCGGCGTAACAGGGAACTTTGCGTCGCATGCGCGCTATGGTTCTGCGGCGAGCCGGCGAGCGGCTCGCGATGGAGGCGCGGCCCGAGCCTACGCCGGGGCCGGGACAGATTCGCCTGCGGGTCGAGGCGTGCGGCGTGTGCCGCACGGACCTGCACGTCGTGGACGGGGAGCTTCCCGATCCGAAGCTGCCGATCATTCCCGGCCATGAGATCGTCGGCCGGGTCGAGGCGGCCGGCGACGGCGTCGCCCTCGCGATCGGCGCGCGGGTCGGCGCCCCCTGGCTCGGCCACACCTGCGGGCATTGCCGCTACTGCCGAAGCGCGCAGGAAAACCTGTGCGACGCGCCGCTCTTCACCGGCTACACGCGCGACGGCGGCTTCTCGACGCACGCGATTGCGGATGCGGCTTACGCGTTCGCGCTCGGCGAGACCCTCGATCCCGTCGCGACCGCGCCGCTGCTCTGCGCGGGCCTGATCGGCTGGCGGTCGCTGAAGGCGGCGGGCGACGGGGAGGCCATCGGCCTCTATGGCTTCGGCGCTGCGGCCCACATCGTCGCCCAGGTCTGCCGCTGGCAGGGGCGGCGTGTGTTCGCCTTCACTCGCCCGGGCGACAGCGCAGGGCAGGCCTTCGCCCGATCGATGGGCGCGGAATGGGCCGGCGGCTCGGACGAAGCCCCGCCCGCGCACCTCGACGCCGCGATCCTGTTCGCGCCGGTGGGCGGATTGGTCCCCGCCGCGCTGGCGGCGGTGCGCAAGGGCGGCCGGGTCGTCTGCGGCGGCATCCACATGAGCGACATCCCCGCGTTCCCCTACCGCCTTCTGTGGGAGGAGCGCAGCGTCGTCTCGGTCGCTAATCTCACCCGCGCGGACGGCGAGGAGTTTCTGGCGCTCGCGCCGCGCGTGCCGGTGCGGACGACGACCAGGGCCTACCCGCTCGACATGGCCAACGAAGCGCTCGACGATTTGCGCAGCGGCCGGATCGAAGGGGCGGCGGTGCTCGTGCCGTAAGAACCGGCGCGACCGCATTGCAAAACGCACGACCGGCTACGCCTGCGCCAAGCCTGACGAAATGCGATGGATCTCCCGGCGCAGCCATTCGTTCGCGGGATCGGCGTCCGTGCGCAGATGCCACACGAGCGTGTAATCGTAGTCGGCGAGCGCGAGCGGCAGTTGGAAGGTCAGCAGTCCGCCGGGCGCGTCGAGGGCGAGCCGTGACGGGATCGAGGCGATCAGGTCCGTACGCCTCAGGGACTCCATGTTCGCCGCGAAGCTCTGGGTGACGACCCCGACCATCCGCGACCGGCCGAGCGCGGCGAGCGCCGAGTCTACCGGGCTTCCGCCGGGCGCCCTCATCGACACGGAGACATGCGGGTAGGCGAGATAGTCGTCGAGCGTCATCCGGTTGCCCGCCTTCAGCCGCCCGGCAAGCGGATGGTCTTCGGCGATCATGCCGATCAGACGTTCCACGAACAGGCGCGACGTGCGCCATGGCGGCCCGGGCGGATCAGCGCCCCAGAACGCGCAGTCGAGTTCGCCGGACTCGAGTTCAGCGAGCGTCGTCCGCTCGACCGGACGCATCTCGAGGCGGATTCGCAGCGCGCTCGAGCGGCAGGTCCGGGCGAGCGCGGGGATCACGGTCAGGCTGGCGTAGTCGCTGGCGCCGACCCGGAACCTGCGTTCGCTGTCTGCGGGAACGAAGGCGGCGTTCGAGAGGACGGCGGCCGACGCGGACAGGATGTCGCGCACGGGGGCGCGCATCGCCTCGGCGCGCGGGGTCGGCGCGAGGCCGCGCCGGCTTCGCACGAACAGCGGGTCGCCGGTCAGGGCGCGCAGGCGGTTGAGCGCATGGCTGACAGCGGGCTGGCTCAGCGAAAGGCGCTCGGCGGCCCCGGTGACGGAGCCACTGGCCGCAACGGCGTCGAAAACCGCCAGAAGATTGAGATCGAGTCGCTTCTCATTCATCGGATGAATGAGAACACAAAAATCATTTCATTTCTCAAATTCTCTTCGCCGGGGCAGGAATTGCGTGGTCGAAGGCGACGCCGGTTCGCCGACGCCGCCAGGATCATCGCAAAGGGGAACGACGCATGGACCGCCAGACATATCTGCATGCGCTCCTGATCGGAGCGACCGGCCCGACCGGGCAGGAGGTGCTTGCGAAAGCGCAGAGCCTGGAGTGGCGGCTCCGCGCGTTGGCGCGCCGACCGGAGGCGCTGGCGGCGTTCGCGGGAGTCCATGAGGTCGTGCGCGGCGACGTGCTGGACGAGGCGTCCCTCGTTCACGCGATGAGCGGCGTCGAGGTGGTCATCTGCCTCATCGGCACGCCGTTCACGATGAAGCCCGTCTCCCTGCTTTCCGATGGGACCAGGCACATCGTCTCGGCGATGGCCAAAGCGGGCTGTCGGCGGTTGATCTGCGTCACCGGGATGGGCGCCGGCGACAGCCGCGGGCATGGCGGATTTCTCTACGACCATATCATTCTGCCGCTCCTGCTCCGCCGGATCTACGCCGACAAGGACCGCCAGGAGGCGGTTGTGCGCGCAAGCGGCCTCGATTGGACGCTCGTGCGGCCGGCGATGCTGACGAACGGCGCGGCGACGGGACATTACCGCGCGCTGACGGATCTTACCGGGGCGCGATTGACCCGCATCTCGAGGAAGGACGTCGCGGACTTCCTGCTCGGCGAAGCGCACGAACGGAAATTCTCCCGGCAGACCGTCAATCTCTCCGAATAGGCGGCGTGGTCATGGATTCGGGAATTCTCGCGACCCTCTCGGCTCTGGCCGGCACCGCGATCGGCGCCGTTTCGTCGCTCGCCACGACCTGGATGACGACCAACGCGCAGGCGCGCGCGGCGCGCGTCGCCGCCGAGCGCGCCAAGCGCGAGGAGGTCTACGGGCGGTTCATGGACGAGCTTGCGCGGCTCTATGCGAGCGCGCTCAACAACGTCGGCGTCGACTACGAACGCCTGACCACGGCCTATGCGCTCAGCGGCCGAATCGCCCTCTACGCCTCGCAGCCGGTGGCGGATGCGGCCGACCGCGCCATGCGTTTCGTCGTCGATCTCGGGCTCGGTCCCGCCAGGTCGCCCGAGGACATGCGGACGATGATGGAACAGCCCGACGCCAACGTCATCGCAGCCTTCGCGACCGCCTGCCGCCGTGAGCTGGCCGACATCCAATGACCGCGCGCCGGGCCGGCGCGAGCAGAAATCTCCCGCGGACTCTGCGTTTTATGGCTTCTCGTCTTCCGGCAGATCGTCGTCGCTGATCGCCCGCCAGCCGGCGCCGTCGAGGTCGTCGAACTGACCGCTTCTCAGCGCCCATAAGAAAGCTGCGAGGCCGAGGAGGCCCAGCGCCAGCGCGATCGGCACGAGATAGACGAGAACGTTCATCGGGCAGGCTTTCCGACGTCGCGCGCCCTCAGCGCATTCAGCGTCACCACGACCGACGAGCCCGACATCGCGAGCGCGGCGATCAGCGGCGTCACGAAGCCGAGCACGGCGAGCGGCACGGCGATCAGGTTATACACGGCGGAAATCCACAAGTTCTGCACCATGAGGCTGCGGGCTTTGGTCGAGATGCGCACCGCGTCCGCGACCGGCTGGAGCCGCTCGCCGAGGAACAGCGCGTCGGCCTGCGCTTGGGCGACATGGGCGGCGGAGATCGGCGAGATCGAGACGTAGGCCGCGGCGAGGGCCGGTGCGTCGTTGAGCCCGTCGCCGACCATCAGCGGCCGGCGCCCCGCGTCCTTCAGCGCTTGCAGTCGCGCGATCTTGCCGGCCGGCTTCAAACCCGCCTCCCAGCGCGCGACGCCGAGCTCGCGGGCCACGAGCCGCACCGCCGCCTCGCGATCGCCGGAGAGAATCTCGACCGCCCGCTCGCGCGCGAGGTCTGCGACCACCGAAACGGCGTCGGGGCGCAGCGCCTGCCGCACCGCGAACACGACCGCGCGTCCCGGGAGGGCGAGGACGATCAGCGAAGCGTCCGGCCACCGCGCTGCGACCGCGGCGGCCTCGCGCTCCCCTCCACACCACGCGGCCGAGCCGAGCCGGACCGTTTCGCCGTCCAAAACCGCGCTCACGCCCTCGCCGGGAAATTCCTCGGCCGCGATCGGCGCCTGCGGCCCGGCCGCCTCGACGATCGCCTTGGCGAGCGGATGCCGGCTCGACAGCGCCAGCCCGACGGCGAGCGCGAGGTCCTCGGGCGCAATGTCGGCCGCGTTGGCGAGTACCGGGCGCGGCTCAGTCAGCGTGCCGGTCTTGTCGAACACGACCGAATCGCATTCGGCGAGCCGCTCCAGCGCCTCGCCCGAATGGAGGATGAGCCCGCGCCGGAAGAGCGCGCCGGCCGCCACCACCTGGACCGCCGGCACGGCGAGGCCGAGAGCGCAGGGACAGGTGATGATGAGCACCGTGATCGCGATCATCAGCGCCTGCTGCCAGCCGGCGCCGAGCGCGAGCCAAGCGAGGAACGTCGCCAGCGCCGTGACATGCACGATCGGGACGTAAAGCCGCGCGGCCCGGTCGGCCAGCCGCACATAGGACGAGCGCTGTTCGACCGCGCTCGACAACAGTCCGTTGACCTCGTCGAGGAAGGCTCCGCCGGCTTCGTTGCGCACGCGGATGCGCAGCGCGCCCGTGAGGTTGAGCGTTCCGGCGTAGACCTGGACGCCGGGCGATACCGCCGCGGGCGCCGTCTCCCCGGTCACGAGGCTCTGGTCGACCTCCGAGCGCCCGTCCTCGACCACGCCGTCGACGGCGATGCGCTCGCCGGGCCTCGCGAGCACCAAGTCGCCGGGGCGGATGGCGGCGATCGGCGTTTCGACGACCGCGCCGCCGTCCGTGAGCTTTGCCGCCCGGTCGGACCGCATCGCCGAGAGGTTGATGGCGGTGTCGCGCGTGCGCCGCCGCATGCGCTGGTCGAGCAGGCGGCCGGCCAGCAGGAACATGAGCAGCATGACGGCGCCCTCGAAATAGGTCCCGCGCTGATGCGAGACGGTCTGAAGGAGCGACATCGCGAGGCCCAGAATCACGCCGAGCGAGATCGGGACGTCCATGTTGAGCGCGCCCGCCCGGATCGACCGCGCCGCGCTCTCGAAGAACGGCATGCCGGCGTAGGCCGCACACGGCAGGGCGACGAGCGCCGACAGCCAGTGGAAGAGGTCGCGCGTCGCCGAATTGGGGTCGTTTTCGGCGCCCGCCCAAAGCGAGACCGACAGCAGCATGACGTTCATGGCGCCGAACGCGGCGACGCCGAGACAGCGCAGGAGGCGCTTCTCCTCCAGGAGCTCGGCGCTGTCGGCAGCCTCTGCGGTGAAGGGAAAAGCCGGGTAGCCGAGCGCTTCGAGCCGTTCCAGAATGACCGGCGGCTCGAGCGCGCCGTCGTTCCATTCGACCGTCACCCGCTTGTTGGCGAGGTTGACGCGGGCGCCGCGCACGCCGGCCTGCCTGCCGAGGCCCTTCTCGATCGCGACGATGCACGCGCCGCAATAGACGCCGTTCACCACCAGATCCATCGCGGCCACGCCGTCGGCCGGATGGCGCACGAAGGGAGAGAGGTCTTGCGCGTCGGTCACGGGCAGGCCCCTAGTCGGAGGCGGTGTCCGTCACCGTCATCTTGTTCTCGCTGCGAAACAACGGCTCCGCGCCGCGGCTCGCCTCGATGATCAGGGTCCAGCGGCCGTGGCTGATGGGGGCCGCGACGCCTTCGTAATTGTCGCCGTCGGAGACGAGCGTCGCGTTGCGGTCCTGCGCGGCGTCAAACGGGTGCTGGAAGCGCGCCGTGACGGCGAGATCGGAGATCGGCGCGCCGTTGCGATCATGGAACTCGACCATCACCCGCTCTCCGGCGCCTTCGGCGCGGGTGAGCACGTCGGCCTTCCAACCCCGCTCGTCCTGCGCCCGCGCGGCGGCGATGCGCTTGTTGAACGCCTGACTGGCGTCGTAGGAATTTTCCAGCCCCTCGCCGTGCAGCGTGTGCAGGGCGAAATAGATCAGCGCGCCGTTTGCGGCGAACATCACCAGGAAGAACCCGCCGAGCCAGGCGAGCACGTGGCGTCCGGTCAGTTTTTCAGACACGAGTTGCCTCACTCCGCGCGATGGCGCCAATATGCGCCCGCCTCCTCGCCCTGCAAGCCCCTCCGCGTCGCTTCGCGTCCGGTCACGGTCCGAAGAAGTGGTCGGGCACGACGTTGCGCTCGCCCGTCGTCGGGTCGATCGCGGTGAAGGTGATCGGCGTCGAGGACGCCTTCAGGTTCACGTCCGGGGCGGTCGTGACATAGACCGGGACTTCGAGCGTCGAGTCCGGGTCGACCCGGACCCCCAGGCGGCCGTCCGCAAGCGGTTTGGCGACCACGCTGCTCAATGTGATCCCGGATATGCCGCCGACTTCGAGGGTGAAGTCCTGCGGCTCCGCGAGCTTGTTGGCGAAGCGCAGCGTATAGCCGTTGCGGATCCCGCCTTCGGCGGTCTGGGTGAACAGCGGCGCGCGCACGTGCAGCACGCTCAGATGCGAATTCGCGCGCGTCCCGAGCACATAGAGCATGATGCCGCCGGTCAGCGCGATCAGCGCCGCGTACATGATGGTCCGCGGGCGGACGAGGTGGAAGACGTTCGGCTCGCCGCGCATCCGCCGTTCGCGGTTCTCGTCGTTGTCGTAGGCGATCAGCCGCGTCGGACGCTTGATCTTCGTCATCACCGCGTCGCAGGCGTCGATGCACAGGCCGCAATTGATGCAGCCGAGCTGCGGTCCCTTGCGGATGTCGATTCCGGTCGGGCAGACGGCGACGCATTGCAGGCAGTCGACGCAGTCGCCGGCCGGCTCATGGTGGGCGCGCGCCTTGGTTGCCTCTTTCAACGACATGCGCGGCTCGCCGCGGTCCAGACGATAGGTGACGTTAAGCGCGTCGTTGTCGGTCAGCGCGGCCTGGATGCGCGGCCACGGGCACATGTAGAGGCAGACCTGCTCGCGCATGAAGCCGGCGAGCGAATAGGTCGTGAAGGTCAGGATACCCGCCCAGATGTAGGCGACGGCTGGCGCCTGAAAGGTGAAGAATTGCCTGAGCAGGGTCGGCGCGTCGACGAAATAGAGCATGGCCGCGCCGCCGGTGGCGAGCGCGATGACGATCCAGATCGCGTGTTTGCCGCCGCGCTTCAGAATCTTCTCCGCGTTCCAGGACGCGGCGTCGAGCTTCATCCTCTCGCGACGGTCGCCTTCGATGACCCGCTCGACCCAGAAGTAGAGGTCGGTCCAGACCGTCTGCGGGCAGGCGTAGCCGCACCACACCCGGCCGAACAGCGCGTTCGAGAGGAACAGGATCAGCGCCGCCAGGATCAGCAGGCCGGTGAAATAATACACCTCCTGCGGCCATATCTGTATGAAGAAGAAGTAAAACCGCGAATGCGCAATGTCGAGGAGGACCGCCTGATCCGGCAGGTTGGGCCCGCGGTTCCAGCGGATCAGGGGCAGGACATAATAGACGCCGAGGGCGATCCACAACACGATCCATTTCAGGCGCCTGTAAGTCCCCCAAATCTTCTGCGGGTAGACTTTCTTCGCCGCTTCATACAATGGACCGTCGTCGTCAACCTCCTCGGCGCCAATAGTCACGTCACGCTCGTCCTTTTTTACTGGCTACCTGCCGCCGCCAAGGCTGTGAACATAGACGGCGAGCGACTTGATCGTCTCGGGATCGAGCCGCTGGCCCCACGCCGGCATTACGCTGTTGCGGGCGTAGGTTATCGTATAAATCAGGTCGCTGATGTCGTTTCCGTACTGCCAGACCTTGGTGGTCAGGTTGGCGGAACCCATCTCGATGTTACCTTTGCCGTCCTCTCCGTGGCAAGCCGCACAATTGTCGAGAAAGATTTTCTTGCCGGCGGCGACGTCGACGCCCTGCTCCGGCTCGACGCCGTCGATGGTGCGCACGTAATTGGCGACCTGACGAATCTCTTCCGGTTTCAGGATGCCGTCCTTGCCGAAGGAGGGCATGGCGCTGGCATGGGTGTCGGCGTCGTTCGGCGCGCGGATGCCGTGGGTGATGGTGGCCTGGATCTGGTCCAGAGTCCCGCCCCAGAGCCAGCGTCCGGCGGTCAGGTTGGGATAGCCCTTCTGGCCCTGCCCGCCCGAGCCGTGGCACGGCGAGCAGTTGTCGCCGAAGGCCGCCTTGCCTTGCGCGAGCGCCAGCTCGAGCAGCTTGGGATCGCCGGCGATCTGGGCAAGGCTCGCCTTTTCCAGGCCGGCCGCCATCTGGGCGCGCACCGCCTGCGCCGCCGCAATGTCCGCGAGCGCCGCTGTACGGTTGGTTTGGCCCAGGACGCCGCTCGTGAAGCTGCTGGTCGTCGGCCAAGCCGGATAGAAGATCCAGTACACGAACGAGAAGGCGATGCAAGCGTAGAAAACCCAAAGCCACCAGCGCGGCAGCGGCGTGTTCAGCTCGCGAATCCCGTCCCACTCGTGGCCTGTGGTCGTCTGGCCGGAGACTTTGTCCAGTTGAACCGGTTCGCTCATGGCTCAATCCTCCCGCAGCGGCATGCGGGCCGCGTCATGGAACCGCACGCTGTTCTTGGGCCAAAGGGCGTAGACGAGCGTCGCGAGGAAAAACATGAAACAGTAGATGGTGCCGGCCGATTGCGCGAACTGCGCGAGCCATTCGTAGGTCGTCGACATGGGCGTCCTCCAGACGGTCAGCGCAGGTTGGCTTTGTCGTCGAACTGCTTGAAGTCGACGAGCGTGCCGAGCATCTGCAGGTAGGCGATCACGGCGTCGCCTTCGGTGACCTCGGGCGAACCGGGATAGAACTTGCGCACGACCGCCTTGGGATAGCGCTTGATGAGCGCCGCCGCCTCGGGCGTGTCCGGGTTCACCTGAGCCTTGAGGTCGTTCATGACGTTGGCCATCTGATCGTCCGTGTAGGGCACGCCGACCTCGCGGTTGGTCGCGACGTTGGCGACGAGCGCCCGCGTGTCGAGCGGCGTTTCAAACAGGAAGCCGTAGGACGGCATGATCGACTGCGGAACGACCGATCGCGGGTTCGTCAGATGGGCGACGTGCCAGGAGTCGGTGTACTTGCCGCCGACTCGGGCGATGTCCGGGCCGTTGCGCTTCGACCCCCACTGGAACGGATGGTCGTACATGCTCTCGGCCGCGAGCGAGAAGTGGCCGTAGCGCTCGACCTCGTCGCGCAGCGAGCGGATCATCTGGCTGTGGCAAAGGTAGCAGCCTTCGCGCACGTAGATGTTGCGGCCCGCTAGCTCGAGCGGCGTGTAAGGTCTCATTCCCTCCACGGCTTCGATCGTGCTCTTCAGGTAGAAGAGCGGGACGATCTCGACCAGACCGCCGATGGCGACCATGATGAGAATGCCGATGACGAGGAGGATCGGGTTCCTTTCCAGGATGTGATGCTTGGAGAGGAGCGACCCGCCATGGTGCGCCTGCGTTGAGCTGGTCATGGTCTGAAGATCCTCATTCCGCGGGCTGGAGAGAAGGCTGCGCCGCCGGCGCCGCCGCCTCGGACGCCGTGATCGTCATGTAGACGTTATACAGCATCAGGCAGTAGCCGGTCAGGAACAGGAAGCCGCCGAGCGCGCGGATCACATAGAACGGATGCATCGCCGCGACCGTCTCGATGAACGAATATTCGAGATAGCCCTGCGGGGTGTAGCTGCGCCACATCAGGCCCTGGAGGATGCCCGACACCCACATCGAGGTGATGTAGAGCACGATTCCGAGGGTCGCGATCCAGAAGTGCCAGTTGACGAGCTTGAGCGAGTACAGCTCCTTCTTGTTCCACAGCCACGGGACGAGGCAGTAGAGGGCGCCGAACGAGACGAAGGCGACCCAGCCGAGCGCGCCCGAGTGCACGTGGCCGACGGTCCAGTCGGTGTAGTGCGACAGCGAGTTGACCGTCTTGATCGACATCGCCGGGCCTTCGAAGGTCGACATGCCGTAGAAGGCGACCGACACGACCAGCATGCGCAGGACGGGGTCGGTGCGCAGCTTGTCCCAGGCGCCCGAGAGCGTCAGCAGGCCGTTGATCATGCCGCCCCAGGAGGGCATCCACAGCATGATCGAGA